>WRNU01000068.1 GCA_009776435.1 Betaproteobacteria bacterium | reverse complement strand
GTATGGGTACGGCTATCGGAACGTCTACGAACTGGATGAACTCGTGGATGTGAACGATCCGCGCATTGTGTTTGAAGGCTCGATGGTTTCAAAAAAATAACGGGTTGCCCAAAAATCTGTCGAGAATCACAAAATGATCCTCGAACAGTTCCGTTTCCATGCCCGGCAGTTCGTCAATGGGAAACCAGCGCGCGTCACTGGCATCGTCCGCGCCCGAGACGGAGGGAAAAGCCGGAAGCGTTAAATCGAACCAATGCGCGTGCGTGATGACACGGCCTCGCTGGCTGCGGTCGGGATGGTCGAAAACGGCTGCCGCGCGGCAGGCTTGTACAAGTTCCATGTCCGCCACGGCAAGCCCGGTCTCTTCCTTCAATTCCCGGATTGCGCCCCGGAGCAGTCGTTCCCTGCCTTCGAGAAAACCGCCGGGAATGGCCCATAAGTCTTTCCCCGGCGGATATTTGCGCCGCACCAGCAGGACATGCCCGGCAACCGTCACGACCGCATCCAGCGTGATGAAAGGGCCGTGCCCCCACTTCTGTTTGTCGGCTTCGACGGTCTCGTACTCCTCGCGCATGGCGGCAAAGGCGGGCTGTGTCCGCCAGTCTTCGAGATGCCGGACGACCGCTGACGGAACCTGAGCGCGTAGCGCAGCCCATGCCGCTTCACCGTCGTTGAAATAAAGCCCACGGATTGGCGTCGCGTCGATGTCGCCCAGCCGCGTCGATGCCACGAACGACCATTGCGGAAACAGCCTCAGATAGTCGCTCGAAGCATCCTTGTGAAAACCGGCAAGCGCCAGACGCGGTGCGGCGTATCCTTGCATTGCCACGCGCACCCCTTCTTCCACGGCGGCTGCCCAGCGCGCGTCGTCGTAATAGTCCCGAACCGGGATGAAGACGATCCGCCGGGCGTCGGCTTCGTTGAAGCTGGCAGCGATCATCGCGGCGCGTTCTTCCCACGTAAAGGGGTTCCGGGCGTTTCGCGCCCGGAACGAAGAGCCGAGTACGACCAGAACCCGGTCGGCCAGTTTCAGCGTCTGTTCGAGCAGCGCGGCGTGGCCGTTGTGAAACGGCTGGAAGCGGCCAATCAGGATCGCCGCGTCAAAGTGCGCGGATGCGCCGTGTTCGATGTTTTTATCCATTTGATTCCAGACATTCCCCTCCGTGGAGGGGTGGCAGGCGAAGCCTGACGGGGCAATTCCCCTCTGTGGAGGGGTGGCGCGCCGAAGGCGTGACGGGGTGGTCGCGGCGTTGGGGCTTTGCAAGCTCTCCTCGACCAACACGACATGTATGCATTAAACCAAAAACGCTCTAATTGTCGAACCAGCCTGGTTCCAAAGGCCGGGGAATCCTCGATGCAGCCGAAGGCGAAGCTCCGACTCCATAAATGCCTGTCTCATCATCTCCGCCATAAAAAACGGGGATTGCGCTCGACATGTGCTCGTACTTCGCCGCGATGGGAAGCTGCCGCCCACTCCCGAAGACACGTGGGCGCAGATACAGGATGGGCGCGGCCTGCCGGCGCTTGAATTCGCTTTTCCAGATCATCTGCTGTACATGCGATATAAGTACCGTGCCTTTTTTCGTTCCGGCCAGTTCATTCCAGGCGGCATTGACCTCATCCCGTTCTTCGGCGCCCAGGCGTTCGCCTTCGATCAGGGCTTTCAGGATCGTGTCCAGTACCGGGTAAGGCGGCAGGTTGTCGCTGTCTTTCTGGCCGGGAGCGAGTTCTGCGGAGGGCGGTTTATCAATGATGGAAAGAGGGATCAACTCGCGTCCGGCGGTTTCGTTGAGGTGGCGGGACAGCGCAAAAATTTCCGTCTTGTAGAGATCGCCAATCGGCCCCAGTCCACCGTTGGTGTCGCCGTAAAGCGTGCAATAGCCCACCAGGGCTTCGCTCTTGTTGCCGGTATTCAGCAGCATGGCTCCGAACTGGTTGGAGTATTCCATCAATGCCGTGCCACGCACGCGGGCTTGCAGGTTTTCGAGCGCCAGTCCCCGAAGCGGCTCGCCAAATGCGGCATTGAACCCTTGCTCGTATGTCGCGACGAGATCGCGGATGGGATGCTCGAAAAGCCTGATGCCGAGGTTCTGGCACAGCGCGACGGAATCGCTGACGCTGCCCATGCTCGAAACACGGGACGGTAGCGTGACCGCGACGACGTTTTCCGGCCCCAGCGCCTCGGCGGCCAACGTCAGCACGAGCGCGCTGTCGAGGCCGCCGGAAGAACCGACCACGACCTTGCTGAAACCGCAACGGCGAGTGTAATCGCGTAGCCCGAGGACGATCTGGCGGCGACAGAACTCCATGACCGGCAATCCGTGGGCGGAAACCGTGGCAAGCGCCCTGCCATCCATGCCCGCGAACGCGCCGTCCTGCAGGCGCAGGGTGCTCAGGGCTTCTTCGAACTGCGCCGCCTCGAAAACGATGCCGCCGTGCGGCGTGGCCGCGAAAGAGGCGCCGTCGAATACCAGTTGATCGTGACCGCCGATCTGGTTTGCGACCGCCATCGGGAGTCCGTAGCGACGGCTTGCCGCCCCGATACGGGCGTGACGCTCCTCGCGCTTGCCGAGGGTCGACAGGCTGGCATCAATAGCGATGACGAGATCGGGTTTTTCCGCTGCCAGCCGACCGAGCGGGCTGATGGAGCCATTCTCCTCTTCTTCGTTCCAGGCATCCTCGCCGATGAGAAAGCCAATCCGCGTGCCGCCGATTTCCAGACATGCCGCCACGTCCGGCCCCGGTTCGAAATAGCGCCGTTCATCGAACACGTTGCAGACCGACAAAAGCCGCTTGGCGTACTGGAGGACGATTTGCCCGTTTTTGAGTACGAGCAGGCTGTTTTCCAGCTTCTTGCCTGGCCCCTTTCGCCGCGTGGGCGTGCCGATGGCCCAATAAAGATCGGGCGTGACACGGCTGGCGTCGCAAAGCTTCATCAACGCCGCGTCGACTCGCGCAAGAAAATCCCGTTCATCAAGCAGATCGCCGAGCGGATAGCCGGTAAGCGCCAGTTCCGTAAAAACGACGATCTGCGCGCCGTCTGCGGCAGCCTTCCGGGCAGTGGCAGCCATCCGGGTCACGTTGCCGGAAAGATCGCCGATGATGAAATCGAGTTGGGCGAGAGAGAGGGTGAGCATCGTTCCAAGCTACCTTGAACCATTTAAGTAAAGTCTACTGGAATACCTGCCGTGAATGTGCTTTAAACCACGTTCAACGCGCAACAAGCGCCGCCATGAGTGTACCGAGATTGTGCCGCATCATGGCAATGTAAGTGGGCGCGGGGCCTTCGGGGGGCGAGAGCGCGTCGGAGTAGAGCGTGCCGCCCATGACCGCGCCGGACTCGGCGCGAATGCGCTCGATGAGACGGGGATCGGCGATGCTTTCGATGAATACGGCGGGCGCTTTTTCCTTCCGTAATTGCTCGATGAGACGAGCTACGTCGCGCGCGCCCGGTTTGCTGTGTCCGGCAGTGCCCACCGGGGCAAGAAAGGTCATGCCGTAGGCGCGGGCGAAATAGGCAAAGGCATCGTGCGAACTGACGACCCGCCGCCGCTCCTGCGGCAGACTGGCAACGGCAGCCCGGATGTCGGCTTCGAGCGCGTCGAGCGCGGCGCGGTAACGGGCGACATTGGCGCGGTAGACGTTCGCGCCGCCGGGGTCGGCGGCAATCAGGGCGGCGGCGATGTTGTCGGCGTAGCCCCGGACGTTGGCAACGTCCTGCCAGGCGTGAGGGTCGATATGCTCGTTTCGTGCATGACGATGGTTTTCGCCATGCATCTCCAGCGGACGGATGCCCTCGCTTGCAACGAGCAGCCTCCCCCGATAGCCCGAGGCGCGCACCAGCCGGGGCAGCCAGTCGTCGAACCCGAGGCCGTTCTGCACGATCAGCCCCGCGCGCCTGATGAGACGGGCATCGGACGGGCGAGGCTCATAGGCATGGGCGTCCTGCCCCGGTCCGATGAGGGTGTGCACACTCACCCGCTCGCCGCCGATCTGGCGGATCAGATCGCCGAGAATGCTGAAACTGGCGACGACTTCGATCTCTGCGGCGCGCGCCCCGGAGGCGACGAAAAACGCAAGCGCGAGAAATACCGTTTGCCATGCGCGGCGCAGAAAGGAATGGGAAGAAGAATAGGTCATGAGCTTAAATGTTGGCGGCCTGGCCAGTGTAAAGCGATGAGACCGCCGGGCGCAGCCAGCAGAGAGATGAAATACGTGAGTCCGCACACGAGGATGATGGCCGGCCCTGCGGGAACGTTGATATGAAAGGAGAGCAACAGCCCGGCCACGCCTGCCACGAACGCCAGTCCCACAGCGAGCGCCAGCATGGTCGACAACCTGCGCGCCCAAAGTCGCGCGGAGGCGGCGGGTAGAATCATGATGCCGACGGCCATCAGTGTGCCGAGCGCATGAAAACCGCTCACGAGATTGAGTACGGCCAGCAGCAGGAAGCCGTAGTGTGCCAACGGGGACATGCGACTGACCGCGCGCAAAAAGGTGGGATCGAGGCACTCCAGAGTCAGTGGCCGGAGCAGCAGGGCCATGCCGAAAAGCGAAATGCTGGCGATGGTAGCGATGAGCAGTAGCGAAGCATTATCGAGAGCAATCACCGAGCCGAAAAGCAGACGCAAAAGATCAATATTGCCTCCGGACTGCGACACGATGGTGATCCCGGCGGCAAGCGAGAGCAGGTAAAAGGCGGCCAGACTCGCGTCTTCCTTGAGGTTGGAGGCCCGCGCCACCAATCCGGCGGCGAACACCACGACCAGCCCGGCAATGATGCCGCCAGCCGTCATTGCGCCCAGGGACAGGCCACAGGCGAGATAGCCAAGCGCCGCGCCGGGAAGAATGGCATGGCTTACCGCGTCGCCCATCAGGCTCATCCGTCGCAGCAACAGGAACACGCCCACGGGAGTCGCTCCCAGCGCGAGTGCAAGCGTCCCTACCAGCCCCCCGCGCATGAAATCGAAGTCGACGAACGGCGCGATGAAGATGTCGTAAATCATGCCGACTCCGGCAGCGAACATGTTCCGGCATGTTCATCGAACGCTTCGGACAGTTGCCGGGCGCGAGCAAGCAGTGGCTCGGTCATCACGTCAGCGGTTGGGCCGAAAGCGACGAGTTCACGCGCCAGCAACAGGCAGGTGGGAAAGTAACGATGCACCTGCCCGAAGTCGTGCAGCACGGTGAGCACGGTACGTCCCTCGGCATGCCAGCGCAGGATCAGATGCGCCAGATCGTCGACCGTGCGCGCGTCGATGGCGGCGAAGGGTTCATCGAGCAGGATGATGGGCGCGTCCTGCAAGATCAGGCGGGCAAAGCGCGCGCGTTGTAGCTGCCCGCCCGAGAGCGTCCCGATGGGCCGGGACTCGAACCCGACCAGTCCCACGGCGTCGAGCGCGGCGCGTACCCTGCCCCGGCCAGCGCGGTCAAGCCCCCGAAACGCGCCGATTTCGCGCCACAATCCCATTGCCACCATGTCGAACACCGTGATGGGAAAGGTGCTGTCCAGTTCGTTTCTTTGCGGCATGTAGGCCGACGCGACACGGTCGCGCTGCGGCGAGTGATCGCGGGACGACTCGATACGGATGTGACCTTCGAGCGGGCGCAACTCCCCGGCCACGCCCTTGAGCAGGGTCGATTTACCCGCGCCGTTCGGCCCGACGACGGCAACCAGCGACCCGGCGGAGATCTCCGCCTCCAGGTGATGCACGGCCGGATGGCGCTCGTAACCGAGGGTCAGGTTCCTGAAATGGATCGCGGGGCCGGAGACGGTCGGTGCAGGGCGCATCGCTGTTCAGGCCAGCGCCCAGAAAACGGCCAGCCACAACAGGGCGCAGGCCACGGCGGCAACGGCAAGGCGCACACCGATGCCGCATACCAGAAGGCTCGGTGAAGGTTCGCCGGGTGCGGGGGTGGGTGGGCTGTGCGTGTGGCTCATACCTCATACCGGATGCGCGCCTCGGAAAAGGGCGGCAAAACCAAAATAAGGTAGCGCCTGGGAGAGCGTTTGGCAACGGTGAAATGTCAACCGTGCTCTGCAAGCAGAGTCGAAAACTCTCGATCCAGCAACGAAGTATCGCCAAGGTTGAGGGCAAGCAGCCGACGCAAATGACTGATGCTGTCGAGGTCGGTTTCGTCGCAGACGATGCCGACCTGACTTTCATAATGATGCGCGACATGCCCTTGCATGCGCACGCAGACATCATCGTCGAGACGCAGTTCGAGCAGGCAGGAAGTGCCGATGCTGATGTCCGGAACGGCGACGGCGACCAGCGCGCCACGCAGGGACAGATCGAGCACACTGCACGGCCATTGACCGAGACCGGCCTGAAAGGTGGCAGAGCCGCGAAAGCGGATGCGCGAATAGCGTCTGCGTTGGACGGAGTTCATGCGGATTCCAGGCAGAATGTCCAATTGGGGTTTTGTGCTCTGAAATAGCACATCGCACGCAGTTTGCCCGCGCCATTGTAATGGCGTAAGTGTAGAATTCACGTTGCTTTTCACTTTCCTGTATCGTGCACGGATAACATTGAAATTATTTAATGAACAACATCAACGAGATTTTCGTGGCCGAAGCAGTTCAACAAACTGATTCAGTTTCGCACCAGACATCTTCCGTCGATGCGTTACTCAATAGTTTGTTGATATTGGTGCGCACATTCGGCGGCAATCAAACCCGCGACGCGATCGTGGCCGGCCTGCCGCTCAAGGACGGCAAACTCACGCCATCGCTTTTCGAGCGCGCCGCCCGCCGCGCCGGCATGCGCAGCAACATCGTCGCCACCTCGCTCGACAACATCAACCCGGCATTGTTACCGGCAATCCTGCTGCTCGATAACGGCAGCGCCTGCGTGCTGATGGAGATGAGCACGCACCGCAATCGCTTGCGGGTGATCTTTCCCGAACTGAGCGATGCCGCAGTGATGCTCAATCGCTCAAACATCGAGAGGCACTTCGACGGGAATGTGATCTACGTGCGCCCAGAGTTCCGGTTCGACGCGCGCGCGCCGCATGGCAGCAGAATCGTGCGCAGCGGGCACTGGTTCTGGAGCGTCATCGGCGCCAACAAGCGCATCTACAACGATGTGCTGTGGTCTGCGTTCGTCATCAACCTGTTCGCGCTGGGAATGCCCCTGTTCGTGATGAACGTCTACGACCGCGTGGTGCCGAACAACGCCGTCGAAACCCTCTGGGTACTGGCCATCGGGTTGTTCATCGTGCTGCTCTTCGACACGATCCTGCGCACGATGCGGGGCTATTTCGTCGACCTCGCGGGCAGCCGGATCGACGTGGAGCTTTCGGCGCACATCATGGAGCGCGTATTGGGCATGCGCATGGAAACGCGCCCGACATCGGCGGGGTCGCTCGCCGCCACCATGAAGGCTTTCGAGAGCGTGCGGGACTTCATCAGTTCGGCAACGGTGACGGCTTTCGTCGATCTGCCGTTTTCGCTGCTTTTCATCCTCGTCATCGCCTGGATCGCCTGGCCGCTGGTGCTGCCCTTCGTACTCGGCATCGTCATACTGGTGATCTATTCGCTGGCGGTGCAGGGCAAGATGCACGATCTGGCGCAGACCTCCTATCGCGCCGGGGCGCAACGCAACGCCACCCTGGTGGAAGGGCTGGTCGGCGTGGAAACGCTCAAGGCGATGGGGGCGGAAGCGACCGTGCAGCACAAGTGGGAAACGAGCACCGCCCTGTTGGCGCGGGTCAGCACACAATTGCGGCTACTTTCGGCCTCGGCCACCAATGGCGCCAACTGGATCGTTCAACTGGTCAGCCTGGTGGTGATCATCATCGGCGTCTACCTGATCGGGGAGCGTGAACTCAGCGTCGGCGGGCTGGTAGCCTGTTACATGCTTTCGGCGCGGGCCATGTCGCCCATCGGGCGCATTGCCGGACTGCTCGTGCAGTATCACACCGCCGCCACCTCGCTGGAATCGACCGACGGCTTGATGAACCGTGAGTGCGAGCGTCCCCTGGGCGCAAACTTCATCAGCCGCAAGAACCTGAGCGGAGAAATCGAGTTCCGCGACGTCGTCTTCAATTACCCGGCCCAGGAAATCTGCGCCCTGAACGGCATGTCGTTCCGCATCAAGGCGGGCGAGCGCGTCGCCATCATCGGGCGCGTCGGCTCCGGCAAGACCACGCTCGAGAAGCTGATTCTCGGCCTTTACCGCCCATCGTCCGGCGCGGTGCTGGTCGACGGAGTCGACGTGCGCCAGCTCGATCCGGCGGAATTGCGACGGCACATCGGCTACGTGCCGCAGGACCCGGTGCTTTTCTACGGTTCCCTGCGCGAAAACATCTCGCTTGCCAGACCGCGCGCCGAAGATGCCGAGGTGCTGCGTGCCGCAGCCATTGCGGGGCTGAGCGAATTCGTCAATGCGCATCCGCAGGGCTTCGACATGATGGTGAGCGAGCGCGGCGACTCGCTCTCGGGCGGGCAGCGCCAAAGCGTGGCCATCGCTCGCGCCGTCCTGCACGATCCGCCCATCCTGTTGATGGACGAACCCACGGCGTCGATGGATCACACGACAGAAGAAGAAATCAAGCGTAATCTGAAGGAATTCGGCCAGGGCAAGACCATGCTCATCATCACGCATCGCACCCCGTTGCTGGCGTTGGTCGACCGTCTCATCGTCATCGATGGCGGTCGCGTCGTCGCCGACGGGCCGAAGGAGCATGTTCTGCAAGCCATAAAACAGGGTAAGGTCGGGAGGGCCAGGTAATGGTCGTTGTGCCGCGTGATGCCCTAGAGCGCCCCCGGTGGCTGTTGTGGGCCGTCGTTGCCGTGACATCGTTGTCGGCCTGTAAGATGCCCAACGAAGTGGCGCGCGGCGAAGGCAGAGTCACGCCTTCGATGGGCGGGCAGACCATCTCGGCTGTCGAGGCAGGGATGATCAAAGAAATACTGGTAAAAGAAGGCCAGGAAGTCGTGGCAGGGCAAGTGCTGCTGTGCATCGACTCGTCCCGGTTCGTGTCCGAAGTGGGTCCTACCGAAGCTACGCGTCTCGGTCTGTTGGCAAGAGTAGCGCGCTTGCAAGCGTTGACGAATAAAAGCAAATTCGTCATGCCTGAGGATGTGCTCAATCGCAGCCCCGATATCGCCGCTCAGGAGCAAAGGCTCTACCAGACCTCGCTCGACGAAGCCGATGCCCTGCTTTCCGGTCTCAGGGAGCAACTCACGCAGCGCGAGCAGGAACTAAGAGAAGTCGAGGCATTGCATGGGCAGGCCGTCGAAGGTCTTCGTTATGCCAAATTGGAGTTGGAACAGCGCATACCCTTGCTGCAATCCAGCCCGGTTTCCGAGTTTGAAATCCTTGAACTGGAAAAGGAGATAGCGAGACTCGATGGCGACCGTAAGCTGACAGCGGAAAGAATCGGGCATACGCGGGCGGCAATCAGCGAAGCAAAGAGCAAAATAGAGGAAGCCGAACACGGCCTGCTCAATAAATGGCGTCAGATGCTTGCCGATGCGTCGTCCGAACTCGCCACGGTCACTGTCGGAGCCGTGGCAAACTGGGACAAGGTCGAGCCAGCCGAGGTGCGTTCACCAATGAATGGCACGGTCAAGCGCCTGCATGTCAAGACTGTGGGCGGATTTGTGCCTCAGGGTAAGGAACTGGTCGAAATCGCGCCGTTGGTGGACTATCTGCTGATCGAAGCGAAAATCAAGCCTAGAGATATTGGTTTCCTGCGTGAAGGCCTACCCACGCTGGTCAAGATCACAGCCTACGACATATACGGATGGCTGGAAGGTACGCTTGAACATATTTCGCCCGACTCCATTACGGATGAAAGGGACAACACGTTTTATCTCATCAAGGTGAGGACAAACGGTGACAAGTTGGCCGACGGCGAAGTCGTCCCCGGCATGACGGCTGACGTCGTCATCCTGCGCCAGGACAAGATAGGGAGGATCAGGTAATGGACAAACGGGTTATGCCGCACGATGCCCTGGATACCATACAGCCCGAAACGCAGATGCCGCCGGGCGCAGGCAAGCGTGGAGATCATCCTGAACCCATGCAGCCTACCCGCAAGGCGTTCGAGCAACTGGGCAGGATGAAAGCGCCGGGGCGATCCCTTTTCGAGCGTTTTTTCGACCGTCTGCTGCCTGCCCTGCCGGATTCCCGGCAACTGGACTGGGGGGATGAGGCCGATTGGGCGCGGCTGCAACAGGAACCGATACGCGCCCGATGGCTGTTGCGGATCGTCGTCGTTGTCGTGATATCGCTGCTGACCTGGGCGGCGCTGGCAGAGATCGACGAAGTGGCGCGCGGCGACGGCAAGGTCACGCCTTCGATGGGTGGGCAGACCATCTCGGCCGTCGACGCAGGGCAGATCGAAAAAATACTGGTGAAAGAAGGCCAGGAAGTCAAGGCAGGGGATGTGTTGCTGCGCATCGGCGACCTCCGGTATCGTTCCGAACATGACGCTGGCGAAGCCAAGCGTCATGGCCTGTTGGCAAGAATAGCGCGCTTGCAAGCGTTGACCGAAAAGCGTGAATTCATCTTGCCTGAGGAAGTGCTCGATCGCAGCCCTGTTATCGCCGATCAGGAGCAAAGGCTCTACCAGACCTCGCTCGACGAATCCAATGCCCTGCTTTCCGGTCTCAGGGAGCAACTCACACAGCGCGAGCAGGAGCTAAGAGAAGTCAAGGCATTGCATGAGCAGGCCGTCGAAGGCCTTCGTTATGCCAAATTGGAGTTGGAACAGAGCATACCCTTGCTGGCATCCGGCGCGGTTTCCGAGTTCGAGATCAACAAGCTGGAAAGCAACGTGTCGAAACTCGACGGCGACCGCAAGGCGGCTGTGGAAAGAATCGGGCGTTCGGAGGCGGCAATCAGCGAAGCAAAGAGCAAAATAGAGGAAGCCGAACACGGCCTGCTCAGTAAATGGCGTCAGATGCTTACCGATGCATCCTCCGAACTCGCCTCAACCGATGCCGCATCCGGGATAAGCAGGGACAAGGTCGTGCAGGCTGAGGTGCGGTCGCCGGTGAAAGGCAAGGTTCAGCGCCTGCATGTCAATACCGAAGGCCAGTTTGTGCCTCAGGGTAAGGAACTGGTCGAAATCGTGCCCTCGGAGGACAACCTGCTGATCGAAGCGAAAGTCAAGCCCAGGGACATCGGTTTCCTGCGTGAAGGCCTACCCGTGCTGGTCAAGATCACCGCCTACGATTTCTCCATATACGGAGGGCTTGAAGGCGAGCTTGAACATATCTCGTCCGATTCCATTACGGATGAAAGGAGCAATACGTTCTATCTCATCAGGGTGAGGACAAACAGCAACAAGTTGGTCGGCAAAAAGTCGGCTGGCTATGGCGACATGAAAATTACGCCCGGTATGGTGGCTGAAGTCGATGTGTTGACCGGCAAGAAAACCGTGCTCTCCTATCTCCTCAAACCCGTGCTGCGTGCAAAAGCAGTCTCGATGTCGGAGAAATGATGCGCAACCTGTTTCTCGTTGCCGGCGCGGTAATGCCCTCGCCGCGCTGGCGGGATGCCTTCGCTGACGGTCTCTACTTCACATGGGACGTGGCGGTTTCCGCGCAGATCAAGGCCGATATCGTCTGGTTGAGCACGGCTGCGTCCGGCTGGAAAGAACTGCTTGCCAAGGCGTTGCAACATTTTGCCGACGCGCCCGTGGTTGTGGTTTCCAACATTCCCGACGAGCGCGAGGCCGTCTCGGCAATCGTCTCCGGCGCGCGCGGCTATTGCCACGCCTGGTCGTCGCCGGACCTATTCCGTGAAGTCGTCCAGGTCGTGAGCCGGAAGGGATACTGGATCGGGCCGGCCCTGATGACCCGGCTGATCGGCGTCGTCAACAAGAATCTGCCCGCAGTCGACAAATTGCCCGAAGAACTCTCCGAGCGCGAGGCCGAGGTAGCCCGCGAGGTGGTCAGCGGCCGATCCAACAAGGAGATTGCCCGCGCGCTCGGGATTACCGAACGCACGGTCAAGGCGCACCTGGGCGCCATTTTCACCAAACTCGGCGTGCGCGATCGCCTGCAACTGGCATTGCGCCTGACGGACAACAAAGAAAGCAAGGAAAAATGAGCACGACCCTCTACGTCAGGCAAAATGCCGATGGACGCATCGTTGCCCTCAGCCGCGACCCTGACGACCGTACCCGTCCCGGCTGGAGCAGTCTGCCGGACGACGCTCCGGAAGTGCTGGATTTCACCGAAGGACTGGCGAGGCAGGCGAAGCCCGATGATGCGCTGCGCGGCTCCGATTTGTCTTTCGTGCGGGTGCTCGAAGACGTCATCGACCTCCTGATCGAGCGCGGCGTCATTCGTTTCACCGATCTGCCGCTGCCCGCGCAATCCAAGCTGCTGCAACGGCGCGACAACCGCAGGCAACAGCAGGAGTTGCGATTGCTTGGCGACGAAGATCTGATCTGAACACGGGCCGACCGCAGCCGTCGATGGCGAGGCGACCCGATTTTCCGGGGCGCTGGAAAAATACGGGACGAACGTGTTTTTTCATGCATCTGTACGTCAGTACAATTTTCTTCCTTCCTGGCGCTTTGTACGCTTGCACCACTATGGGGTGGCTGTCGGTTTCGCGCGCTGAGTTAAAACCGGAACGGTAGTCGCCATCGGATAAATTCCTGCCCGCACGGTCATATCGAGCAGGATGGGCTTCTCAGGAGAAAACAAAATGAATCCGGATCAAATCGTTGCAGCCATCAATTCGGTAAAAGGTCAGGCCTTCGCGCTCGGCCCGGATGGCGAGTCCCGCCCCCTCACGGACGGCGCCCCTCTCTACGACGGCGAAATCCTCGTTGCCGACCCGGACAGCCAAGTCGAGGTGGCTCATGAAGACGGCTCTCCGCCATATCAGGTGGACGGCCCAATGCAGCTTGCCATGTCGGATGTCCCCATGGCCGACGAAGCCGAAATAACGCCGGAAGCCCTTGAAGAGTTGTTAAACAACTTCGATCCGCCCGAATTCGGCGGCGGCGGAGGCAGCCGCCCGCACAACCTCGTCATGCTGGAGCGCATCCTCGAGCCGGTCGAGCCTGCGACCAACGAATATGACACCACCCCATTGAGAGGCGAAGGCCCCTACGATTGGTTCAATCTTTCTCTGTCCCTCGGTAGTGGAGGCGGGGGTGGTGGCGGTACGCCGCCGCAGCCTTCGCCGCAGGCGTTGGACGACTACTACCAGGTGAGGGAAGGCTCCTTCACAACGCCTACGGCACTTGTGGGTAGCGTGCTGCAAAATGATGACGGCAACACAGTTATCATGATTCGCCTGAACGGCGTCGAGTACAACGTTCCAGCGGGAGCGGACGGACTCACGTTCTGGACCGCCCTGGGAGGAGGCGTCCTGATCACACAGGACGGTCATTTCGTGTATGCCGCCCCGGTGGTCGACAACTCGAATGGGCCGGTTATCGACAGCTTCGAATACTGCAGCACCATGGACGCCAACGGGAATCCGATCTGGACGACGGTGCATATCGACATCACCGACACCATCCCGGTCGCGGTAGACGACTTCTACGGCGAGGAAAGCTTCGGCCCCGGCGTCCGGTTCAGCGCCAACGTCATGGACAACGACGATCCGTCGCTGGACGGCGTAAACTACGTCTGGAAGGTCAGGCAGGGGGATGGCGAAACGGAATTCTCCGTACCGCAGCATTCCGGCATGATGCCCGTGCTCATCACCGCCAACGGCGGTGCAGTGTGGATCAATCAGGACGGCAGCTTCAGCTATCAGCCATCGACGAGCTTCATGGGCGAGGACACGTTCCAGTACCAGCTCAATGACAGCGACGGCAGCCCGAGCAACTGGGCGACGGTCACGTTCAATGTACCGGGACC
>WRNU01000067.1 GCA_009776435.1 Betaproteobacteria bacterium | reverse complement strand
TTGATGCTCACCTTGTCCGCCCCGGCGTTCAGAAGTCGGCGCACGTCCTCGACCGTGCGCACGCCGCCGCCCACGGTCAACGGAATGAAAACCTGCTCGGCCACCATCTCGACCACGTGGACGATGGTGTCGCGCTCATCCGAACTGGCCGTGATGTCGAGAAACGCCAGTTCGTCCGCGCCCTGTTCGTCGTAGCGACGCGCGATTTCTACCGGGTCTCCCGCATCGCGCAGGTCGACGAAATTCGTGCCCTTGACCACTCTTCCGGCATGCACGTCCAGACAGGGAATGATTCGCTTGGCCAACATCAGAAGTCCCTCATTGTCAGTTCGTCTGCGCGGTTCTGCGCAGCGGCAAAATCGAGCGTGCCTTCGTAAATCGCGCGCCCGGTAATGGCGGCCATCACGCCCTCATCCTCGATGGCGCACAAGGCTTCGATGTCGGCCAGATCCGCCACGCCGCCGCTGGCAATCACCGGAATGTGCAACGCCCGCGCCAGACGCACCGTGGCCTCGATATTGACCCCGGAGAGCATGCCGTCACGCCCGATGTCGGTGTAGATCACCGACTCGACGCCGTAATCCTCGAATTTCTTCGCCAGGTCGANCACGTCGTGGCCGGTGACTTTCGACCAGCCGTCGACGGCCACCTTGCCGTCGCGCGCGTCCAGCCCGACGATGATGTGCCCCGGAAAAGCNCCGCAGGCATCGTGCAGCAGGCCGGGATGCTTGACGGCNGCCGTGCCGATGATGACGTAGCTGATGCCGCTGTCCAGATACCGTTCGATGGTATCCAGATCGCGGATGCCNCCACCGAGCTGCACGGGAATNTCGTCATCGACTTCATCGACGATGGCGCGAATCGCTTTTTCGTTGACGGGTTTGCCAGCAAAAGCGCCGTTCAGATCGACCAAGTGCAACCGTCGAGCACCTTGTTCGATCCAATGGCGCGCCATTTTGGCAGGCGCGTCCGAAAACACCGTGGCCTCGTTCATTTCGCCCTGTTTGAGGCGAACACAATGGCCGTCCTTGAGATCAATGGCAGGAATAAGAAGCATGGCGTGACATCATGTACAGGGAAAACAGGCGGCGCCGTGAGACTCAGGGCGTCCAACGGATGAAATTCGACAACAGACGCAGGCCCGCGTGCGCGCTTTTTTCGGGGTGAAACTGAACCGCGAAAATATTAGCCTGCCCTACTGCGCTGGTAAAGCGGATACCATGATTTGTTTCGGCAGCCGTCAAGGCGGGGCTGGCGGGTTGCACGCAAAAGCTGTGCACGAAATAAAAGCGATCCCCATCGGGAATTCCCTCCCAGAGCGGGTGAGACTGCCGCTGCCGCACCTCGTTCCAGCCCATGTGCGGCACTTTCAGGCGCACGTCCGCCGCATCGAACATCCTCTCGGCGGGAAAACGCGCCACGTTGCCCGCGAACACGCCCAATCCCGGCGTATCGCCTTCGTCGCTGTGTTTGAACAGCATTTGCAGGCCGATGCAGATTCCCAGGAAGGGTTTCGATGCCGCCGCCTCCAGCACCGCCGGACGCAGGCCGCGCGAATCGAGCTCACGCATGCAATCGGGCATCGCCCCCTGACCGGGAAACACCACGCGGCTCGCGGCAGCCACGCGCGCCGCCTCGGCGGTGACTTCCACCCGGAGATCGGGCGCGACGTATTCGATGGCCTTGGCCACCGAACGCAGATTGCCCATACCGTAGTCGACGATTGCCACCGTGCTCATTGCTGGTAAGGCCGTTAGCGCCTCAGAGAGCGCCCTTGGTCGAAGGCACGACGCCCACCGCGCGTTCGTCGCGCTCGGCGGCCATGCGCAACGCGCGGCCAAATGCCTTGAAGAGGGTTTCGCATTGGTGATGCGCATTGTCGCCGCGCAAATTGTCGACGTGCAGCGTCACTCCGGCGTGATTGACGAAGCCCTGGAAAAACTCGCGCGCGAGATCGACATCGAACCCTCCGACGCGCTCGCGGGCGAAATCCACGCAATAGAACAGCCCCGGACGCCCGGAAAGATCGAGCGCCACCCGTGAGAGCGCCTCATCGAGCGGCACATAGGCGTGACCGTAACGGCGCACCCCCTTCTTGTCTCCAAGCGCCNTGGCGAACGCCTGCCCGAGCGTGATGCCGACATCCTCGACCGAGTGATGATCGTCGATATGAATNTCGCCTTCGCAATGCACATCGAGATCGATGAAACCATGCCGNGCAACCTGATCGAGCATGTGATCGAGAAACGGCACGCCGGTATCGAGCCTGCTCANCCCTGTGCCATCCAGATCGATACGCACCGAAATNCGGGTCTCGGCAGTGTTACGGGTAAGACTGGCCTGGCGCATATTCGACTACGAATGAATGAAATCGTCGCATGATACCATTATCAATTGTCTGTCCATCCTTTATTTACGCAGTTTTCGCATGAGTCGCTACTGGAGTGCCGTCACCCACGACCTGACCCCCTACGTTCCGGGAGAACAGCCCGCGCTCGACGATCTCGTCAAGCTCAACACCAACGAAAACCCTTATGGACCATCCCCCAAGGCACTGGCTGCCATTCGCGCAGTCACCGAAGACACCCTGCGGCTCTACCCCGACCCGGACGCCAGGGCGCTCAAGGCCGCGCTCGCCAACCGTTACGGGGTCGACCCGGCGCAAGTCTTCGTCGGCAACGGTTCCGACGAAGTGCTGGCGCTTGCCTTCATCGGCCTGCTGAAGCACGAGCGTCCCCTGTGGATGCCGGATGTCACCTACAGCTTCTACCCGGTCTACTGCGGCCTCTACGGCATCGAATATCGCCAGATTCCGCTCGATGACGATTTCGTCCTGCGCCCGGAGGATTACCTTCCCCGTGGGGAAGATCGCGCCGGGGCCATCATCTTTCCCAACCCGAACGCCCCGACGGGCCGCCTGCTGCCGCTCGCCGAGGTCGAGCGCATCGTTGCCGCCAACCGGGAAGCCGTCATCGTAGTCGACGAGGCGTACATCGACTTCGCCGACCAATCCGCCAGCGCCATTGCCCTCGTCGACCGTTATCCCAACCTGCTGGTCGTCCACACCTTCTCGAAAAGCCGGGCGCTTGCCGGATTGCGGATCGGTTTCGCCATCGGCCATCCCGATCTGATGACCGGGCTGGAACGGATCAAGAACAGCTTCAACTCCTACCCGCTCGACCGGCTGGCGCTTGCGGGCGCGCTGGCCTCGGTGGAGGATGAATCCTGGTTTCAGGCAAGTTGCCGCAAAGTCATCACTACCCGCACCATGCTCACCGCGCAACTCCAGGCACTCGGTTTTGAAGTCCTGCCCTCGGCGGCCAATTTCGTCTTTGCCCGCCTCCCCGGTTTCGACGCAGCCGAACTTGCCGCCGCCCTGCGCGAGCGCGCCATCATCGTGCGTCACCTCGATGCGCCGAGAACCGCGCAACACCTGCGCATCACCGTTGGCGACGACCGCCAGTGCGCAACGTTGCTCGATGCCCTGCGAGACATCCTGGGCGCAGTGCGATGACAAGAAAAGACACCCTCGTCGCCGCCATCCTCATCCTTTGCGTGGCGATCAGTCTTTACCTTCATTACCGTGGTGACAGGGAACCCGCCACGCCCGAAGAAGCTCTTCGGGCCGTGCTTGCCAGAGTGGACGGCCAGATAGCGCTCGAGAAGCTTCCTCTGGAACATGCGATCAAGCAGGTTCGCGGCAACGGCGAACCGATCCTGGTGAGCTTTGAAGACCCGAACTGCACGTACTGTGTCCAGCTGAACAAGCGCCTGAAGTTCCTGGACAACCTCACCCTCTACACCTTCCTGACCCCCGTGCTCTCGGAGGACTCCGTCGCCAAATCCCGTCGCATATGGTGCGCCTCCGATCCCGCCACGGCCTGGAACGACTGGATGCTGGCGCGGCGGTTGCCCTCCGGCGCAGGCGATTGCGACACCACGGCGCTCGACAGGAACCTCGAACTCGGCGAAATAATGGGCATCCGGGGCGTGCCGTACCTGCTTCGGGCGAAATAGGGCTGGGCGGGGGCAGGCTCAAGCCAGGACACCACCGGCGCGGGTTTCCGGGAGCCGGTTGCTTCGCTTCAAAATTTTATCGGGCGATCTCAACCCTTTTTTGGACAGCGAACGTTTCAGTGGTTTCAGCATGGAGAAAATGAAATAAAACCCTCTTCGTTTTTTATGCTTCGGAAATTCCCCTCCCGTGGAGGGGTGGCAGGCGAAGCCTGACGGGGTGGTCGCGGCGTTGGGGCTTGCAACTTCATCACGGCCTGCGCAACACGTAAGCATTTCAACCGAAGTCGCTCCAGGCAGATTTGCATCGGCTTTCAGGACACTTCACAGGAGATCAACCATGGTTTGTTTGCGTACTCACACACCGCCTTTCATGAAGGCGATATCGGCAGGCAGCGCGTTATTGGCGTTTTGCCTGGTTTTTTTCGTCTTACTTGTTTCGGGCTGTAGCGCTAACAAGGCAACGCAGCCAACCGGCCTGCGCGCCTTCGCTTCGGAAAATGAGCTAAAGAGTTGGCTGCAAGAGAAAAAAAACCTCTATGAAAAAAACGAGAAACATCTGAGCAGACGGGCCAGCGCCAGTGATGCAATGCCAATGCCGTCTATGGAAGCGCCCTCATCCATGGCTGAAGCGCCCTCCCCGTCCCCCGAGGCTGCGGCATCAGGCGAATCCATCACCAACGTCCAGACGGCGGGCGTGGATGAAGGCGGAATCGTCAAGGCGCACAAAAACCATCTGGTCATCTTGCGCCGTGGGCGGCTGTTTACCGTGAAGATCGGCGATGACGCCCTGCAACCCGTCGACATGCAGGATGCCTTCGCGCCCGACTCCGGCGGCAATGCCTGGTATGACGAAATGCTGATATCCGGCGACACCGTCGTGGTCATCGGCTACAGCTACGGCAAGGGCGGTACGGAAGTCATCCTGTTCGGCATCGACGATGGCGGACGCCTGACCTATCGCTCCACCTATGTCATGCGCTCCAACGACTACTACTCCTCGCGCAACTACGCCAGCCGTCTGATTGGCAACACCCTCATTTTCTACACCCCGTTGTATCTCAATTTCTACGGCAATCCACAGGACTACTTCCCTGCTGCCTACCGCTGGCAAAAAGATGAAAAAAACGACTTCAGGCCGATTGCGCCCGCGACCCGGATTTACCGCGCAACAGACGACCTCGACCCCACGAGGGAGGGCATTGCCCTGCACACGGTCACGACCTGCGAAATTGACGGAGATCGACTGGATTGCTCCGCCTCGGCAGTGCTGGGGCCTGCCGGACGCGAGTTTTATGTTGCCAGGGACGCGGTGTACGTCTGGACTGTGCCTTTTTACGGCAGGCATGCCGCTTCTGAACAGCCCGTTTCTGCCTCGGTATTCCGACTGCCCCTGAATGCGCGGGAAGCGCCCACGGCCCTGAAAACCTACGGCAGCCCCATCGACCAGTTTTCCTTCCTGGAAAGCGCGGATGGGCATCTCAACGTGCTGCTCCGCGCCGAAGGTCCCGCGCCCTCCATGTGGGCATCCGAACAGGGTAGCCACGACATCGCCCTTTTGCGGACGCCCCTGCGCGATTTCGGCGACGGTTCCACCTCCGCGCCGCGCGAGCACTACCACCCACTCCCAACGCCGAAGGGCGGAGCAAGCCTTCAGAACCGCTACATCGGCGATTACCTCGTCTATGGTGCGGGACAGACCTGGCGACGGGAACAGGAAAACGCGTCCGACCTCGCCCATCTCCTGAAGTGGAGCAACCCCGAACGGGTCGAAAGCATTACTTTGCCGCACCGCGTCGACCGCATCGAAGCCCTGGGAAAAGCGCCGCTCCTGGTAGGCGGAAAAGGGGGCGACCTGCATTTCAGCGCCCTTGCCCTCCAACCCTCCGGGGCAAGGCAAGCGACGACACAGATGGCGCGCATTGCCGACACCTTCGTGCTGAAGGACGCCGCGCAGGGCGAAACCCGTAGCCACGGTTTTTTCTACAAACCCGATGCAGGCGATGGTGAAAGCGGCCTGCTGGGGCTGCCCTATGCGGGCAGTGGTCGTAGTGGCTGGCAGCAGCTCAGGCACGCATCGAGCGGCGTCATTTTCCTGAAAAACAACAGACTGAACCTTTCCGAAGCGGGTGCGCTGACCGCCTCCTCCAGTGCCCAAGGCCGCAACGACCAATGCAAGGCTTCCTGCACGGACTGGTACGGCAATTCGCGTCCGCTCTTTGTCGGGAAGCGGGTCTTTGCGCTGATGGGCTACGAAATCGTTGAAGGGGAAATGATCCAGGGAAGCCTGAAAGAAACCCGCCGCATCGACTTTTTCCAGGGCAAGGGCAATGCGCGGAGAAATTGAGCAAGCGCATCAGCGCGTTTTCGGGTTAAATAGGCACATATTGTGTACATTGAAATGAGTCTGCGAAGCCTGACGTCGCTACCACCCCGTCAGGCTTCGCCTGCCACCCCTCCACGGAGGGGAATGTCTGGAACCCGATGAACGTATCCCTGCCCAATCCTCCGCCCGAGTCTCCGCGCAAACCGCTGCTCTTCCTGCACGCCACCGCCGGCGCGGGGCACACACGCGCCGCCGAAGCACTGGCCGACGCCTCTGCCGTGCTCGAACTGCCTGCGCAAACCGTCGACACGCTCGACTGCACGAGAAAATCCTTCAAACACATCTATTCGAAGTCTTACGTCAATCTGGTGCAGAAGATGCCTGCGCTATGGGGCTACCTGTACGACAAATACGATGCCAAACGTTCCGACTCGAAAAGCCAGAAATTTCGCCTGCTGCTCCAGAAAATCAACACGAAGAATTTTCTGCGAACGATCCACGACATCGACCCTGCCGCCATCGTGTGCACCCACTTCCTGCCGCTCGAGTTGCTCAACGACCTGAAGCGCAAGGGCAAATTCGGCCTGCCGCTCATCGGCGTCGTGACCGACATCAGCCCGCACAGTTTCTGGGTATACCCTCACGTCGACCGTTATTACGTTGCCAGCGCCGACAGCCAGCGGGAATTGCTGCGAAAAGGCATCCCCGAGGAGCGAATCCAGGTCAGCGGAATCCCGATCGCCCCCGTCTTCGCCGACAGCCGTCCTGCTCCGAAAGCGCGCGCGGCGCTGGGTCTACCCGCAAAACCGACGGTGCTCCTGATGTCCGGCGGTTTCGGCGTCGGGCCGATCGCCTCGATCCTGCACTCCTTTGCCGAGCACACGGCGGACTGTTCGCTCGTCGTCGTCGCCGGCAAAAACGCTGAGCTTAGAGCGCAATGCGAAGAAATCGCCGCCGCGCTTCCCGTGGATGTCACCGTTTACGGTTTTGTCAATTTCATCCACGAGTTGCTCGATGCCACCGATTTCGTCGTCACCAAGCCCGGCGGACTCACGTTGAGCGAAATTCTCGCCAAGGGCAAGCCCATGATGCTCGTCGCGCCGATTCCAGGTCAGGAACAGCGCAATTGCGAATACCTGCTCGAACGCGGCGCGGCAACCCGGCTTTACGACTTTGCCGATGCCGCCTATTACATCGACCGGCTGCTGAACGATTCTGCGCGGCTGCGCACGATGTCGCTTGCGGCGCAGCACATTGCCCGCCCGCACGCAGCGCTTGAAATTGTGCGAGATATTGAGATACGCTACGTGCAGTGCAATCCCCTGAATTATCAGGGAACCTCTGCATAACCCTGCATCCACTGCTTGTCATCCTGCGCGAAGTCGCAGGAGCCATGCGGTAGGTGGATTTTGTGACTTCGCTTCGCAACGCGCTGCAATGACAGTGGGGGGTCGTTCAGAGGTTCCCTGGAGGAATCCATCCATGTCTTCTCTTCGCACATACCTGTCACGCAGCGCCGTTGCGATTCTGGCCTGCGCCCTCATCCCCTCCTTCGTTTCTGCCCAGGAGACGTTGAGCCGCGAAATCTGGAAAGCGGGCGACATGGCCGTCACGGTCATCCAGGACTTGCCCGGTGAAATGCAGGCTTCCATTTTCAGCGGCCCGGCCTCCGAACAGGAGAAACTGAAACACTTCAACGACGGCAAGGCCGAAGCCGGCATCAACGCTTTCCTGCTGCGCACAGGCGGCAAGATTGTGCTGTTTGACTCGGGCGCAGGATCTCTGATGAAGTCTCCGGGAAAACTGCCCGAAACACTCGCCAGCCTGGGCGTCAAACCTGAAGACGTCGACTTCGTTCTGCTCACTCACATGCACATGGATCACATCGGCGGGCTGTTGCAGGAAGACAAACGCGCGTTCCCCAAGGCGAAGCTGATGGTCTCGAAACCCGAATTCGACTCGTGGCTGGCGCTTGCGGAAAAAGACCCCGCCAACGCCAACGCGGCCAAAGTCAAGACCGTGGCCGATGTCTACGGGGCCGACATCCAGACCTTCGCCTTCGGCGACGCCCCGCTGCCGGGCATCAAGGCGCTGGACGCCGTCGGCCACACGCCGGGCCACACGGCGTACCAACTCACGGCAGACAAGAAAAGCCTGCTCATCGTCGGCGACCTGATTCACACCATGCCGCTGCAATTCGCCCTGCCCGACGAATGCGCCTCATACGACATGGACCCGCCCAAGGCCATTCTTGCCCGCAAGCGCATCTTCGAGTTCGCCGAGAAAAATGGAATGCAAATTGCCGGAATGCATTTCCCCTTTGCGAACGCCGTGGGCACGGTCAAGAAAGACGGCAAGGGATGGAAGTTTCAACGGTCGCAATGAGGCGCGTTGATTGGGCCGTGACACCACCGATTGCAAATCAAATACCCGTTCGATTCGCCGTTTTCGGCGGATTTCTACATTGTGAAAGACGACCGTCTCGTTTTGCGCGGGCGCTGTTCGCCCGGCAGGCGGGTGATGGTCGGCGAGAAAAAGAGGAATTGAAATGCCTAAAAAACTGAAGCTGGCCTGCAGCGCCCTTTCCGTCGCGGGAGTGATTTCCGGTACTGCGACGATAGGCCGGGGTCGTAATAACGCCATTGTTTTTCCCTATACGGCCGGGACGATTTCGCGTCATCATTTGGCGTTCACTCTTACAGACGAGGATGAGTACTGTGTGAGCAATATCAGCGACGGGGGGGAGGTTTCCATCAGCGGCAAGGAGCTTGCCCCCGGCGAGGTACACCAGTTGGGGGATAACGACAAGATTAGCGTCGGCGGCTACGAACTGGAAACGACTTTCGAGGAGCCGGATCTGGAAGCTGCGCCTCCGGAGCAGTCTGCCGCGCCACCGCCCTCGCGTGTATCGAACGATGCGGACGGCAATGATTTTCCTGTCGAAACGCTCGTCTCCGCCGCAGTAGCTGGCGCCGCTGTAGCCGGTCTTGTGGCATCCGGACTGGGGGCGGGGTCCCCGAGCGAGATCGCCGTCCCGTCCCTGCCCGACGTCACGATACCCCAACTCCCCGACGCCATACCGATGCCCGAACTCCCCGATGTCATGTCGACGCCCCAGCTCCCCGACGTCATGTCGACACCCCAACTCCCCGACGTCATGCCGACGCAAGAACCCCTGGCCACTCCGGCGAATCCGCCGTTACAGAGTGTCAATATACCGGAACCCCCTAAACCGGAACCCCCCAAGCCGGAACCCCCTAAACCGGAACCCCCCAAGCAGGAACCTCCCAAGCAGGAACCTCCCAAGCAGGAACCTCCCAAGCAGGAACCTCCCAAGCAGGATCCCCCTAAGTCGGCACAAGACTCCAAGCCTGCTGCCTCATCCAATAACGGGAGCATGGTAGAAGGCTTAGACTGGCCACTCGACAATAACAAGCTGTGTCACCCGGATAACAATCCTATTGGTGGTAAATATGGAATGGTTCGAAGTCAATATCTCGACCATAATAAAAAACCAGTAAATGGCAAACAATACGAAGGTCATAAACCCTCACCATGGCCGCATCACGGATGGGATCTCCATGCTGAAGTGGGAAAGCCTTGTTATGCCGTCGCTGATGGGGTAGTTGTGGAGACTTATCGAGACGCCCCCCTCGATAAGCACGTAAAAGGCTCTTACGGTAACTTCATAATCCTGAAACTGTCCCTTGCCGGGTATAAAGATATCTACGCATTTTACGGGCATCTTCATAGCGTAGAAGTCAAAAATAAAGATACTGTCAAGATTGGCGACCTGATTGGACACACAGGAAAAACTGGAAACGCTTCTAAAGGAAAGCCTCATCTGCATCTGGAATTTCGAAAAAAAGCAAAAACGGCAGATCTGAGCAAAGAGCGGGGCGGATTACCGGATCGGTATAATCCAGTAGGCCTGTACGGAGACGCTATTTTCAAAACGCGAGGGGGCATTGCACGCGCAGCAAAAAAATAGCGACAGGCATTCATGCCTGCCGTTCAAAACAAGGAAGGGGTTTGCATCCCCTCCCTTGTTGCTACGGTCGAAACCCCGGTCTTCAGGCTGGTTTCTCTATCACATTTGCTTCCCCCATCGCCACGACTTTGCGACCTGGCGCTCAGCCTGCTGCGACAGGCGGCTCGCCTCCCCAAACACAGCCCGCGTTCGCGACGAAAAACCGCCGGAGATGTTATGTAAGATATGGATGGCAATGGATTTTCCTGAGAGGTCTACGGTATTTGCGTGTGCGATTGATTTGATCCGGGTAAAACGTTTTTACACTTTCTGGACAAATCATGTAAAATGATACTTCCGCGCTTTTGCGGCATATGTGCATATATGAGATCAACATGACCGAACTGCAATTGACTGGAAGTCTCTTCGGGGATGTGCAATGAGCAAGAATGACGAAACAAGGCTCCTTACCGCGATCAACACTCCAATGGGAAAAGACTGGTGGATAACGAGTTTGGACGGCACGGAGTCGCTCTCCGAGCTTTACGCCTTCACGCTCATGTTCGAGTCGGGGAAAAGCCACATTGACATGAATGCGCTGCTCGGAGAACCCTGCGTAGTCAGACTTCGCAAGGAGCAGGACGACAAGAGGGTGCGCTATTTTTCCGGCTGTATCGTCGAGGTAACGGCGTGTGGCGAGGGTGGCGAGGATGGCGAGGATGAAAGGCATTGGACGTACATGGTCGACGTCAGGCCGACGCTCTGGTACGCCTCGCAGCGCGCCAAGTTCGAGATCTGGCAGAACAAGAACGTACAACAGATTGTCGATGAAGTCTTGGCGCGAAACAAGGTGGTGAATCACCAATGGCATCTGCAGAACAAGTACAAAAAGTGGGAGTATCTCGTCCAGTATGGAGAAACCGACCTCGACTTCCTGTGTCGACTACTCGAGCACGAAGGCATTTATTTCTGGTTTGAGCACGGCAAAGACGGCGAAAAGCTGATTTTGGGCGACAACTACAACGTCCATAAGCCGTTCGAGGGCTGCGAAGAAGTCCCTTACTACTCCCACAACATAGCAGACGGGTACCACGGCTGGAGCGCGGCGCGCAAACCCGTGCCTGGTCACTACAAGCATCGCGATTACGACTTCAAACATCCCAAGAAAGACATAGGTAGGGATGCTGAAGACGAGAGAGGTCATCTGTTCAAAGAATACGAGGTTCACGGCTACCCCGGCAATTACGTCGATCCGGAACATGGCAAAGCCTACGCAGATGCCCGTCTCCAGGCCCTGCAGATCCAGCAAGACGTCATCACGCTCGATGGCGACGTGCATGGCGCGGTACCCGGTTGCCGTTTTAAGCTGATTAACGGGGAGGGTCTTGCGCCCCTGGACGAGTCCTACTACCGCGAATACATGATTACCTACGCCCATTACAGTGCAGAGAACAGTGATTATGTAGCGGGAGAGGGCGCAGGGGAGGGGGAGTCCTTCCACGTAACGATTGACGCGTTGCCCGCCAACCGGCAATATCGCAGCCCGCTCAAGACCCCGAAGCCACGCACGTACGGCCCCGAGACAGCCGTGGTCGTCGGCCCGTCGGGTTCCGAAATTCACACCGACGAATACGGGCGCGTAAAAGTCCACTTCCACTGGGATCGTGAGGGCAAGAAAGACGGCAACGACTCCTGTTGGATCCGGGTCTCGTACCCGTGGGCGGGGTCGGGCTTCGGGGGCATCCACATCCCGCGCGTCGGGCAGGAAGTCATCGTCGACTACGAATACGGCGACCCGGATCGGCCTTTCATCACCGGACGCGTCTACAACGCCGATCAGATGCCGCCGTGGAAACTGCCCACGAACAAGACCCAATCCGGGATCGAGAGCCGCAGCAGCCTCGACGGCAAAAAAGCAAACGCCAACATCATCCGTTTCGAGGACAAGAAGGGCGGGGAAAAGATAGAGATACACGCCGAGCGCGACCTGAATCTGGAAGTCGAAAACGACCGGGATTTGAAAGTCGGAGGCAAGCATGTAGAGGTAGTCAACAAGAACATCGAAGTCACAAGCAAAACGGGAAGCATCACACTTACAGCGGCCACAAAGATCATCCTGGAGGTAGGGGCCAGCAAAATCGTGATGAACGCGAATGGAACGATCAAAATTACCGGCCCCACGCGGGTGGATATAAACTGACGAGAACGGCCATGCCCTACCAGATCAACGAAGGCCAATTCGACTTCGACAGTCTTGACGACAGCAGTATCAACGTCCTAGAGATTCCCGCGCGCGAAGACGGCACGCCGTTGAGGCTGGTCATCACCCGCGACGCGCTCGGGCCTGGCGAAGACCTCCAGACCTGTCTGACGCGCCAGGTTCGGGAGCTCTCCAGGAGCTTGCCGGAATTCGCGGAAATCAAGCGCGAAGCCGGCTGGCTCGGCTCGGGCGAAGCCATTTTCCCGGCCATCGTGCTCCACACCCTGTACAAGCAGGACGGGCAACAGGTTCATCAAGCCCAATGCGTGGCACAAATTTCCGACGCCAGGCTGCTCATTCTCACGCTGACCAGCCCCCATCTGTTCGATGACAAACTACGCGCGCGCTGGGTGGAATTGTTGACCCGTTTCGTCCCCTCGCCTGCGTTTGCCCCGGCGCAGGCAGACGAAGAAACCTGACGCCCTATGGGAAAGGCCGCCGCTCGCTTAGCCGACTCCACCAGCCACAGTGGGCGTCACGTTGTCTGCTCGTGGAACGTGTTCATCAACAACCGGCCTGCTTGTCGCGCCACTCCTATAGACGTCGTTGCCTGCGGCTGCTGTCCCGTACCCCACCCGTCCTGCTCGGCCACAGGCTCCAGCAACGTCTTCATCAACAGTTTCCCCGCGCACCGCAAAGGCGACTTCTGTGCCTGTTCTGCGATGACAACATCGGGCTCGCACAACGTCTTCATCGGCAGCGGATTCGGCCTGCCAACCCCCCCTTCTCCCGTCCCCGCCTCGCACCAGCCCCGCGCCACGCCCAAGATGGCCTCTGCCGCGTTGGCGGGCACACGCGACAGTGAGCCTATCCCCGCCAGCATCGCCTGCCTGGGGGCTTCCACGGCGGGCAGCCCCACCACCGTAGGCCACCCCGTCCACGCCGCCAGCGGCGCAAAAATCCTCGACGGCAGCGACGACACCGATTTCGCGCTGCCCGCGCGCCTGCCGCTCGGATGGGTACGCCGCTACAGCAGCCTGAACACCCGTATCGGCCTGCTCGGCCCAGGCTGGAGCACCCCCGTCTGCGTCCAACTCAAGCTCGATGCCCCTGGCGAGCATCCCACCGTGTTCGTCGACGAACAGGGCCGCGAAGTCCCGTTCCCCGCCCTCAAACCCGGGCAGAGTTTCACCAACACCGTCGAGGGGCTGCGGCTGTGCTGCACCGCAGGCGGGCACTACCTCCTGGAAGTCGACGACGGCAGTCTCTACTACGATTTCGGCCCGGCGCGCCAAAAAGGCCCGCACACCCTCGATCTGCTCGGGCTTGAAGATCGCAACGGCAACGCGATCCACCTCTACCGAGACGG
>WRNU01000066.1 GCA_009776435.1 Betaproteobacteria bacterium | reverse complement strand
GGCAGCAGAACAAGGCCATGCGTCTGCCCAGAATAATCTTGGGACGATGTATGCCGACGGCCAGGGTGTTGCGCAGGATGATGCCGAGGCCGTGAAGTGGTATGCGAAAGCTGCGGAGCAGGGAAATGCGGGGGGGCAATATAACCTCGGGATGAGATATCTCAGCGGTCGAGGTGTGGTTAAGAATGATGCAGAAGTTGTGAGGTGGTATTCAAAAGCTGCGGAGCAGGGCCATGTTTTTGCCCAAAATGATCTTGGAGCGATGTACTTTGAAGGTCGAGGTGTAGCCCAGGATTATGCTGAGGCCGCAAAGTGGTTTCGCAGGTCAGCGGAACAGGGGGACGCGCTGGGCCAGTATAATCTTGGAGTGATGTACGCAAAAGGTCGGGGTCTGGCCCAGGATGATGCCGAGGCCGCAAAGTGGTTCAGCAAGGCGGCGGAACAGGGAAACGAGAACGCCAGAAACGCGCTCAAAACCCCAAAATCCGTAAAATAGAAGCGGCAGCATGTATGGGGTGAGCTTGTGAACCCCAACGTTGGGCGGGGGATGGCCGCATGACCACCCCGCCCTTCGGCATCCCTCCAAAGGAGGGAAATGATTCGGGAGCGAACAGGTTCGCTCCCGAATTCTTTTGTCAGGTTCGATACGTGCTCAGTCCATCTGGATGACGGCACAGGCAACGCGCGCGCCAGCGTTGCCGGTGGGTTGCGAGACGTAATCGTCCGGGTCGGCGTGGACGATCAGGCCACGGCCCACGATGGTGTGCTCGCCCGTGAGCGTGATGCTGTCCAGCACGACATTCAGTGTGGCGTTGCCATTGGCGGCGGCTTCCAGCGAAGGCAGGTCGCCTGCGTGAAAAGCGCCTTCGCCCGGCTTGCCGTGTGCGGTCTGGTGGGGATTGAAATGTCCTCCGGCGCTGGTGGCGTCGGGCGCGCTGCAATCGCCTTTTTCATGGACGTGGAAACCGTGCGAGCCGGGCGTGAGTCCGGTGACTTCGGCAATGACCCTGATGCCGCCATTCGGCTCCTGCCTGAAGACGACGTTTCCCTGGACGGTGTTGCCCTGTGTCGGCGCGAGCAGTGCAGAAGCCTGTGGGGGGGCAGGTTCGCCGGCAGTTTGTACCGGGGCGTTTCCTCCGCCAGCACAGGCAGAAAGCAGACAGGCGAGAACGGTAACGGGGGCGAGCATTTTTTTCATTGGATATCTCCAGGGTGGATGAGAACCGCGCTACGTCGGAAATTCCCGAAAACGGGAATACGCCATGATGTCATGTATTCTACAGGGCCGTCAAAACCTGGGCGATTCCGCGCCGCGCGGTGTTAGCATTCGCTCCTCTTGTGTTGTTTTTTCTTCTCTGGATGCTGAGTTACCGCCACTCGTTCCATGCCGGAAATCATGCCGATATCGTCAAACATTTCGTGCTGGCCGAACTGCTCGCTTATTACCGGAACAAGGATAAGCCCTGGACGTATATCGACACGCATGCGGGGGCAGGCTGTTATGCGCTGAACGGCGAAGTTGCGGGAAAAACCGGGGAGTTCGCCGAAGGTATCGGGCGGTTGTGGGCGCGCGACGATCTGCCGGAGCCGCTGGCGGCTTACATGGAGGTCGTGCGCCAGTTCAATCCCGGCGGCAGGCTGCTGTTTTATCCCGGCTCGCCTGCCGTGGCGATGACTTTCGCGCGGGAACAAGACACCCTGCAATTGTTCGAACTGCATCCGGAAGATTTGCGCACGTTGCGGCAGACGTTCAGTACCGAACCGCGCCGCGTCCATGTGCGCGGCAGCGACGGGTTGGCCGGACTCGATGCCCTGTTGCCGCCGCCGTCACGCCGGGCCGTGGTGCTGATCGACCCGTCCTACGAGGTCAAGACCGATTATTCGCGCGTGGTGGAAACGCTCGCCAGGGCGTTGCGCCGGTTTGCAACCGGGTGTTTCGCGCTCTGGTATCCGTTGCTGCCGCGCGCCGAGTCCCGACGGCTGCCGAAGCAGTTGGAAGGACTCGGGGCGGGAAGCTGGTTGGATGTCCGCTTTCGCGTCGGCCACGCCCGGCGGGAGGGACTCGGGATGTTCGGCTGCGGCCTGTATGTCATCAATCCGCCGTGGGTGTTGCCGGAGCGTTTGCAAGCGGCGCTGCCGTGGCTCGTCGGGGCGCTTGGCATGGATGACGGCGCAGGGTTTGAACTGGATGGTTACATCGAGTGAGTGTCGCCTCCCTTGGCGTTTTCCTGCGTCTGCCGCCTGCGTTCTGCGCGATAAAGGGCCGGTGTGGCCAGGGCGTGATAGAGCGGTACATGGCAGACCGATCTCGAAATGCCGTGGGCGATCACGGCAGCAGCCATGAGCGGCAGCAACATCTCGTGGTTGGCGGTCATTTCCATGACGATGACGAAGGAGGTGATCGGCGATTGCGTCATTGCGGCCAGGAAGCCGACCATGCCGAGCACGAGAATGGCGGTCTGATCCCCGACGGGGATTTCCGGCAGGAGTGCGATGATGATCGCGCCCATGCCCGCCCCGACGGCGAGCGCAGGGGCGAATACACCGCCGGGAATGCGCGAGGCGAAGGCCAGCCAGATCACCGCCATTTTGGCGAGCATGAAATAGAGCGGCAGTTGCTTGTTGCTTTCGAGGGCGGCGTGGGTTTCGGCGTAGCCCGTTCCATAGGTGATGCCGCCGCTCAACAGCCCCAGGATGCCGGTTCCCAGGCCGCAGCAAGCGGCGAAAACTACCGGGCGATCCCTGGCGAGTTTGCCGATGTTACCGGGCAGGCCGTGCGCGGAGGCAATCAGCAGGCGGGAGAACCCGCCGCCCAGAAATCCGCCGATCACCCCCGCCGCAAGCACCAGCCATACGATATCCGACCAGCCAAGGGTAAGCGTTGCCGCAGCTCGGCCAAAGTAGTGGTAATTGCCGAGAATGGCCAACGAAGCCAGACCGGCAAGAATGACCGAAGTAAGAGTCGCGCCGTTGGTGCGGAACGTGCGATAGCGGCACATTTCTTCGATGGCGAACATGATTCCGCCGAGCGGGGTATTGAACGCGGCGGCTATGCCTGCGCCTGCGCCTGCGGCGATCAGATCGCGGCTCGATCCGATATGGCCGAAAAAACGAGGAAACCTGGTGAGCGTGTGCATTACGGATGCGCCGATTTGCACGGAAGGACCTTCTCGACCGATGGAGGCGCCGACGAGCAATCCGCCGAGCGTGAGAAAGATCTTGGAGAGGGCGATACGGATCGACAGAAGGTGTCGGCGCGTTTTGGGCTCATCGGAAAGCGAGGCGGCAATGGTCTGCGGGATGCCGCTGCCCTCCGTGCCGGGGAAAAAGCGCAGCATCAGCCAGGCCATGGCGGCGAAACCGGCGGGCGCGATGAAAAGCGCAATCCAGGCGCGATCACCGATCAGTATCCGGTGGATTTCAATGGCGCCGTCCGCACCCTTGGCAAACAGGATGGCAAGCATGGCCGCAACCAGCGCCGCGCCCATGAGCAGCAGATTTTTTCGTAATCTGCGGGGCGAAAACAGGGGTAACATGTAGCGTACACCGCTCATGCGCCTGCGTGGCGAGCGGGTGTTTTTCTTGTCGGGAAGGTCAGGAACAGGCGTATGCTCTGGGGAGTCCGCCAGGGAATGTGTCGGGAGGTTGGGGTCGGTCACTGACATGGGAGAGGCGCAAAGTGTTAAAAGTGTTGGATTCCATGAAATTGAGAGATACTAGGGTGACGCATGTAGCCCTTCTGCGGTAGAGTACGCGCCTGTGGCCGCGTGTGCGGAATCTTTTTTGGACACCTGAATATCATGGCAGTTGAGCTATTCAATGATGGCAGGCATGTGTGTCTGGCTTTCTATGATCTCGTCGATGAGGCATCGGATCATGCGGTTCAGTGTAACCAGTTCCTGATTGTCGATGGAGAACATGGCGCGTTGCTCGAGCCGGGCGGCAACATGACCTACAACGGTCTGTTGATGTCCATGGCGCGTTATTTCTATTCGCGTGACCTCGATTACATTTTTGCCTCGCACCAAGACCCGGACATTATCGCTTCGGCCAACAAGTGGATGGTGACGACCAATTGCCGGGTGTTGATTTCCAAACTGTGGGCGCGCTTCCTGCCACACTTCACCACTGGGCGAAATTATACCGACCGTATCATCGGTATTCCAGATGAGGGGATGTCGGTTCCGCTCGGAAATTGCAAGCTCAAGGCCGTTCCGGCTCACTTCCTGCATTCGGAAGGCAATTTCCAGATCTACGATCCGGTTTCCAAAATACTGTTCTCGGGCGACCTTGGCGTTTCGCTGCTCGACCATAACGACGCAGCCAAGCCGGTGGCCGATTTCGATGCCCATATCGACTTCATGGCCGGGTTTCACAAGCGTTACATGATTTCCAACAGGATTTGCCGCTATTGGGCGCAGATGGCGCGGCAACTCGACATCGAGCAGATCGTGCCGCAGCACGGGGCGCGTTTCGTGGGCAGGGCGATGGTCAATCGCTTCATCGACTGGATCGAAGGACTCCAGTGCGGCGTCGATCTCATGACGCAGGATCATTACCGCCTTCCCTGAGTCGCAACGGGGGAGCCACCCCTCCGGCAACTCCCTCCGTCACGCCTTCGGCGTGACGCCTCCCTCGAGAGGAAGGCGACTCCCTCCGTCCTGCCTTCGGCAGGCCACCTCCCTCGAGAGGGAGGCTATAGATTCAGGGAGCCTGCGGCTCCACAAAAGGCTTATCTTCTGTGCGGCTGATGCCTGGGTGGGGGGCCGACTGTGACTTGCGGCCTGATCCTGTTCAACGTCCTTTGGTCGATGCCTCGAACCCTGATGAGCTCATTGACGGATCTGAAATACCCGTAAGCCCGGCGGTGTTCGACGATGGCGTGGGCCCTGGCCGAGTTGATGCCCTTGACATGCTGTAGGGTCGATGCGCTGGCGGTGTTGATATTGACGAGATGTTTTGCGGCCATTGCGGCCATCGGGCATAGCGCCAGCGCCAGGATCAGGAAACGGAAAAAACGGAACATGATCGGTTCCTCGAAAAACAAAATGGGACGATCAATCTACCTATACGCAAGTAACGAAACAATACGTAGAAAAAGTGCTGTGACAAAATCGCAACATGTTCAGAAGTGCACCAGGAATGCCGCAAGGGCCGTGCGCTGTGTTCTGCTGCCGTAGTCGCGCACCAGCGGGCTGTCTGCGGGTTTGGATGCCAGCCGCGTCCAGTGCAGCCCGAGGGCGAAACCGGTCGAACGGCTCGTGGGAATGAAGGCTTCGTAACTCAGTCTGGTTCCGCTCGCGCCCGCAGAGGGTTGATAGGGCTGTACGCCGAGTGTCGCCGCCACATCGGCAGGGACGCTGAAGTATCGCCGCATGGCTGAACGGTTCATGAATTCGCCGTTGAGCTTGAGCGAGTGCTCGACGGGTTTCAGCACCGGAATGTCCCATTCGATATAGACGTTACCATAGGCGCTCCCCGTCGACTGGATGTCATGGCTGAGGTCGATGCCCAGCGTCAGATTCTTGACGGGAACATGCTCCAGGTAGACGCCTGCCTGCCAGGTGTGGGACAGGGGGGCGACGCCTGCCTTGGCGAGATCGCCCAGGTCGCGCGAAGAACGGCCCCGTCGCCATGTGCCGATCAGTCCGCCGTGCCAGGCGTTGCCGCGCAGCAGGTCGATGCTCAGACCGTCGGTGACGTTCAACTCGACGGTGTCGCGCCAGTTGAACGCGAAGTAGGGCAGGAAGTCGTTGCGCGCGCGCGACGATCCGAGCCAGGTCGGCGAGCGCATGCCGCCCGCGCCGATGGCCCAGGTGATGTCTTTGCCTTGCCCGGCGTTTTCTCGTGTGGAGTCCGTTTGCGCGTGGGCGGCGGGCAAGTGGGCAATGCAGGCCAGAGCGGCGGCAAATAAGAATGTTTTGATGGCGGTTTCCGTCATGGAGTTCAGGGTCGGTGGGAGTTTGTCACGGCGGCGCAAGTATAGGGAAGAATAGCTGAATACGCAGACAGGTTTTTGACAGCAAGTGTTGACTAAGATGAATCACTCTAAATTTCAAAGGAGGGCGTGGTTTGGCTGCCTGGTCGGTATTGTGCGATTTCGATGGAACCATCTCGACGAGTGATGTCACCGATACATTGCTGGAGGCATTCGGCAAGCCGGGCTGGCGGGAACTCGAGGCCGAGTGGCGCGCGGGCCGCATCGGCTCCCGCGTGTGCATGCAGCGGCAGATCGCCTGCCTCGATGCTTCCAGGGAAGAACTCGATGAGGCCATCGATGCCATTGGCGTGGACGAAGCCTTCACGGCGTTCGTCGATGCCGTCCGTACACACGGATGGGAGTTGTCCATCGTCAGCGACGGACTCGATTACGCCATCGAACGCATCCTGCAACGGCATCGTTTGCCCGCGTTGCCGTTTTACGCCAATCGTCTCAGGCAGGTCGGCGCGCGTACCTGGAAGCTCGATTCTCCTCATGCGGATACGGCGTGCTGCGCGGCTTCCGGCATGTGCAAGTGCGCGTTTGCGCGCCGCGCGCGGGCGGTGGGCAACAAGGTGTTGATGATCGGCGATGGCCGTTCCGATTTCTGCGTCGCGGGCAGCGCGGATCTGGTGTTTGCCAAGGGCAGCCTCATCACGCATTGCTTCGACAAACGCCTGCCCCATGTTCCCATTTCCGGGTTCGACGACGCGGTGCGCATGATTCCTGCGCTGATCGAGTCCGAATCCGTTCTGTCTACCTGATTTTCCCCTGGAGTGCATCGCTCATGCGTGAAGCTGCCTTGCTGGCCGATGAGGCCCGGTATTGTTCGTTCGGTGACACCGTCCACTATTCCGATCCCAAGATTTTTACCCGCTGTGAAGGCAGCTATCTGTACGACGGCGAGGATACCCCCTTTCTCGATCTGCAAATGTGGTATTCGGCTGTCAGTTTCGGCTATGCCAATCCGCGTCTGAATGCCGTCTTGAAGCAGCAGATCGACACGTTGCCGCAGGTGGCGAGCCAATATCTGCATCCCACGAAGATCGAGCTGGCGAAGATGATCGCAGAGGACGCGAAAAAGAAATGGGGTCTCGACGGACGTATTCATTTCAACGTCGGCGGCTCGCAATCCGTGGACGATTCGTTGAAGCTCGTGCGTAACGCCAAGGGGGGCAAGAGCCTGATGTTTGCGTTCGAGGGGGGATACCACGGTCGCACGCTGGGCGCGTCGGCCATTACGTCGAGTTACCGTTATCGCCGCCGCTATGGGCATTTCGGGGATCGCGCGCATTTCGTCCCTTTCCCCTATCACTTCCGTGGCCCGAAAGGGATGAGCAAGGAAGAGTATGGCGAGTATTGCGTGCAACAGTTCGAGCGCCTGTTCGAGTCCGAATACAACGGCGTCTGGGACCCGAAGGCAGAGCAGTCGGAGTTTGCCGCCTTTTACGTGGAGCCGATCCAGGGCACGGGGGGTTACGTCATTCCGCCGCCCAATTTCTTCAAGGGACTGAAGCGCGTTCTGGATCAGTACGGCATTCTGCTCGTGGTCGATGAAATCCAGATGGGTTTTTTCCGCACCGGCAAGCTCTGGTCGATCGAGCATTTCGGCGTGACGCCTGACGTGCTGATCTTCGGCAAGGCGCTCACCAACGGGATGAATCCGCTGGCCGGTTTGTGGGCGCGTGAAGAGCTTATCAATCCGCAGGTTTTTCCGCCCGGATCGACGCATTCGACGTTTGCTTCCACCCCCTTGGGCACGGTGCTGGGGCTGGAGACGATGCGGATGCTGGCCGAGACGGATTACGAATCGATGGTCATGAGAAAGGGAGAACTTTTTCTCGCGGGGCTTTTCGATCTGCAAAAGCGTCATCCCGAAATCGGGGATGTGGACGGCCTGGGGCTTGCGCTACGCGCCGAGATTTGCGAAGCGGACGGTTTCACACCCAACAAGCGCCTGCTCGACAGGATGGTGGACATCGGTCTTGCGGGCGGTCTGGAACACAAGGGCAAGCGGATGGGACTCGTGCTGGACGTGGGCGGCTACTACAAGAACGTCATCACCCTCGCGCCTTCGCTACACATCAGCGAGGAAGAAATCGAACTGTCGATCGCGCTGCTCGATCAACTCATCACGCTTGCCAAACGAGGGTAGTCGTGGCCGCAGGGTCAGGTTTGCTTCGCGGTTCTGCGGGCGACGATGCGGCTGAAGAAATCCACCGAACGCTCGACCAGGGTGGCTTTTTCCTGGTCGAGCGTGACCATGTGATAGCTGTCGGCGAGAATGACCGTTTCGACCGGCCCTTTCATGCGACGCTCGATGAGATGTACGTTGGCAAGGCTTGCGACATCGTCTTCGCGCGCGTGGACGGCAATGGCGGGAGCGTGCACGCGATGCAGGTTCTTTTGCACGTAGGCGGACAGGCGATAAAACTGTTCCAGCGAGGGCCAGGGATTGCCGGGCAGCCCGGCGGCTTCGGAGTCCCCAGCGAGCATCTTGCTGGAGATGGCCTGCCGCAGCCGTTCGTTCTTGAGTCCGAAAGGAGAGGTTTCCATGAAACGCTTGCGTCGCCCGATTCCCAGGCCGATGACGAGCGGAAAGAGGAACGTCAAATGCCGCCCTTCAAAGGGGATGTTCCAGCCGTCGTAGAAGAAGGTCGTGCCGTACAGGCCCAGCCCGTCGACCTTGTCGGGGTGCTCGATGGCGTATTTTATCGCCAGCACGGCCCCCATCGAGAGTCCTGCCACGAAGAGATGTTTTACTCTTTCGCGCAGCGCCCCGGCGGCTTCTTCGACACTGGCGTACCAGTCCTTCCAGCCCGTGGCGAGCAGATCCGCCTCGGTTCCGCAGTGTCCGGCCAGGCGCACGCATTCGGCCTCAAAGCCCGCAGCTTTCAAGCCGCGCGCCACGAAGCGCAACTCGTTCGGGGTTCCCGTGAGGCCGTGAATCAACAAGACTCCGGCACTGCCGGGAGGGACTTTGTATGGGGTTGTCATGATTTTATCCAGGGGATGCCTCGATTCGTCCGCTTCTCGTGGGACATTGGTTGCAAATGCAGGGAAAGTGATGATGGATGCCATTATGTCATCGGCAGGCTTTCACAAACCTGTCTTATGGCGCTGACGGGGTCGATGCGATGAACGCTTTCACGATTGTACTGTTATGGATTCTTGTTCTGACAACCGACACTTGCGGGCAACTGGCGTTCAAGGCGGCTGCCGTCGAGAACAAGGAGGCGAGAGGACGGGAATACTGGCGACGCATGTTGCGTCGTCCGTGGATTTTCCTTGGCTTTGCCGCATATATCGCTGAATTTATCCTTGTGCTTGCGTTTTTCTCGACGGTAGCACTCTCTGAAGGGGTGCTGCTGGGCATGGCCAGCACGGTTACGGTGATAGTGGGCGGGCGGCTATGGTTCAAGGAACGTCTTACCCGTCCGCGCATCATCGGGGTCAGCATGATACTGGTGGGCGTGGCGCTGGTCGGTCTGGGGAGATGAGAACATGAACTCCCGTACCTTTGTCGTCGTCGCCTTTCTGGCCCTGCTCGTTTTCGATACCTTCACGCAGGTGTGCCTCAAACTCACGGCGAACCATGCGGCGAACTATGCCGAGTTAGTGATTCAATCCGAGCCGACGATCCAGTCCGAGTTGATGGCCTTCGACTTGCAGTGGCTTATTCGCGCGCTTACCACGCCATGGGTGTATTGTGCAGTCATAGGCTATCTCGCCACGTTTGTGACCTGGATGCTGGTGTTGCGCCATATTCCCGTCGGTCCGGCAGTTGCCGCTTCACACCTGGAGGTGGTCGGAGTGATGATCGTTTCCGTTCCCATTTTCGGCGAAGTCCTTACCTGGGTTCAATATCTGGGCGCGGCGTTGATTCTGACCGGTGTATTTTGTCTGGCGTATGGCGAGCCGAATTACACTCCGGGGGGCAAGATGAAGGAGAGCCATTGATGCGGGAAATGCCTCCCTCAGCGCGTTTGTCGACCATCCTCGGCGGCAGGACGATGCCGGTTTTGCGCGGATCGATCGTTTGCGCGGTGATCGTGGCCTTTGTCACCGCGCAAGGTGCGGGGGGGGGAATTCAGGTTTACGACAGCGGCGCGCTGCGGATGCACTGTATCGCTGGCTGGCTGGTATTCGCCATGCTGCTGGCGTTCTTTATCCTGAAATACCGCATGGCTGCTGCGGGCATAGATGTGCAGGACAGGGACTGGGTCGACTGGCTGGCCGAAGGCGCTTCCATCGTCCTCTACTTGTCGCTGTTCATCCTGCCTTTGCTGGGCTGGGGGCTGATTTATGCGCAGGGGAAAGGATTCGACTCCGGGCTTGTCTACACGATCCGCAATCTTCACAGCACGCTTGCATGGACGCTGGCCGTCGTGTTGCTGCTGCGCGCTGCGATCGCCATGCAGCGGCACGCTCGAAAGACGGCGGGAAAGCCGGGGTCCGGATCGTCGTCCCTTTCAGATGATGCCGATGCTTTGCCCGATTCATCTTGTGCGTCGCGCTGGTTGACCAGCGCGGAACCCGATGCGCTGGTCGATCACTTCATGCGCTATCCGTCGGGAGAGTTCAAACCGTTCGTATGCGCGACCGGAATGCCCGGTTTCTGGACGACGTTCGATCTGTTGACCACGGCGGACGAACGAACTCTGTCCCTGATCGGGAAGATACCCGGCAACCGGCATCTGCGCCGCTGGCTGCAATGGCGCTCATGTTTTCTGGGCACCCCCGTCAGTGAATATTGCCTGCTGCCGCATGGGGATGCTGCCTCGCTCGTGCAGGACATGTTCCAGACGTGGGATCGAAAAACCGCCTTGTTGCTCGTCAAGGACATCCCCTGCAATGCGCCTTTTCTCTCCGGGCATGCCAATCGTCTGGCCGATCGGCTCGTCGATGTCTGCAAGGCCAATGGGTTTTTCATGGTCGAAGGGCAGGCGCTGGCCTGGGTTCCCATCGACTTTGCCGATGAGAACGCTTATCTGGCGCGGCTTTCTTCCAGCCGTCGTCGCGACATTCGCCGCAAGCTGCGCAGCCGCGAGGAGTTGGATGTCGAAATCTTCGCCACGGGCGATCCACGCCTTTCGGATCCGGTTCTCACGGTAGAACTCTACATGCAGTACCTGGAGGTCTATACCCAGAGCACGATTCATTTCGATCTGCTGCCCCCGGATTTCTTCAAGGCGGTGCTGGGCGACGCCTCCCTCGATGGGCGTCTGTTTCTGTACTTCCAGGGCGACAGGCTCATCGGGCATAACCTGTGTTTCATCCACGACGGCATGCTCGTCGACAAGTACATCGGTTTTCATTATCCGGCGGCGCGCGAGTGCAATCTGTATTTCGTGAGTTGGATGGAGAACCTTGCCTTTGCGCGGCGCGAGGGGTTGCGTTACTACGTCGCGGGCTGGACCGATCCTGCCGTCAAGGCGGCTCTCGGCGCGCGTTTCACCTCGACGCGCCATGCCGTATACGTGCGCAATCCCCTGTTGCGGCCTCTTCTCCGGCGCATTGCCGGGCGCTTTGAGCCGGACAGAAAATGGTTCGACGGCGTGAATGCCTCGACGACGACGTTGCCGGACGGATGAACGAAAACCTGCCCCCGCTCGTACTCGACCTGGACGGCTCGCTACGCGCGATGGAGCGTCCCGGCCTTGCGCGAATCGACCTCACCGACTGGCAGGAGCGTGTCCGCTTCGGATGCACGAGACGCGACTGGCGGGCGTTCTCGGCGCATCTCGACGCCCTGTTTCCCGATGTTCATGGTCCCGTGCTGATGGGCAGCGGGGATTTTCATCATGTGAGCGCCTTCCTGATTGCACGACAGCGCCGACACGCGGGCCTGCACGTTCTCGTGTGCGACAACCACCCGGACAACATGCGCTTTCCTTTCGGCATCCACTGCGGGTCGTGGGTTGCGCACGTTGCGCGCATGCCGCATGTCGCATGCGTCGACGTCGTCGGAATCTGCTCCCCGGACGTGGGCTGGGCGCATGCCTGGGAAAACCATCTGTGGCCGTTGTTTCGCGGACGGGTTCGGTATTGGACGATCGGCGCGAAACTCGGCTGGATGCGCGCCCTGCGCGAGGCCGCGCGCAATTTCGACGATGTCGCAAGCCTCGTCCGGGCGTTACGGCGCGAGCTTTCCGGCGCTCAGACACCCTTGTATCTCTCCATCGACAAGGATGTCCTGTCTGAGAGCGTGGCGCGCACCAATTGGGATCAGGGGCGTTTGCTGCTGGATGATCTGCTCTCCATCATCGACGCTGCCGCGCCGCGCATCAAAGGGAGCGACATTACCGGAGAAGTGTCCATTCACCGCTATCGCACCCGCTGGAAACGTTGGCTCAGTTCGCTGGACGGCCAGCCCGACATCGATCCCGACGATCTGATTCGCTGGCAGCGCCAGCAGATCGAGGTCAACGGGGTGTTGCTGGATGCCCTTGTGCAATCACAGGTTGAACATTTTGATTGATTGATCTAGAATCAAATCAAACAGATCAAACAAACCAGTCGAGGTTTCACACATGGATGCTCTGGCCCCTGCGCTGATTATCAACAAGCTTGACCCGAAGCAGGTCAGGTGTGTCAGACCGGAATTCGGGCGGGAGACCTATCTGGTCGGTGTCGAAGATGAATCCGTCTCCCGGATATTCGAGAACGTGATGCCCTTTCTCGGGGGGTTGTTATCCGAGAAAACGGCGGATGTGCGCCGCCGTCGCCTGGGGGAACTCGTAGACTTCATGGCCGCGCAGTTGGTGCGGCCTTCGGAAGCCGACACGCAAATGGCGCAACGTCTGGCGGCGCGGCGGGCGGCGACGTTGAACGAGTTTGGTTACTTCACGGCGGAGCAACTTGCCGAGGCCAATCGCTCCAGGGCGGCCAACCGTGGCGCGCTGGCCGATAACTGGAGAAAACGCCGTCAGGTGTTTGCCGTACAGCACCCGGACAAATCGCTGCGCGAACGGGATGTTTACCCGGCGTTCCAGTTCACGAACCACCAGCCGGTCAAGGCTGTGCGCGAAATCCTGGCCGCATTTGGCGAACGGAAGGAGTCCTGGAAGCTGGCGCTCTGGTTTACATCGAACAATGGCGGGTTGCCCGATAGCGCGCGGCCTGTCGACCTGCTGGGTTCCCATCCGGAAGCCGTCATCGAAGCGGCCCGGCGAGATGCCGCCGAGCGCGCGGCATGACGTGCCGAGTTCCGAAGCCGCCGTTCGATCCTTTGTTCGACGAGTGGCCTGCCGGAGAACCCATTCATACGCTCTACAGCACCCATTACGCTCCCGAGCATTTCAATTCCGGCTTCGATAAGTCGGGAAATCTGCGTAATCCGACGCGATTTGCACCGATCTACGACGAAAATAACCGGATCGTGCCCTATCTCTACGGAGGCTCCACACGCGATTGCGCCATTTTCGAGACCGTGTTCCATAACGTTCCGGTCGATGCGCCGCACAAGTTCGTCGACCTCGACGATTTTGCCAACCGTGGTTACGCCAGGCTGATTCCGCAGCGAACATTGCGCCTGGTGGATTTGACGACCGAAGGGTTGCATCGTCTCAGGGTTCCCAAGGAAGAGTTGATCATCAGTCCGTCACGGGATTACCCGGCCACGGCGCGTTGGGCCGAAGCCCTCCATCGGCAATGCCGGGATGCGGATGGATTGATCTGGATGTCCCGCCAGCGGGACAGGGATCGGGCGATCGTGCTGTTCGGGGATCGGGTAGGCCACAACCTAACGAGTCTGCCGGATGGCGGCGCGTTGCGCAACAACGAACGCCTGCGGCAAACCATCGTCAAGCTCGCGCTGCGGGCGGGGATCGTGGTGGCGTAAAAACGCGCTTCAAAACTGAACACGGGTCGAACGCAATCCTCGCCATTTATGGCGAGGTGACTCAAAGTTAGCAATGCTTCGCATTGGATAAAACAATCCCCGGATGGCGCTTCGCTTATTCAGGCTACTCTTGCTGTGGAGGGGCGACCACATAGGGAGCGAGGATGTCGTAGGGGCGCGATTTATCGCGCCCAACGAGCACGAGCGCCG
>WRNU01000065.1 GCA_009776435.1 Betaproteobacteria bacterium | reverse complement strand
GCGAGCCGCGAGTCCGTCGAGGAACGGCTCGCTTCGCTGACGCCGCGCGAACGCGAAGTCATGGATTTGATCCTGGAAGGCCGCTATAACAAGGTTATCGCCAATCAGTTGGTGATTTCGATGCGTACCGTCGAAGCGCACCGTTCGCACATTTTCAACAAGATGAAAGTGCGCTCGGCCGTGGAGTTGGCGCAATTGCTGTCGGCGTTGAAGGAATAGAGACAAAAACCGCCCTATTGCCGAATTTCGTTATCAAACCCGTTCCAACCACCGTTGCCTTCACTACCCTCTTTCGGCGGAGTCGACCGGAACGGGTTGATGTCGAGTCCGCCGCGCCGCGTGTAACGCGCCCAGACCGCCAGATCGGTCGGCCCGCAACGCTCGAGGATGTCGCAAAATATTCGTTCGACGCAGTGTTCGTGAAATTCGCTGTGCTGGCGAAAGGACACGACATAGCGCAACAGCCCGGCGCGGTCGATCGCCGGGCCGGTATAACGCACCGCCAGCATGCCCCAGTCGGGTTGCCCCGTGACCGGGCAATTGGATTTCAGGAGATGCGAATAAAGAGTCTCCGTCACCCGCGCGCCGCCCGCGCGTAAAACATCGGGGCAAAGCCGGTAGGCGTCGATGTCGATATCCAACGCATCGAGGCAAAAACCTTCGGGGTCGACAAAACAGCGTTCCGGTCGCGCGCTCAAGGGCAGAATTTCCACCGTCACCGTCTCCCCGGCGGCGTTCGACAGATCGTTTTCAATGGTTGCGCGCACGGCATCGAGGCCGGGCAGTCGTTCCTGATTGAAGGCATTGAGATAGAGCTTGAGCGATTTGGATTCGATCAGGTTCGGGCTGGAGGCCGGCACACGGAAACGCGCCAGCGCCACGACCGGCTTGCCGCGCAGATCGAGCCAGGACAGCTCATAGGCATTCCAGAGGTCTTCGCCGATGAAAGGCAAGGCATCGGCACGAAGGCCGATTTCGCTACGTTTGCCCTGCCGGGCGATTGGAAACAGCAGTTCCGGCGCATAGGCATCCCGATAGTCGGCCTGTTTACCCAGCGTGGAGTGCGTGGCGTCGAGCGGAGTTGGGGGTTTCATTGGCAAGCGTTCGCAATGGTCACGAAATCGGCCACCGACAGCCGCTCGCCGCGTAGCCCCGGATCGAAGCCGAGTGCTTCGAGCGCGTTTTCATCGAGAAAATCCCGCAGGGTGTTTCTCAGGGTCTTGCGGCGTTGCGCGAAGGCGGCGGCAACGATGCGAGCAAACCGTGTTTCGTCGTGCGCGTGATGCGTCTCGGCAGGCAACGGGGTCATGCGCACGATGCTCGATGTCACTTTGGGAGCGGGACGAAACGCGCCGGGGGGCACGTCGAACAGCCGTTCCATGTGGAAACGGTATTGCAGCATGACCGACAAACGCCCATATTCGGCAGTGCCCGGCGCAGCCACCATGCGCATCACAACTTCTTTCTGCAACATGAAATGACCGTCACGAAGCCGGGACGCAAAACCGGCAAGGTGAAAAAGCAGGGGAGTCGAGATGTTGTAGGGCAGATTGCCCACCACGCGCAACGAGGGGTTATCGCGCGCGCACAACGCGCCAAAATCGAATTCCAGCGCGTCGCCTTCGTGGATCGTCAAGCATCCGGGGGCATGATGCTCCCGCAAACGGGCGATGAGATCACGGTCGATTTCGATGACGTGCAAATGCCCGAGGCGTTCGAGCAGGGGTCGGGTCAACGCGCCGAGGCCGGGGCCGATTTCGACGATGTTTTCACCCGGACGGGGCTGAATGGCCGCAACGATGCGCTCGACGACACCGACGGCAACAAGAAAATTCTGTCCGAAACGGCGGCGGGCGACATGTTTGCCCGCGCGCGCGTCAGGGTTCATGCCCGCCGCTGCCTGGCCTTGACCATGTCGATGGCCAGCTCGACCGCCGCGAACAGGCTGCCGGGATCGGCCTTCCCGGAACCGGCCAGATCGAACGCCGTGCCGTGGTCGACCGAAGTCCGGATGATGGGCAGGCCCAGTGTGACATTGACCCCGCTGCCAAAACTGGCGTGTTTGAGCACCGGCAAGCCCTGATCGTGGTACATCGCCAGCACTGCGTCGGCTTCCCGCAGGTTGTGCGGTGTAAACAAGGTATCGGCGGGCAGCGGCCCGACGAGGTTCAACCCCTTTGCGCGCAGGCGTTCGAGCACCGGGATAATGATGTCGATCTCTTCGCGCCCGATGTGTCCCCCCTCCCCCGCATGGGGGTTGAAACCGGCCACCAGGATGCGCGGCCTGGGCAGGCCGAAACGGGCATCGAGATCGTGATGAAGGATGTCGAGCGTGCGCGTGAGTCGATCCTGGGTCAACGCCCTCGGGACTTCGACCAAGGGCAGGTGCGTGGTCGCCAGCGCCACGCGCATGCCGCCGCCGACCAGCATCATCACGACCTGCGGCGTGTGTGTTCTGGCGGCAAAGTATTCAGTATGACCGGAAAAAGGGATCCCGGCATCGCAAATCACGCCCTTGTGCACCGGCGCCGTCACCATGCCGTCGAATACGCCTCGCGTACAGCCTTCCAGTGCATGATCGAGGATACTCAGCACGTAGGCCGCGTTTTTCGGGCTGGATTTGCCGGTGAGCGCCGGACAGGCCAGCGGGCAATGGAGCACGTCGAACACCCCGGCCTCGGGTTTCATGCCAGGTTGCCAGGGGCGCACCACCAGGGCGCGGCCCGCGCGCTCCAGGCGTTCCTCGATCAGTTCGATATCGCCGATCACCACCAGGTGCGCGGGCCATTTGCGTTCGGGCAGCCGCGCGCACAACTCAGGCCCTACCCCGGAAGGTTCTCCGCTCGTCACCGCCAATACGGGCAGGGACAGTTTGTCGACGTCATTCATCCGCGTTTTCCAGTTTGTATTCGACGTAGGCGCTGTCGAGCAATTGGCGCAACCAGTCTTCATAGGCTTCTTCAGCCTTGCGTTGCCGCAGAATGGCGCGCGCAAAGTTGCGACGATGCTCCTCGCCGATGTCCTGCTTTCTGCGCTCGAGCACCTGGATGATGTGCCAGCCATAAGGCGTTTGTATGGGTTCACTGACCTGATTCGGCGCGAGTGAATTCATGGCTTTTTCAAACGCGGGCATGGTATCGCCCGGATTCACCCAGCCGATTTCGCCGCCGCGCGCGGCGGAAAGGTGGTCTGCCGAACTGGCCTTGGCCAATTCGGCAAAATCTGCGCCATTGACGATGCGCTCGCGCAGGAGGCCGAGCCTTGTCTGGACTTCGGTATCGGACAAGAGTTCGGAGGACTTGAGCAGGATGTGACGCACATGGGTCTGTTCGATCGTCTGCGAAGCGATGATGTTTTGTTCCCGCTTGTCCAGCAATTTGATGACGTGCAGCCCTGTGGCGCTTTGCAGCGGCGGCGAGATTTCTCCGGGCTTGAGCTTGTTGACGACCTCACCATAAAACCCCGGCAGGCGTTCACGCTCAAGCCAGCCGAGTTCTCCGCCCCGGACCCGGTCGGGCGCGTCCGAGCTGTCCGTAGCGATCCTGGCAAAATCTTCACCGGCCTTGAGGCGCGACAGAACATTGTCCGCGCGCTCCTGGAGGGCTTTTTGTTGTGCCTCGTTCATGTTTTCCGGGATGCGCAACAGAATGTGGGCCACGCGGTATTCCGTGCCCAAAAGAGCTTCGGGATGGTTCCGGATGAAATTGTCGACTTCGGCATCGCTCACGGTCACCTTGTTGTCCACCTCGATTTCGCGCAGGCGGTTGAGCATCAGTTCGGCGCGTATTTCTTCGCGGTATTTGTTCCATGACATGCCATCGCGCGTGACGGCGGCGCGCAGTTGTTCGAGCGTGAGGCGGTTGTTGTCGGCCACGAGATTGATCGCGCGCTCGACTGCGCCGTCGTCGATCCTGAGCGAGGCTTCGCGCGCCTGTTGCAATTGCACGCGCTCCATGACGAGTTGTTCGAGGACTTGCCGTTCGAGCACATTCATGGGCGGCAATTGAGCCTCCTGTCCCCCCAGGTTCTGACGAATGCGGATCACGCGGTCGCGCAGTTGCGACGAGGTGACGGCCTCGGAGTTGACGATGGCGACGATGCGGTCGACCTCGTTGATAGCGGCCTGCGCCAGCGTGGAACAGGCCAAAACGGCGCCGAGAAATGCTTTGAAGAAAAAACGGTTCATATCCATCCGGGAAGTGTTTTGAGTCACCCCGCCACGAATGGCGGGGATTCCTCGATACGATTCAGGGAAGCCTGCGGCTCCATACTAACGCTTGTCTCACTGCCCCCACCATCGTTGGCGAGGATTGCGTTCGACCCATGTTCGAGCCTTGAATACCGTGCTTCACCCGTCATCGAGCCTCAATCCTTGAGCAGACCGCCGCTTGGCTCGTTGATCATGCCATAGCCGGGCACGCTGCGCTGTATGAGGCTGACCACATTCCCGCCAGATCCGATGCTGGTGAAGTCATTGAGTTCAAGTTGCAAAAAATAGGCGTTGTTGGCTTCGCGCTCACGCAACGTATAACGGTGCGCTCCCATGCGCAAAACCCAGCAGCCTCCATTGTATTCCAGCCCGGCGATGGTTTCCGTCATCTTGGAATCCTTGAGCGAGTAAGTCATGCGGGTGACTCCATACCACCTGCCCCACAACGGCCACTGCCCGGAAATATCCACGTCACGAAGAATGTCGCGCGCAAACCGATAACCGAGGTTGAGCGCACGGGCATGGCTGGGGTTGTAGCGCATAGTCGCGGTATAACGTTCTGTCTGACCGACGCTGGGATTGTATTGCCACAGGGAATCGAACGAAGCGTACCGGCCCATCCGCGCGCTGAATCCGGCAAGCAAGTCGGTGCGCGTGTTCGTGCGGGGCGTGCGCTCATCGAAGGTGACGCGCTGATCCTGAAAGTAATAACGCTGCCCCAGTATCACCTGCAGGTTTTCGGCGCCTGTGGCAGGATTGATCAGGCGTGAAGTGACGGCAGTGGTCAACTGGTTGGCATCGGCGATGCGATCCCCGCCGGTATAAAGATTCTCGCTGAAAAGTTGCGCGAAACCGAAGTCGTAGCGGCTGGTATCGAACAGCGGGATGTCGTCCTGCCGACGATACGCGGTATTGAGGTAATAGATTCTCGGTTCGAGGGTCTGGACATAATCGCTCCCGAACAGGCGGGTATTGCGTTCGAAGTTCAGCCCGGAGTCGATCGAGAAAATCGGCACGGCGCGGGAGATCGAATCGCGCATGTCCGGTTGGGATTGTTTCCGGTCGATGTCGTAGCGGGTGTAATGCAGGCCGATCTTCGGCGTGATGTAGAAACCGGGCCAGTGCAGGGGCAGCGACAACTGTGGATAGGCCGTCAGGCGCGTCGCGTCGGGGCGGTGTTCATCCGGGTGGACGAAACGCACGAATTCGCTCTTCCAGGCAAGATCGAGCCCGGAGGTTCCGAGGAACCTGCTGAACTCGCCGGGGCGGGTTGCATTGAGCGCGATTTGCGGCAGGCGGCGATACGGCATGCCGGTCGGTCTGGCCGGATCGGGAGAAAGCGTCTGGTAGCTCTGGGCCAGCCCCGAAAGATTCCACCAACCGCCCCCGACGTACATCAGCCTTCCTTCACGCAGCAGGTTCACCTTGGAGGACATGGAAACCCTCGTGCTCAAATCCTCGAAATATCGGTCGTCCGATACCCTGTTGAGATCGATCGAACCGTACAGCCTGGGGGTCAACCAGTGCCGATGCTGCAGGGAAGCGAGCGAGCGCGCCTCGCCTGTAATGCTGTCGTTCGGCATGTATTCGGCTCTGGTCATCCCGCTGTAGGTTGCGCCCATGTAGCGCGCCTCGGCCCCAAGCTGCGTCCCGCGCCGACTCATATAGCGCGGAGTCAGCGTGAGATCGTAATTGGGCGCGATGTTCCAGTAATAGGGAATGGAGAGGCCAAACCCCGTCTTGGTCGAGGATTCCATCGTCGGTGGCAGGATTCCCGAGTGGCGCTGGCCGGCCAGCGGAAATTCCGCCCAAGGTAGCCAGAAAATCGGCACATCCTTGAACACCACCTTGCCATTGCGCGCGGTGCCGATCTCGCGGTCGTAATCGAGTTCGAGTTCTCCCGCCTTGATGTACCAATCGGGCTTGGCGCCTTTACAGGTCGACCACGTCGCGTTCGTGGCGCGGTATTGATTCTCGCCTTCGAACCGCAGAGAATTTGCATGACCGCTACCCGATACCAATCTTGGCTGCGCACCTTCTTCGCGCGGCGGGCGGATACGGGACATCGCGTATTTCGGATCGATGATTTCGCCGGTACGCGCCCCCACGACAAATGAGGCCGAGGGACCCGACATTTCAAACCTGCCATCGTCGTGCTTCAGGCAAACATTGCCATCGGCCAGGACTTCGTCGGTGGGTTCTCGGTAAGTCAGACGATCGGCGGTCAACGTGAGCGTATCGCGCTGCAATTCGGCTTCGCCTTCGGCCACCAGGTCGATCGCGTGCGTGCCGTAGACCCGCAGCGCAGAAATTCGGGTCTCTTCGCGCGATTTCGGAGCAGGCGTCTCCGACGATTCGGGTCCGGCTTCGGGCGCAGCCACAGCCGACAACGTCTGAAGCAACGACTCGTCAGAACCCTCTTCCGTTACGAGGTTATTCGTTCCGGAAACTTTTTTCACTTTCCTGCGCGTGCCGGGCTGCATTGCATTTTCGTCCGCGCCGTTGCGACGATCAACCGCTTGCAACGGTTCCTGGGGCTGTCCGGAAAGTCCGCCCGAAAGATTATCTTGTGCCGGATCAGCACACAGTACGCCCGACATACACCAAAACAACAGTGGAATAATCCGGGTACGTACCTTCGACCCCCAATTCAGCAAAATAATCCCCGTCCAAACAAAATTCGGAACCGTGACCGGCCGCCTGATAGAATTAGCCGATTTTACACGAACAAACATCGCGGAGTACCCGTTTTGCCTCGAATCGATCAACTCGGACATTGGCTTGAGCAAACGCTGGCAGGCGTTCGGCACGACCTCGCTCTCGCCTCGGCTGACGCCAGTTTTCGCCGATATTTCCGGATCACCTTTCCCGATGGCAATTTGCCCTCCATTACAAAAGGGCATGCCAGCCTGATTGTCATGGATGCCCCGCCCGAACAGGAAGACTGCCGTCCGTGGCTTGCCGTCGCCCGCCTGTTCGCCGCAACGGGCGTCCACGTGCCCGAAATCCTGGCGGAAAACCCGGAACAGGGCTTTCTGCTCATGTCCGATCTCGGCAACGACACCTATCTTGGCCGGTTGAGATCGCCCGGTTGCACGCCGCACGCCAGTGCGCACCTGTACGCCGATGCCATCGGCTCACTACTTGCCATCCAGGCTGCGAGCCGGCCAGGCGCGCTGCCGGAGTATTCCGACGACCTGCTGCGGCGCGAACTGATGCTGTTTCCGGACTGGTACATCGCCTGTCACAAGGGCATCGCGCTCAACGATGAAGACAAAAACGCGCTGATGGATGTCTTCGACAGGATCATCGCAGTGAACCTCGCCGAACCGAAAGTGTTCGTCCACCGCGACTACCACTCGCGCAACCTGATGGTCGTCCCGGAGGGAGCAGGCGCAAACCCCGGCATCATCGACTTCCAGGACGCAGTCTACGGCCCACTCACTTACGATCTGGTCTCGCTTTTCAAGGACGCCTACATCGAATGGGAAGAAGATTTCACGCTCGACCTGCTCGCGCGATACTGGGAAATGGCACGCAAATCCGGCCTGCCCGTGCGGGACGATTTCACCGATTTTTACCATGATTACGAATGGATGGGCGTGCAGCGTCACCTCAAGGTGATCGGCATCTTCGCCCGACTCTGCCATCGTGACGGCAAGGAGGGCTATCTTTCCAGCCTGCCCCTGTTGATGCGCTACCTGCGCAAGGTGTGCGAACGCTACCGTGATCTCCGTCCCCTGCTCAAGCTGCTCGACAAACTCGACCCCGTTCCAACCGAAACCTTTTTTTCTTTCTGACCACGAAATAAATTTCGATCATGCTCGAATCTCTTGGCATACCCAGCATCTGGCTCGGTCTCGGCCTTGCACTGGCCCTTTTATTCGTCCTCGCATTTGAGTTCATCAACGGATTTCACGACACGGCCAACGCCGTCGCCACGGTGATCTACACCAGGGCCATGTCGCCTTACCGCGCCGTGATACTTTCGGGCATTTTCAACTTTCTCGGCGTCCTGCTCGGCGGCGTGGGCGTTGCCTACGCCATCGTGCACCTGCTGCCCGTCGAACTTCTCATCAACGTCAATACCGGGAAAGGGCTGGCGATGGTGTTTTCGCTGCTGGCTGCGGCCATCGCTTGGAACATCGGCACCTGGTTTTTCGGCATCCCTGCTTCCAGTTCCCACACGCTCATCGGCGCCATCCTGGGTGTGGGCATCACCAATGCCCTGCTCAACGAGCTCTCCGTTGCGGAGGGCATCAACTGGCACAAGGCGGCCGACATCGTGATGTCACTGATCTTCTCGCCGCTGATAGGGTTTTTCATCGCCGGGTTTGTCCTGCTCGCCCTCAAACGCTGGCGTCCGCGCGGGAAAATGCACTCCGCTCCGGAACCCCGCGCCGACAGCAGCAAGATCAAGAAACCCCCGTTCTGGAATCGCCTCGTGCTCGTGCTCTCCGCCATGGCGGTCAGCTTCGTGCACGGCTCCAACGACGGTCAGAAGGGGATCGGCCTCATCATGCTGGTGCTGATCGGTTTCGTGCCCGCGCAGTATGTCGTCAACATGGGCGCCAGCCCACTCCAGGTCGAACGCGCGCGCGATGCCGCCATGCACATGCAGCGGTTTTACCAGCGCCATCAGGACCAGTTGAGCGCAGCAGCCCCCAAGGCAAGACCTCCCATCCTCCAGGAAACCTCTTCTTCCACGCCGGAGCGTTTTCGTTGCGAAATTGCGCGCACGGAAGAAACCATCCAGAGCCTGCTGAAAAACATGAACGGCATCGAGAATCTCGGCGCCCTGGATGCCGAGAAGCGCGTGCAGGTTCGGCGCGAATTGCTGTGTCTCGACGACATGGCCCGCCAGATCGGCAAACTCACCAGTGTCGCCCCCACGGAAAAAGCCGACCTCGCCCGTCTGCGCAAAGACCTCGCCGTCGCCACGGAATATGCCCCGGTCTGGGTCATCTTCGCCGTCGCGCTGGCGCTCGGGCTGGGCACTGTCGTGGGCTGGAAGCGCGTGGTCGTCACCGTGGGCGAGCGTATCGGCAAACAGGGCATGACCTACGCGCAGGGCATGAGCGCCCAGATCACTGCCGCCCTGGCCATCGGGGTCGCCAACTTATACAGCCTGCCGGTTTCGACCACCCACGTCCTCTCCTCCGGTGTCGCGGGCACGATGATCGCCAACCGCAGCGGCGTGCAAGCCGGAACCGTCCGTACCATCCTCATCGCCTGGATACTCACCTTCCCCGCGTCGATGCTGCTGTCGGCAATCCTCTTCTGGCTGGTGGCGCAGGTAGTATGACGATCAAGGCAATGATTCTTGCCGCAGGCCGGGGCGAACGCATGCGTCCGCTCACCGATCATTGCCCCAAGCCGCTGCTTGCGGTGGGCGGCAAGCCCCTGATCGTCCGTCACATCGAACGTCTGGCGGCAGTCGGCATCACCCGGTTGGTCATCAACCACGCCCACCTCGGCCACATGCTCGAAGCGGCGCTCGGCGATGGAAGCGCCTTCGGTGTGCGCATCCGCTGGTCACCCGAACCACCGGGCGCGTTGGAGAGCGCGGGCGGCATCCGCCAGGCCCTGCAATTTCTTGGAGAAAGTCCTTTTCTCGTCGTCAACGGCGACGTTTTTTGCGAAGCGGATTTCGCCTCCCTTGCCCGGATTGCCGCGCGCCTCTCGCCGGACGGAGACCACGCCCATCTTCTTTTGATCGACAACCCCGAGCACAACCCCCAGGGCGATTTCGCGCTCGACGGTGAGCGCGTGCGCTCGGACGGGGAATCGCGCCTCACCTTTTCAGGCATCGCCGCCTACCACCCTGCCATTTTCGCCCCGCTCGAAGCGGGCAAACCCGCCCGCCTCGCCCCGCTGCTGCGCACCGCGATGGGTGTGAATCGCGTCAGTGGGGAACACTATCGTGGCCGCTGGGTCGATGTCGGCACGCCCGAGCGCCTCGCACAACTGGACGCCAGCCTGCGCGCCTGAGCCTGCAAGCCGAAGGCCGTCCGCCTGAGCACAAAGTCAGGCGAAGAACAGCGATGTGGCAAGGTCAGTCCAAATAGAACGTGATGGTTGTGACCAGCCGAACATCTTTCTCCAGGCTCGTCGTGTCTCCATACTCTTCTCCGACATCACGAATACTGAAGCCGCCCTGCTGCGCATTTCGGATTCCACCCACTTTGACTCCAGCGTCTGCTGCAAACTCGGTAGCTGCGATGCGGGCATTTGTAGTGGCTTCCTTCACCATCTCAGGTTTGATCGTGTTTAATTTTGTGAAGTGATAGGCAGGCGCCTTGTTCTGTATGTCGAGTCCTTGAGCGATCAGTTTATTCAGCTTCGTCCGCACGCCTGCCACAAGGCGAACCTTGTTGGTCTCGACGTCGATTGACCCGCTCAGCACGTGCTTCTCTTCAATGAGCTTCTTATTGTTGTCTCGAAACTCTTCCTTATGATAGTTGATGACGTCTGGCGTAATTTCCGATTTATCAAAGCCGCTATCAACAAGCAACTGGACAATCTGTGCCTGATCGGACTCTGACTTTTCATACAGTGTGGAAACCTGTGTCGTTCCCGGTCCCGAAACCCTGTACTGAATCTTCCAAAAGGCGCGATCCGCTTCCACACGCCTTTCGGCAAGCCCCTTCACCTCTGCGACGTTGATTCCCACATTCGCATTGTAGAGCGTGCGGCCAACGAAGTATCCGGCAATGGATATGCCCAAAGAAATCAGCAACGCAGGCAAGAACAAGCTGTATCGACCAAAACTATTCATACCATTCCTCCAGGCGACAGTCATCACAATCCTGGCATCGTTTCACGATGGCCCACGGCGGGGGCGACGTGCCCCGCAGCAACTCGGACATAATACCAAACGCACAAGGCAAGCGGCACACGATATGCGCATCCGATCGGGCGCAGCCGCCTGACAGGCTGCCCCGAAGTTCTCACCGTCATACGGCCTCGCCATGAAAGCAAGGCAAGCTCCCGTTTCTATTCCGTGTTCATGTCATCGTACTCAATTGGCGCTGGTGACAAACGTTCAAGCTGTTTTCTTTGCAAGCATATTTTTACCGCTTGTCCAGTTCGGGCGCATACGTTGTAGAATTCATGAAAGTTTTTACTTGAACACGGGTCGAATGCAATCCCCGCCATTGTTGGCGGGGTGACTTAAAGATTGCCCCCGGATATGAGACTTATCAAGTCCTGAGCAAGCCCTGAGAAAGCCTGATCCGCAAAATGCAGAACCAACATCCCGGTACTCGACATTTCGCCCTCGTGCCTGCGGCGGGAAGCGGTGCGCGCATGGGGAGCGGAGTTCCCAAGCAATATTTGCCGTTGCTCGGCAAGCCGCTGATTCATCACACGCTCGCCGCCCTGTGCGCAGTACCTGCCCTCGAGCGGGTATTCGTCGTGCTCTCGACCGATGATGCCGAGTGGGCGCGCCACGATTGGAGCGTTTTGGGCGCGCGCCTGACGCCGCTTTTTTGCGGCGGGCCGACGCGGGCCGATTCGGTGTTGGGCGGTTTGCGCACCATCGAAGACGAAGTTGCCGCCTCGGACTGGATATTGGTGCACGATGCCGCGCGTCCCTGCGTGACAGGCTGGCAGATCGAGAAGCTGATGAGCGAACTGGCGCATGACGACGTGGGTGGGCTGCTGGCCGCGCCCGCGACCGATACCCTCAAGCGTGCCGACGAGCGCCATCGTGTGACGGGAACCGTGGCGCGCGAGGGTTTGTGGCGTGCGCAGACCCCGCAGATGTTTCGTTATATGATGCTGCGCCGCGCATTGGAGAGCGTGCGCGATGTCACCGACGAAGCTGCGGCCATCGAGGCCACGGGCCTGCGTCCCAGACTCATCGAGGGGGATATCGCCAATCTCAAGGTGACGCGACCGTTCGATCTTCTTCTCGCGGAGTGGATATTGCGTCGCCACAAAGACGAAGAGAGAAAAAACATCGAGGAGAATATGCCGTGAAGTGCGCCCTTCGTGTCGGCCAGGGGTTCGATGTCCACGCCTTTATCGAAGGGCGGCCCCTGATTCTTGGCGGCGTCACCATCCCGTTCGGGCGCGGGTTGCTCGGGCATTCCGATGCCGACGTGTTGCTGCATGCCATCTCCGATGCGTTGCTCGGCGCGGCAGGGCTGGGAGACATCGGTCGACTTTTTCCCGATACCGACACGCGCTACAGGGGCGCGGACAGCCGCGCGCTGTTGCGTACGGTTTTTGCCAAGATATGGGAAGCGGGGTGGGAAGTAGGCAATGTGGATGCCACTATCATTTGCCAGAATCCGAAAATACAACCCTACGCGGCCCGGATGGCGGCCAACATCGCAGACGATCTCAATATCGGCGCAACCTCTGTCAACATCAAGGGCAAGACGACCGAAAAGCTCGGTTTTACGGGTCGGGGCGAGGGCATCGCCGCGCAGGCCGTAGCCCTGTTGCAGCGGCGGTCCGCATGACCGGGAGGCAGGCGCGGGCGCGGCCTCACCGACGCAACGGTAGCTATTCAACCTTCACCATTCAACCATCCATTGCCACCATGAAAAGAAAACTGTCTGTCATCCATTTTCTCTCCATCGTCCTCGCATTTAGCCTTCTCGCGGGATACAAAATATCGAACGCAGCCCCGCCGGATGGCAGCAAAACGGTCATGGTCAGCACCTTTGCCGGTGGCGGAGCAACGTACCCCGAGTCAGGAGACTTTGCCGATGGCACCGGAAGCGCCGCTCGATTCATGAACCCCAGAGGCATCACAATAGACGCATCGGATAACCTCTACGTGGTGGATTCCAACCGCATTCGCAAGGTTTCGCCGAAAGGAGAGGTCAGTACCCTTGCTGGTAGCGACAAAAGTGATTATGCAAACGGTATTAGAGATGCTGCACGATTCAATGTGCCTTACAGCATCGCAGTAGATGCATCTGGCAACCTCTATGTGGCGGATATGGCTAATCACCGCATCCGAAAGGTTTCGCCGAAAGGCGAGGTCAGCACCCTTGCTGGCGATGGCAAGTACGGCTTCGCCGACGGCACTGGAAGCGCCGCAAAGTTTGCACACCCTTGCGGCATCGCGGTAGATGCGGCAGGCAATCTCTACGTGGCGGACAGAGATAATCACCGCATCCGCAAGGTTTCGCCGAAAGGCGAGGTCAGCACCTTTGTCGGTGGCAAGTACGGCTTTGCCGAAGGCACTGGAAGTGCTGCAAGGTTTGCGCAGCCTTGCGGCATCGCGATAGATACAGTGGGTAACCTCTATGTGGCGGATGGCGAAAATTACCGCGTCCGCAAAGTTACGCCAAAGGGAGAAGTCAGTACCCTTGCAAGTGGTCGTGGCAAGCAAGGATTTGCTTCTCCCTTTGGCATAACGATAGACAAGGCGGGGAACGTCTATATAACGGCGATTGCCAGCAGCATCTACAAGATCACACAAGACGGAAAGGTCAGAACCCTTGCTGGAAGCGGCCCGACGGATTCCGAGGCTATCGGCTTTGCCGATGGCCCCGGGAACACTGCACGGTTCGCTATCCCTGGCGGCATCGCGATTGACAAGACAGGTAACCTCTATGTGGCAGATGAAGGCAACATGCGTATCCGCAAGCTTGTTTTCGTAACCCATTCTGCTCCGGAAGCGGATTAGCCCGGTGGGTTGGGGTGAGTCCCGCAAACCCCAACGCTTGAGAGGAAGATAACCGTATGAGATGCATGCATAACGGCGTCCTCGACATCCTGCTCGGTGATGCCGAGTTGCGCTAGCTTGTCGCGCACCGGCCTTCGGCCTTATCCATCCTACAATCCGGGCTATGCTTACCGCCCTCCCGTCTCTTCCCGCCCTCTTCCTGCCCATGTCGCGCCCCGAGATGGACGAGTTGGGCTGGGAAGCGTGCGACATCATCCTCGTCACGGGCGATGCCTACGTCGATCATCCCAGCTTCGG
>WRNU01000064.1 GCA_009776435.1 Betaproteobacteria bacterium | reverse complement strand
AAACCCTGCCGTTCCCGCCACATGGCGGGATGAGGCTGGTCATGGCTCGTATGCGTGTAGTTCGCGTTCAACCTGGAAAATGTACCGCTGAATCTGGTTCGCAGCCTGGGTAGGCAGGCCAATGAAGCTGCAACCGAGGCGCAGCATTTCCTTGCCGTTGCCGAGGATGCGGCGGCCGTGGTTGCGGATTTCGAGATTGACGGCAATGAGATTTTTGGGCAGTTTCAAACGGCAACCGTTGATCTGATCCCCGACGATGGGCGTGATCTTGTTGACCGGGGCTTCCAGCGACAGGCCGCCGGCGCTGATGTCGATCACGGAAACCTCGACACCCCTTTTCCAGGGGGGGCCATGATCGGACTGAGGGTCATGCTCATGCTTCTGCACGGGCAGGATGCATTTCAGGTCATGAGAAAGCGGAACCTGCAAACGGAAAGCGTCGCGGCGTTGCAGGCGCAGGATCTCCTCGGGAATGGGCGCAGCCAGGGTGGCGTGACCTTCAAACGGGATCTCCATGCCGTTGTGTAGTCGGAACTGGATGCGGATCTTGTTGAGTTGGGTGACGCAGAGCAGACGCTCGGCTTGCAGACAGCGACGGTGAATGGTTTCGTTCGGGCTGGCATCGAGGAAAATCCATTCTTCATCTTCGGAAAGCGTGACGATGGTGCTCAGGAAAGATAGCCCGCCGGGAAACAGATGCACACTGATGAGGGCGTGGTTGCCGATCAGTTCCTGGAGCAACTGGAGGATCTGGCGACGCCCGCGCAAAAGGAACTCTTCCAGCCCGTCTTCCCGGAAGGAACCGATAAGATTATCGTTGAATTGATCTGACATTTTCTCTGCTCTTCACTTTGATAAATACGGGTTTCACGCAACCCCCACCGCTCATGGCGAGGTAACTCAAAGGCTACAGGGCGGTCTCTACGGCCAGATTTGTGGCTTATATCATGAGGACTCGATCTCCATCTGTGTAACTTATCTTGTGGGGACTCCGATTGTGGGAGGTGGCGCGTCGACGCCCGCCTCGATGCGGTAGAGCCAGGCCAGCAGTTCGGCAACCACGGCGTAGAGTTGCGGCGGGATGTGGGCATCGAGATCGACCTGCATGAGCAGGGAAACGAGTTCGGGCGACTCGTGCACATACACCCCTGCCTCGCGGGCGCGGGAGATGATTTCCTGCGCGAGCAGCCCACGGCCCTTGGCAACGACTTGCGGCGCGGTGTCGCCCGGCGTGTAGGTGAGGGCGACGGCCTGGTCGAGCGGAGAAAAATCTTCAGGACTCATCTCGATGCTCCACGGCCATGCCAGTGAGCGGCACTCCGGCGGCTTCCAGGGCATCAGCCAGTTCGATGCGTCGGGCTTCGAGCCGGATTACGGTGGCCTTGTCTTCAACCTGCAACCGCAGCGCCACGCCTTTCGCGCCCAGTTGCACGCGGGCCTCGACTCCGCCGAGGCGGGGCAGCGTCAACCGCAGGGTGGTATTCCATTGCCCGTCGTTGTCCTCGCCTTCCGCGCCCCCTTCGTCGCGGGGGTCCTCGATGATCCATTCGAACAGTTGGCCCGGCCATGCCATGCCATGCCAGATGTATTGATGGCTGGCAAGGGACTCGAGTTGTTGATGCACGATGGGCAGCAGGCGTTCGGCAATTGGGCTGTTGCGCAGGGCGTTCTCGGCCTGTCGGGCTTCGAGTCCCTGTATTCTGGCGACGGGTGCATCGTTTCGCGCGATTGCCTGCGCGGCGGTATTGCCTGCGCGGGAAACCGCCTCGGCGTTTGTTGTGGTTCCACCCGTGGCGGGGGAAGAGGGGGTCGATGTCGATGGGGCGCCGGCAGTCGCCGGACTGCCCGTCGGGGGGCGTCCGGCGGCCTGGGCCTGAGGTTCGCGCAGCAATGTGGCAAGGTCGATTTTGCCTGCCAGCCATTGCGACTGATGCGCTTCGTAGAACAATCCGCTTTGTGACAGTGCCTGACGGAGCAAGGGAGCCAGTTGCGCGCCGACAGAGGCAAGTTGCGCACTACTGGCGGAAATCCGGGCGCCTGCGGAGGCCAGTTGTGCGCTGGCGGAGGCCAGTTGCGCACTGCTGGCCGCAGCGGGTTGAGCGCCGAGTGGGCTGGGCTGTGCACCGGCAACGGTGGCGGCTTGCGCGCTGGCGACATTTCCTGTGGTGGCTCCGGGAGGCGGAGGAGGAGCCTGAAGAAAAGGCAGGCCGTTCGACAGTACGGCGGGTTTTGCAGCAGGCTGACCCGTGAGTAGAAAACTGATGAGTTGTCCGGTCGGACTCAAGGTCGGACGCGCTGAACCGATGCTTGCTCCGTCCGCAGGCGTCGCCAGCCTTGAGAGCACTATCTTGGGGGAGACGTTGGTGGCAACCAGTTCGAGCGTGTCGCCCGGTTTGGCCGAAGCGTTCAGCGCAAGCGTGACCTGCTGTCCGGCTACCAGAGCGCGGAAAGTGCCGTCGGGCAAAGTGCGCTGTAAGGTGGCGAGAAAGCGTTGTCCCGGAACCAGTTCCTGCAATTGAGCCTGAAGCTCGCGCGCCCGATGCAGCCCCGCGACGGGCGGCGAAGTCTCGAAAAAACTGGCTTCGTGCAAAAAGCGCAAACGGGCGGCAAGGTCGGAAGGGATCATGACTCAGATTCCCCGGTTCCGGTTTTCTCAGTTTCCCGGAGGTTCCAGATCGCCGTATGCCTCGCGCACGGCCCGACCCTTGACCTCGACGGCAAGCTGCTGGCGCGCCTGCTCGCGTGCAGGTTCCACCAGAGATCGTATTTCACGATCGAGACGCTGAATCCGGGTGAGCAGGGCCGTCAGTTCCTCTACATCATCCTCGCCGGCGGACGAGAAAGGACGATCGACGGCTGCATCGCGGAGAGCGGCGGCCTGACGCTCGATTTCAACCAGTCGATCCCAATCGCGGGTACGGGCCGTGTCCACCATCGTCTCGTAGAGTGCGAGCAGGGCGCGGCCCTCTTTCAGACTGAGAATTCGCATCTGCGCCGTGTTTCGATTCGATGAATTCATATCGGGATACCCTTCCTATGAAAGTTTTTTATGAATTTGCGCAGTGTCGCCAAATTATTCATGGCATTCTATCCTTGCGGCCAAACCTCGTCAGAGGAATACGCCATAGGGAGGCTCATTGTGCGGAAGAGCCAGCAGCCTTTGCTGCGATCTGCGAAGTAGTGTCGCAGGGTCAGGGAAACCGTGCGGAAAGCGATTTCATCCCAGGGAATACCGGCTTCGGGAAAAAGCATGGTTTCGAGCGATTCCTCGCCGGGATGAAAATCGGTATCGAGCAGCCTGGCCCGATAAAAAATGTGCACCTGACTGATGGCAGGAACGTCGATGAGGGTGAACATCTCCCCGATTTCAATCCGCGCGTGGGCTTCTTCCAGGGTTTCCCGCTTGGCTGCTCCGGCAGTGGTTTCCTCAGTTTCCATGAAGCCGGCAGGCAGCGTCCACTTGCCGTGCTGTGGCTCGATGGCCCGCCGGCACAGCAGGACGCTGTTTTCCCACTCAGGGATGGTTCCGACGACCAGTTTGGGATTCCGATAGTGGATCATGCCGCAACTTGCGCAGACATGACGAAGTCGGGTGTCACCGGAGGGGATTGTCAGGGCGACGGGCGCACCGCACCTGGAGCAGAAATTCATGGCAGTTCGGTACTTGTTCTTCAATTCATGGTGTGGGTTATTTCATGATGCCATATAAGGATAACGTTTTCTTTTCGACCTGCGGTCATATGGCGCACAGTGCGGCAAACCGCATGATACGAAAGAACAGGCATGCACTAAAGTATGTGCACGCACAAAGGCTCCGAATCGAGATGTCGTAATGCGAATGTTGTAACGGAAGTCGTGGTCGATTGTTTCGGTTCATTTTTCCGGTCTTCTCGTCATGCCGACACCGATTGATCTAAATCGCTTTGCCCAAATCAAGGCAACCGGGCATCTTCCATCTCCGCGTGGAGTTGCGCTGGCGATCATGCGGATGACGCATGATGAAACGATCTCGACGACCGAACTGGCGCGAACCATCAAGGTCGATCCGGCATTTGCCGGCAGGCTCATCAAGGCAGCCAACGGCGCCTTTTTTCGGCGACGCCCGATCGTATCGGTACAGGAAGCCCTGATGGTGGTGGGGATACCGGCAGTGCGCGCGTTGGCGCTCGGTTTCTCGCTGTTGTCGAATTACCGCAAGGGGACTTGCTCGGAGTTCGATTACCTGCGGTTCTGGTCATCGTCGGTCATCACGGCGTTATCCATGCAGACGCTGGCGGTACGTATACACATGGTTGCCCCCGATGAGTTTTTCAGTGTCGGCCTGCTGGCGCGAATTGGCGAACTGGCGCTGGCGACAGTGTATCCGGCCAGGTACGGGCAAGTGCTCTCCGAAGTGGCGGCGGGAAAATCGGATGGCGATCTTCTGGCATTGGAACAGCAGGCACTCGCGATGAACCATTCGGACCTGGGGGCGGCGATGCTCATGGATTGGGGCATACCACCCGTGTTCACTGGCCCGGTACGCTATTTCGAACATCCCCTGGAAGCGCCTTTTGCCGGTGACGGACGTGAAGCGACGATCATGCAGAGCTTGATTCTAGCCAGAAACGTGGCCGACATCTGTCTGGGCAATCCGGATGAGCAGCGTGTGCTGATCGGGAAGGCTGTGCGTCTGGCAGCGCATCTGGGATGCGCACGCGAGGTTTTCATCAGCGACTGCAACGAAATTGCGCGGCTGTGGTCCGAGTGGAGCAAGCTGCTGCAACTTGGCAGCGTGAAGCTCCCCTCGTTCGAGACCCTGAGCGGCGTTGAATCCAACACACCGCAAGCCAGGACGAAGCCCCCGGAGAGCAAGTCCGGCATTGAAACCGCCCTCCCGGAGGAAACAGTGCCCGATATCCGGGCGTTGCTGGTCACATCCGATCCTGCCATGCGCGAGCAGTTGTTGAAAGTATTGGACGAGAAGGGTATCGAAGTGACCGAATACTCCGGTCTGGATGGTTTCATGGAGCACATCCTCGACCTGCAACCGCAGATGCTGGTGATAGACGTGGAGGATGACGTGTCGCGTATTGGTCACCTGATCCGGACGTTACGCGCCACACGGCTCGGACGAGGCATATTCATCCTGGCGCTGTTGCCCTCCAGCAACGAAGAGCACATTGCGGCCATAGGAGCCGAAGTAGACGACTTCTTCGCAAAGTCGGTCGGGACGAGAGTGCTACAGGCACGGCTGGGTACGGCCCGGCGGGTCGTGATGTTGCAGCAGGAACTGAGACACGAGCGCGAGGAGTTGCGACACTTCGCCGCCGAACTGGCCATTTCCAACCGTTCCCTTCAGGAAGCCGCACTCACCGACTCGCTCACGGGCTTGCCCAATCGCCGCTACGCGCTCGAACGCATGCAGCAGGAATGGGCAGCGTCGCACCGCAGCGCGCGCGCCCTGGCATGCATGGTCATCGACCTCGATAACTTCAAGCAAATCAACGATATTTATGGACACGACGTTGGAGATATTGCGTTGCGACTGGCTTCCGAAGCCTTGCGTCGGGTATTGCGTGGTCAGGACGTGATCTGCCGAACGGGCGGCGATGAGTTTTTGGTGATTTGTCCAGAGACTTCGACTGAAGAAGTGCTGGCCTGCGGCGAACGGCTACGCAAGGAAATCGAGCGACTGACCGTGGAGCATGAAGACGAAGTATTGCATTTGTCGGTCAGCGTTGGCGTGGCAGTACGAGACGAGGCCATGCTCGGTTCCGGCGATCTGGTCAAGAAAGCAGATCGTGCCGTTTTCAGGGCGAAACGGCTTGGGCGTAACCGGATCGTGTCGGAACTCAACGAGGTGAACGGTTCCGGGGATACTCTCCATAAATGATAATGTCATTTGTTCAAAGCCGCTCCGTGTTCTGTATCGGAATGACATGCCCTCGACAGCATTTTCCAGAATCATATTTTTAGCTGGGCGAGCCGTATTTTCACGAAGAAATGCGGGAAATTACCGCTATTGGCGACAACGGGCTTGAAACGTGAATTATTCATCTTGCGAGTTATGGAAACCTATCTTAACTTGGGATCGTCGATTCCTTGAACATGCGTCGAACGCCATTGTCGGCATCCATGCCGGGGTGGGTGAAACCTGTTCGACATGAAAACGAACGCTCGCTTTCAACCGTATCAAGGAATTTCTGATCGGCAAAAAGGGGCGATTAAAACGTGAGACTTATCCAATGAACCACCCAAATTTTCAGGTTGAAATTCGGGAATTGAACATTGCGTACCTGATGCTTGCGCAGAAAATGCTGCGCTGTGATCGGGAAACGGCGATGTTTCGACTGGGTATCAGCAAGGCATTGGCGGATTTTGTCGAAAGCCTGTCGGCGGCCAAGTTGGTCAAGATGGCCGATAATCCGGTATTGATTCCGCGTTTTCGCTTCGATGACGAACAGATAGCTCGCCTGATGGCCGGAGAAGGCCGGGACGAGACAGCGTCTACGCTNCATGCTGCCATCATTGCNGCCAACCGNTCGACCGGAGAGGCCGTCTAATCTTGCTCCTGGAGAGAGAGCAAATGAAAAACAAGCGAATCATCGACGAAGCGGAAGACATNCATCGCGCAGCCGAAATGGTGCGGCTTGGCGCGCGNATGCAGATGCTCGAATCCGAGACCCGTCTGAGCCGTGAGAAACTGCTCAAGATCTACAAGGAAGTGCGTGGCGTTTCCCCCCCGAAAGGCATGCTGCCGTTTTCGACTGACTGGTTCATGACCTGGCAGCCGAATGTGCATTCCTCGCTGTTCATGGGGTATTACCGTTATTTTGAACAATGCGAGGGGTTGAGCGGGCTGGATGCGATCATCAAGGCCTACCACCTGTATCTCGACCAGATCGAGGCAGGAAGGGTGGAGCCGGTATTGAGTCTCACCCGTGCCTGGACGTTGGTACGTTTTTTCGATGCCGACCTTCTGCAACTGTCCGAATGTTGTAGTTGTGGCGGAAGTTTCGTTGCGCATGCGCATGATCCGAGGCACGGCTACGTGTGCGGGCTATGCAATATGCCCTCGCGCGCGGGCAAGACCCGTCAGGCGGCGGTACGCAGGTCGCGCGCTCTGGAGATGGCGTAGCGAGAAGGCGCGATTGAGTCGTCTCGTCATCGCTGGCGGTGATTGTGTTCGAGTCGTGTCAACTCGCATCCCATTCACGACCAAGGAATCCATAAAAATAGCCACATCGCTGTGATTCGACCGAACAAGCGAATTGCCATGCTCTGCTTGGCCAAACAGGAGTTCGCATGTTTGGTCATGTCCTGGCTGATATCGACCGGGCGTTATTTCAGAATATTGACTGTTTACGAATAGAAGAATATTATTAAAGAACATGATGTTGCAGTTTGTGTTTGCGGTCATGCGTGTTATCTCAGTTGAACGGTGAATATGATGAAAAATGCAATTATTCTTAGCGTTATTCTAGCCTGCATAACAGCTTGTGCTTCTGTATCCTCATCCACGGAGGAAGCCAAACCCCCTAGCGCGCTTCAAAATGAACCAAATGGTTTTAGAGAAATTTCATGGGGGGCTGCGGTGCCTGAAAACCGTTCAGGATTTAGATATAATGGGCCAATTTCTAGTCCGCCGGAATATTGGGATCCCAGGAAAAAGTTTGCGGAGACTGAGTCTTACACGCGGGAAAATGACAAGCTCGAATTCGGCGGTGTTGTTATGGATTCTCTTGAATACCATTTTCATCAGAACCAGTTCGTGTTCGCCGTATTTTTTTTCAAAGATCATCTCACCCATCATCAACCTTCCATGCAGAAACTTCAGAATGCCCCCCCTCTCTCGAAATTATTCAAGAAATCGCGCGTGAATAGGGCGCTCAAGAAGTATTTTGGCAAGCCAACTGAAGAACCGTTTTTTCTCGCAAAGATCAATTCCAACGGCATTAAAAGTGACAGGGTCGCCTACCGGGGACAAAATACGGATATTCTTACTATCTGTGATGATTTTGGAGACCGTTGTTGGCTCGTGTTTTCATCGGCCAAATTCGATAATAGACTTCGCGCTAGTATGGTTCTCGACCAGCAATATGCCGATCGGGTTCGGAAAGAAAAAGAGAAGCGAGCTGAAGAGAATCGTGCAAATGCCAAACCGGATTTTTAACAGGACTGCTATGGGGGCAATTTCGCTTCAAGCCACCAGTACGAGCACCAGAAGAGTTTTCAGTGCAAATGCCGCTGCATTTCCAACTCGATTGCAGGCGCTGCTTCGGTTTTTTGGGGTACATAGGGAACCTCTGCATAATCCCTCCTGTTTATCCCAACATACGCCCCTTGAATTTTTTTGTCATATTTTATCGAAAATGCAATTTTCAAAGATATTATTTTTCTTGTCGTTATGCCTTATTTCTTCACAAGCCTTTTCAGATAGTATTTCGACAGGGACAGGATTCTATATATCGTCTGATGGCTATTTTGTGACTAACTTTCACGTTATCAAAGGGGCAAAGGACATTGCTGTTCAGGATCGGATGAATCAGATTTACAGGGCCAGTATCGTTCAGGTTGATACTGATAACGACTTGGCAATATTAAGAGTTGAAGGGAAAAAATTTACATTTCTAGCTGTTGCAAGCTCGACAGGTGTTCAGAAAGGAGAGACCGTTTTCACAATAGGGTTCCCAAATATCACTATGCAAGGATTGGAGTCAAAAGTCACACAAGGAATCATTAGTAGCCTATCTGGAATCGGAGGACAACCTACAACCTTTCAAATATCGGTTCCGATCCAACCAGGAAACTCAGGTGGCCCGTTGATTAACGAATATGGAAATGTGATAGGTATTGTGTCCAGTACCCTGAGGCCGCAAGCTACTATGGAAGCAGGTGGGTTTCTTCCACAAACTGTCAATTATGCGATTAAGAGCAATTATTTGCTTGAGCTTATAGCAACCATTCCAACTATTAAACGATCCACTACTCTTGGGCAAAAGAAATTGACACTACCGGAACAAATTACAAGAGCTGAACAGGCTGTAGGGTTAGTGATTGTTGCAAAAGGTCGAAATACTGCTGGTTTTGCACCGCCCAATAGCGTTGGAAATAAGCCGCCTCCTGTAGCCAAGAGTCAGACGCCACCGCCACCATTCCTCCTTCCAGACCCTCTCCCGGAGGATGCCTCGGAGCAAAATAAATTAGGCGAAATGTACCTCAAACACTCCAACGACAGACAGTCCAAAATTGAGGCGGTCAAATGGTTTCGGCTTGCGGCGGAGCAGGGATTTGCGCCAGCGCAGGTTAATTTAGGCGCTATGTACTTTTCGGGCCGTGGCGTCGCAGGATCGCACAAGGAAGCGGTCAAATGGTTTCGGCTTGCAGCATGGCAGAAATTTGCACCGGGAGAGAATAGATTAGGTGAAATGTACCTCTTGGGCTTTGGCATTGAACAGTCCTGGGAGGAAGCGGTCAAATGGTTTCGGCTTGCGGCAGAACAAGGAAATGCAGAAGGACAGGTTAATTTAGCTGTCATGTACGATTCAGGCAGTGGTGTCCAGGAGTCTCTCTCCGAGGCGATCAAATGGTATCGGCTTGCGGCAGAGCAGGGAAATGGGCGAGCGATAATGAAGTTTGTTGATATGCACCTCGATGGCCGTGGTGTCGCACATGGCGTCGCACAGTCTGACGAGGAAGCGGTCAAATGGCTTCGGCTTGCGGCCGATCAGGGAATTCCCGATGCGCAATTGCGACTAGGTTTCATGTATGAGAAGGGACGAGGTGTTACTCAATCCGATACGGAAGCAGAAAAATGGTATCGACTTGCGGCCGAAAAGGGGTATGTACGGAAGAAAAATAATTAGTTGGCCCTGAACAATAGCAAGTGTAGCTCGAGCGTACCCACTCTGTGGCGGAGAGGGTCACGAGGGGCTTGATGGACATTTGTAGGGGCGCGATTTATCGCGCCCAAATTGCGGCGATCGTGCTCATTGGGCGCGGTGAACCAGGGCGCGATAAATCGCGCCCCTACGTCATTCTCACCCCCTTATGTGGTCGGCCCTCCACAGGAGGGGAATTCGTTGAGCCTCATCGGAGGAAAAATTTGCAAGAAATAAACCGTATCCTATGGAACCTCTGCATAACTCTGCATCCGATGCTCGTCATCCTGCGCGAAGTCGCAGGATCCATGCGGCGTGTGGATTGCAGCGACTTCGCTATGCGCTGCAATGACCGGAGGGGTTGTACAGAGCTTCCCTAGCGCACGATTTTATTGATGGGTAATTCCAGGATGTCCTCTGCTCCTGCGGCTTTCAGGCGGGGTATGAGGATATTCACGCTTGATTTTTCGGCGACGGTGGTTAGTGAGTAACCGCTCAAACCATGTAGCTGACTTATGGTGGGACGCTTCATGGCGGGTAATTCTGCGATGACGGCATCAAGACATTCGGCAGGCGTGTTCATTATCAGCAGGATGCGCCCTCTGGCTTCGATTGCGCCTAAAAGCAAGGTGCGAATTTCTTCCATTGCCTTACGCTTCTCGGGGTTCTCCCAGGAGGCGCGATTCGCAAACAGGCGAGTCGTCGATTCAAGAATCGTCTCAATAATACGCAGTCCGTTAAGCCTGAGTGTTGACCCGGTTTCTGTGAGGTCGACCAGCGCGTCCATAAAGTCAGGGACTTTTGCCTCTGTCGCGCCATAGCTGAAAAAGATTTCTACGGGAATTTCAAGCCGCTCAAAGAAGGAGCGCGTGATGTTGGGGAACTCTGTCGTTATGCGGCTGCCAGGCGGGATATCACGGGCGCATTGTATCGAGGACGTGTCAGAGACGGCCAACACCATTTTCACGGTGCCAGTGCCGGTTTTTGCATAGGGCAGTTCGGCAATCTCAACGACATCGGCCTTGCTTTCAATGACCCAGTCGTGACCCGAAATACCTAGATCGAAGTCGCCCGATGTGACATAGACGGGAATTTCCTGCGGCCGCAGTATCTTCACTTTGTTGACTCGCGGGTCGTCGATGGTGGGGTTGTAGCCGCGCTCCGGTTTGGAAAGCTTCAGGTTGGCAGCATCGAACAGTTTATATGTTTGTTCCTCGAGGCTGCCTTTAGGCAAAGCAAGTGAAAGCATGGGTTTACCCTTTGAGTCACCCCGTCATGAACGACGGGGATTCCTCGATACGATTCAGGGGAGCCTGTGGCTCCAGATTTATCACACCGCCACACAGGAAACCCCAGTGCACGGGCGGGGAACCGCCAAAAAAACAGCCACATCCCTGTGGCTGTTTTTTGGTAAGAATCAACGTCTTACAGAAAACGGTTGGCGGAGTGGACGGGGCTCGAACCCGCGACCCCCGGCGTGACAGGCCGGTATTCTAACCAACTGAACTACCACTCCGCGTGGAATGCCGTATTTTAACAGCACTCCGGAAATTTTGGCGTCCCCACGGGGATTCGAACCCCGGTTATCGCCGTGAAAGGGCGGTGTCCTAGGCCTCTAGACGATGGGGACGCGGGTACAACACAACTTTTTCTTCCTGGTGGAGGTAAGCGGGATCGAACCGCTGACCTCTTGCATGCCATGCAAGCGCTCTCCCAGCTGAGCTATACCCCCGACGAAAGAGGGCGCATTGTAGTGTGCGTTTTCGGGTCTGTAAAGCGGTATAGTCCATATTTTATGGAGCCGCAGGCTCCCCCGACTCTATAGCCTCCCTCTCGAGGGAGGTGTCCTGCCGAAGGCAGGGCGGAGGGAGTTGCCTCCCTCTCGAGGGAGGTGGCACGCCGAAGGCGTGACGGAGGGAGTACGCAGCTCACCCCCGAATAAGATGCCTGCCAGAAGAACCATACCGGAAGTGTCGCCGCCATGCCGCTCAAGGAAATTCATATGCCCAGATTCCCCGAATGCTGGGAGTCCTGCGGTAGTTGCGGGCAAGGCACGGTGTCCGTGCTCGAAATCCTCGTCGCGCCCGGCGACCGCATCGCATGCGACGATACGATCCTCATTCTGGAAACCGGCAAGGTTGCACTCGATATTCCTTCACCCTGGGCTGGAATCGTGCAGGAGGTGCGGGTAGCCGAAGGCGATTCGGTCAGCGAGGGGGAGTTGCTGATGACGCTGCTCTGACCCGAAAATGCCGCCGGCGTTGATGGGGGGGAGTTGTAGGGGCAAAAATTTTTTGCCCCTACCGTGAATTTTTTGTCCCTGCTGCGATCCGTCTGACTTCTATTTCTTCCGGCGCGCGGGCTGTGATGCCTGTTTCTTGCGCGGCGCCGCCTTGGACGGCTTCTTTGCCTTGGCGGCAGGCGATGCCTTGCTTTTCGTCGCAGATTTCGCTTTCGGGGGCGCAGCAACGATACTGCTGCCGTCACGACTCGCACGCAACGCATCCGCCAGTTGAAATACCGCCATCGCGTAGAAACTGCTGCGGTTGTAGCGCGTGATGACATAGAAATTGCGGTAGCCGAGCCAGTATTCGGTATCCACTCCCGGCGTTTCGAGGTCGACCAGCGTGGCCTCGCCAGCGTCTGGTAGTGAATCGGTGAGCGGGCGAATGCCGGCTCCCAGCAATTGCGCCGGACTCAGGCTCGGTTCGATGCCCGTTTCGATGAGCGGCACAGGATCAGTGCCGGGGAGAAGCCGGACTCTTATCGCGACAGGCGCTCCCGCTACCCAACCATGTTCTCGCAGGTAATTGGCAATGCTGCCGATGGCGTCGACCGCATCGTTGTCGAAGTCGATTCTTCCGTCACCGTTGAAATCCACCGCGTAACGACGGATGCTGCTTGGCAGGAATTGCGGCCAACCGATTGCGCCCGCGAAGGAGCCGACGTAACTGGCCGGGTCGCGGTTTTGATCCCTGGCAAGCAGGAAGAGCGATTCCAGTTCGCCACGAAATAATTCGGCGCGCGGCGGATAATCGAAAGCCAGCGTGGCAAGCGTGGAAAGCGTCTCGAACGTGCCCATGTTGCGCCCGTAGATCGTCTCTACCCCGAGAATGCCGAGAATGATTTCCGGCGGCACGCCGTATTGTTTTTCAGCCCGACGCAATTCGTTTTCATACTGCGCCCAGGTTTTGAGTCCGCCTTCGATATGCGCGTGACCGAGAAACCGGCTGCGATAACGATGCCAGGAACGCACGCCGCGTTTCGAGGGCGGCGTGATCAGGTCGATGACGCGCGGAAGGTAACTGGCGCGGGAAAGCGCCGCGTAAATAGGGGCGGCATCCAGTCCGTTGCGCGCGGAGATTTCCTCGACGAAAGCGGAAACATCCTCGCGCTCCGTAAAGTCCGCATATGCGCAGGCAGAGCCAAGGGCGAGCGTCAGAAAAGCGACGCCCAGACGAAGCAGGGAGCCGGGGATTTTTAGTATCCTGCATTCCATCAGAAAAAACTCCTGTCATAATCTTCGCTTGCGAAAATATCATGTCGGCGCGAAGATCTACTGCTGATCGCGTATTGATCGGGTCGGCGTTTCGAGACCCAACGTATCGATAGCGTGCGTCAGAGCATCGACTTCCGCACGCAAAGGCGGTAGACGATAACGCAAACAGGCATACCGGGTACAGATCGAAATGAGCTTATCGGCATTGGCAGGGAGCGCGGCAGCCAGCCTCCGGGCATAGTCGAGCGGGCCTTCCTCGGGCTTGCGGGCAAGACCGAGCGGGGCTAGTCGGGCCGAGAACCGCACCCAGGCCCGGTCGAGCGGATCGAGCCCATCCTCCTTGCGGCGTAATTGCGCCCAACCGTAGAGCGCGGCCATCAGGAGGGCGATGGCGATGGAAGTGGCGCCGAACGCCGTCGATGGAGAAAAATCGTTCAGGCCGAAGGCTTCCATCAAGTCGCGCTGCCGCTTGCCATCGTAGGCAAGAACCCGCCGGTTCCATTGCGTTGCGACGGCTTCCCAACCATCGCGCATTTTCCGGAGCCACGAGTATTCCGGACGCAACATGAAAGGCAGCCCCCTTTCCAGCGCGCCTTCCAGACCGTGGTCGATCCGCGTCGGCGCGACGAGCGCAATGGGATCGACCCTGACCCAACCGCGCTGTGCGTACCAGACCTCGGCCCAGGCGTGGGCATCCGATTGGCGCACGCTGATGGCGCCGTTGAGGGGATTGATGCGGCCTCCCTGATAGCCCGTGACGACGCGCGCCGGAACGTCTGCCATGCGCGCCAGAAAGACGAAAGCCCCGGCGAAGTGCTCACAAAACCCCATGCGGGT
>WRNU01000063.1 GCA_009776435.1 Betaproteobacteria bacterium | reverse complement strand
TGTGCCGTGGGCGCGCCCGCGCCCACGAAACCCGCCCCTGCGCCGGTGTTGGCAGCCAAATCCTGGATACTGATCGACCACACGACGGGTCAGATATTGACTGCCAAAGACGCCAGCAGCCGGGTCGAACCAGCTTCGCTCACCAAGCTGATGACGGCCTACCTCACCTTCAAGGCGCTCAAGGCTGGAACGATCTCCGAGGGACAACTGGTACAAGTCTCCGTTGCGGCCTGGAAGCAGACAGGCTCGCGCATGTACATCGAACCCAGGGTGCCGGTCTCGGTTGGCGACCTGATACGGGGCGTCATCGTGCAATCGGGTAACGATGCCTGCGTGGCGCTCGCCGAACTGATCGGCGGCAGCGAAGAAAACTTTGCCGCGATGATGAACCGCGAAGCCAGGCGCCTGGGCATGAATAACTCCCATTTCATGAATTCCAACGGATTGCCCGATCCTCGGCACTACAGCACCGCGCGCGATCTGGCGGTTCTCGCCAGCGCGATCATCCGCGATTTCCCTGAGTATTACGCAATCTACTCGCTCAAATCCTTCACTTACAACCGTATCATGCAGCACAACCGCAATCGTCTGCTGCACATCGACCCCACGATCGACGGCATGAAAACCGGGCAAACCAAGGATGCCGGTTACTGTCTGATCAGCAGTTCCCTGCGCGGGCCGCGCCGGTTGATTTCGGTCGTTCTCGGAGCCTCTTCGGACAACGCGCGCGTACAGGAATCGCTCAAACTGCTCAACGACGGCTTCAAGAATCACGACTTGATGCGGATTTATTCCGCCAATCAGTCCTTGTCGCAGTTCAAGGTCTGGAAAGGCGCGGAAAAACATGTGGATGTCGGATTTACGCATGACCTCATCATGTCTCTACCCAAAGGAAGCGCCAACAAGATCGAATCCACCCTGGAGAGCATGCAGCCGGTATTCGCGCCACTGAAGAGAGGGCAGAAAATCGGCACGCTCACGCTCACTGTCGATGAAAAACCCTACAAAAGCTACCCGGTTGTGGCGCTCGCGGATGTCCCCCAGGCCGGTTTCTTTGGCCGGATGTGGGACGCGATCATGCTGTGGTTCAAGAACCTGTAAGCGGCGTGTGCGGGAGTGATTCAATGGTCATCCACCATCCTGACGGTCGAGGTTTGAGTAACGCGGTGGCGCGTCATGACTGAACCGGACGGCCCACGCGCCACTCTCATCGAGTATCCCTGCGACTTTCCCATCAAGATCATGGGTGCGAGCGCCGATGGCTTTGCGCAGGAGATGCTCGCAATCGTGCTGCGGCATGCACCCGATTTCGATCCTGCCGCAGTACAGATGCGCATATCGGGCAAAGGCAATTACCTGTCGCTCACCTGTACCCTGCGCGCCCATTCGCAGGCGCAACTCGACGCGCTTTACCGTGAGCTGTCTGCGCACCCCCTGGTCAAGGTGGTGCTATGAACGACGATGGCAACTTGCGAGTCAAGCGTCTTGGTCTCACCGACTACGCCCCTGCACTCGAAGCCATGAAGCGTTTCACTGCCCTGCGCGACGCAGAAACGCCCGACGAAATCTGGTTGCTCGAGCATCCGTCCGTTTTTACGCTCGGGCTGGCAGGCAATCCCGCGCACCTGCTGCAAAACCCTGCCGGGATTCCTTTGGCGCGCATCGATCGTGGAGGCCAGATCACCTATCACGGCCCTGGGCAACTCGTGGCCTACCTGCTCGTCGACCTCACTCGCCGGCGGATCAAGGTGCGCGAATTCGTCCACCTGATGGAAGAATCCGTTATCGCCACGCTGGCCGAATATGGATTGCAGGCCGAACGCAAACGTGGCGCGCCGGGGGTCTACATCGACGGCGCGAAAATCGGCGCGCTCGGTCTGCGGGTCAGGAACGGGCGCAGCTATCACGGCCTCGCCCTCAACGTAAATGTCGATCTCACGCCTTTCTCATGGATCAACCCCTGCGGCTACGCTGGCCTGAAAAGCACGCGCCTTACCGATTTCGGCATCCATGACGACGTGGATGCCGTAGGCTCCCGTCTGCTCGGCCACCTTCAACGCCTGTTGCCGCCGCTTGCCGTGACGACGATGGAAGCTGCATGATGTCGATTGTTTGCCCCAACCGAAAAGACGATGACCACGCCCCCCTCTAAAGAGCGCGGAGCCATCAAGACGGCCCGCATCCCGATCAAGATCGTTCCCGCCCCCCGCCTGCAGAAGCCGGAATGGATAAGGGTCAGGATCGCCTCAGGCGAGGAAGCCGGGCGCTTCAACGAGATCAAGTCCGCCCTGCGCGGGCATGGGCTTCACACCGTTTGCGAGGAAGCCTCCTGCCCCAACATCCACGAATGTTTCGGCAAGGGCACGGCCTCTTTCATGATTCTGGGCGACATCTGCACCCGGCGCTGCCCGTTCTGCGATGTCGGCCACGGTCGACCCGCCGCGCCCGACCCCGAGGAGCCTGCCATGTTGGCGGCGACCATCGCAGACATGAAACTTGCTTACGCGGTCATTACCTCGGTCGACCGCGATGATCTGCGCGATGGTGGCGCGGCGCATTTTGCCGCCTGTATTCGTGCCATTCGCACTGCTTCGCCCAGGACCGCCATCGAAATCCTGACACCCGATTTCCGGGGCCGGGAAGAAGTCGCGCTCGATGCCTTCGCAGATGATGCGCCCGACGTTCTCAACCACAACCTGGAAACCGTGCCGCGCCTCTACCGTCAGGCCCGCCCCGGCGCGGACTACGCGGGTTCCCTCACCTTGCTCGAACGCTTCAGGGCGCGTTATCCCGACGTTCCAACCAAGTCTGGCCTGATGGTGGGTTTGGGCGAAAACGATGACGAAATTCTCGCCACGATGCGAGATTTGCGCGCGCACGGCGTCGAATTGCTCACCATCGGTCAATACCTGCAACCGTCCAACGGGCATCTGCCGGTACTGCGCTACGTCCATCCCGATACCTTCAGGTTCTTCGAGTCCGAAGCGCAGAAAATGGGTTTCAAAAACGCTGCCTGCGGGCCGATGGTACGATCGAGCTACTGGGCGGATAAATTGGCGCACGAGGCAGGAGTCGTGAATTCCAACGATAAACGCGACTGATCAACAGAAAACGCTACGGGAGTTTTCTTGCAAAGGGTGGCTAAAAAAACGACTTCTTCAAGACAGCATTCCCACCATCTACATCTTTCTCTTCCGTGTGGCAGTAAAGGAACATTTTTCACCGCCGCAGTCTATTGCAAACCATGCCTCCATATCTTGCTTGTGAATGACATAAACCAACCCGACGTTACGGGAAGTGCTGGGTTTGGCCTTGGGCACATTATTCGGAGCCTGTGGACCGTAACTCTTGCCTGTTCTCATTTTTTCGTCGAAAACCTTGACTCCGCCCGCTGCGGTAATGGCGTCTTCGTAATGGCGCTGAATAAGGGAGAAATCGCGTTCAGACGTGCTCTTTTGCTTTTCGTTTTGTAACACGGCCTTAAAGGTCCTGCCCTCTACCAGGTGAATACGATCAGTGCCCATCGAATAGAGGGTACGGTCGGGGTCCCTGATACTTATATTTTCGTCCAGCGTGCCCAATGAATCCGTTACGTATCTGTATCCTTTAGGGGGAGAAAAAAACGGATATTCGCCGAGTTCCTTGTTGGTCACCGGAATGTTATTGATGTCGAACGCGGTAATGACGGGTACTTTTTCCGGGTCGGAGTCGGATGCGGGTCCAGGGGCCGATTGTGGCGAGAGGCTGGCTTCGGGAGCGGGGGCGGGTGACACACCAGCGCCGTCATCCTTGCCGCAGGCGCTTGCCAGTACAGACAGGCTCAATACCATCAGGAGGCGAAATTTGGCGTTCATGGGAATCCTTTGAAAGGAAAGAGTGACAACGTCAAACGGGCGATGATGAAGGTAACGCCTCGGTCTTGCAAGCCGACGTATCCCGTACCTGAAAGACTTCTCCGTCTTCGATCCGTAGCGCGGTGAGCGCGCCGCCCCAGACGTAACCGGAATCGAGGGCGATCAAACCCTCTTCGCGGTAAAAACCGAGAGCCGACCAGTGGCCGCAGAGGATGGTATGGGTGCGGTTGGCGCGCTCCGGGAGGGCGAACCAGGGGAAAGCGCCTTCCGGGGCTGTGCCCGGAGGGCCTTTGGGTCGCATCATCATGCGGCCTTCGGGGGTGCAGAAGCGCAGGCGTGTGAAGGCGTTGACGATGACCCGCAGGCGATCCCATCCCTTGAGACTGTTTTTCCAGTGATCCGGACGGTTGCCCAGGAGGCGCAGGAGAAATTTTTTCGAGTCCTTGCCCGTGAGCGCAGTCTGGACTTCTTCCGCCAGTGCCTGGGCCTTGGGGACTGTCCATCGCGGCAACAGCCCCGCGTGTACGAGTACGTATTGCTTTTCGACATGCAGCAGGGGACGACGGGCAAGCCAGTGCAACAGTTCGTCGCAATCCGGGGCGGTCAGGATGTCGTCCAGGTTGTCGCTGGCGCTTCGAGACTCAAGACCGGCGTGACGCATCAACAGGTAGAGGTCGTGATTGCCGAGCACGACAGTGGCGCTATCCCCAAGACCGGCAACGAAGCGCAGAACCTGGAGCGATTCCGATCCGCGATTGACGAGATCGCCGACGAGCCAGAGCCGGTCGACGGCGGGATCGAACGCGCACAGATCGAGCAGATGCCGAAATGCGCTGTAACAGCCTTGAATGTCGCCTATTGCATAGGTTGCCATGTTTCGTTGTTCGTAAAGCCCACTCCCTGCCTGGGCAGGGAGTGAGGTGTTGCGATGGGGCAGGTTTTACTGGCGCCTGTTACCGGCTTTTGGACTTGTCCGGTTTTTTTGGTTTTGAGTCACCCCGCCATAAATGGCGGAGATTGCGTTCAATCCGTGTTCAGGCTGTCCGCCCGTATTATGCCGGATTCACCCCGCCGAGGCTTGAATTCAGACCGCCTGTAACAAACGGGTTTCTCGAGCAACTGACTGACTTTCCAGGATTCGCCATGCGCGTTGACCGGCTTCAAAGGGCTGCGTAACATTATCAGCTTTTCGAGAGTCCCTGCCTTGCCCCCACTGGAAATATTCGCGCCCATCGTCGTCGACATGAATGCGGTTGATACGCTCATCCGCAAGAGGCTTCATTCCGACGTCGTCCTGATTCGTCAGGTTGCCGAGTACATCATCCACAGTGGCGGCAAGCGTCTGCGTCCCGCCCTGGTACTCTTTGCCGCCAACGCGCTCGGATACCAGGGACGCCATCACCATGAACTGGCTGCCGTCGTCGAATTCATCCACACCTCCACCCTGCTGCACGACGATGTCGTCGATGAATCCGACCTGCGCCGGGGCAACAAGACGGCCAATGCCCTGTTCGGCAACGCCGCCTCCGTGCTCGTAGGCGACTTCCTCTATTCCCGCGCCTTCCAGATGATGGTGAGCGTCGACGACATGCGCGTGATGCAAGTGCTCGCCGAGGCCACCAATATCATTGCCGAAGGCGAAGTACTGCAACTGCTCAACTGTCACGATGCCGATGTCACCGTGGAGGGTTACTTGCAGGTCATCCGCTGCAAGACGGCCAAGCTCTTCGAGGCAGCCGCGCGGCTCGGCGCCATTCTCGCCGGAGCTTCCCCGGAGATCGAACAGGCGATGGCGGACTTCGGCATGCACCTTGGCACGGCCTTTCAGATCATCGACGATGTGCTCGACTACTCCGCCAACGAAGCCGATACCGGAAAACATCTCGGCGACGATCTGGCAGAAGGCAAGCCCACCTTGCCGCTCATCCACGCCATGCAGCACGGCACGCCCGAACAGATTGCGCGCGTGCGCCACGCCATCGAAAACGGAGGCCGGGACGATTTCCTCGCCGTGCTCGAAACCATCCAGACCACTCGCGCCCTGGAGTTCGCACGCGACCATGCCCGCGCCGAAGCCGATCTGGCAGTCAAGGCGCTCCAGCGTCTTCCGGCTTCCATTTTCAAGGATGCCTTGCTAGAATTGGCAGGCTTTGCTGTTGCAAGGCGCTTCTGACCAGCCCCAGGCTGATTAGAGATTTTCGGGGAATAGCTCAGCCTGGTAGAGCACTGCGTTCGGGACGCAGGGGCCGGAGGTTCGAATCCTCTTTCCCCGACCAATGAAAACAAAGACTTAACTGACCGCTACCACCTCCTTAGCTCTTTCGGCGTGACCATTTCGTGACACGCCATCCAACACCGCTACCGCAGCCCGGACATTTTTCGGGGCTAGATGCGTGTAACGCTCTGTCATCGAAATTCAAGGGCTAGCGAGGCGAAGACGCCAAAATCAATAAGGAGACCATGCTCACCCACTGGATACCCGGCGTGGACCGCCTCGGCACGCATGGTCGCTGGGCCTTTGTCGAGTTCACGGACGTGTGGCAGATAGAGGATGACTTTGCAGAGAAGGTGCAGGCAGAGTTCGACATGATGTTGGTCGGGGTAGGCATATGAATCGCTGGTTTTCTATACACGCCGCCAGGATATGTATATAAAATGGCAAAATATGAATATATTGAGTCCGCTATCTGGATGCACTGGCCACTGGCGGCTTGCTGCGCAAGCTGAAAGCCGGTCGCTCCAATTACTACATCAGCGAACTGCTTTATCGCATCCTGCCCGGCCCGTTCATCGAGAAGGACAAAACATGAAAACCGAACTTGTGCATTCGCTGACCCAGACTTTCGAGGGTCATGCCCAACAGACGGAAACGGGCGTCGAATATTGGCTCGCGCGGGACTTGCAGCACCTGCTGGGCTACGTTGACTGGCGCAACTTCGGCACCGTCATCTCCAAGGCCAAGGTAGCCTGCGAGGTATCCGGGCACCCCATCTCAGACCATTTTGTTGGCGTCACCAAAATGGTCGACCTCGGCTCTGGTAGTCAGCGCGAAGTGGACGACCTGATGCTCACCCGCTACGCCTGCTACCTCATCGCCCAGAACGGCGATCCGAAGAAGCAGGAAATCGCCTTTGCGCAGACTTACTTCGCTGTCCAGGCCCGCCGCGCGGAACTGATCGAGCAGCGCCTGATTGACGCTGAACGAGTCTCTGCCCGTAAGAAGCTCAGCGCCACCGAGAAAAAATTATCCGAGGTAATCTTTGAGCAAACTGGCGGCAACCAGGACTTCGCGCTCATCCGCAGCAAGGGCGACCAAGCCCTATTCGGCAAGCCCACCCAGGCCATGAAAGCACAATGGAAGGTGCCCGACAGTCGACCACTGGCGGATTTTGCGCCCACCATCATCCTCAAAGCCAAGGACTTCGCCGCTGAAATCACCCTATTCAACGCCAGAGAACACCAACTGGACAGCGAGCGGGCCATCTCCAAAGAACACATCACCAACAACGAGGCCGTGCGCAAAACCCTGCTCGAACGCGGCATCCGTCCCGAAAGCCTGTCGCCAGTCGAAGACGTGAAGAAGATCGAGCGCCGCCTCGTCTCAGAAGACAAAAAAGCTTTGAAAAACCCGGACGCACTGGATTCCTGACCATGACCGCCCGCCCCCTGCCCGCGACTCAACCCAAAAGCCAATCCGGAACCTGATGCAGCCCGGATAGCAGCCCATCGCAGTCGATGGACTCCACCGGCATGCCTTCGCTGTAACCGTACTTCACCAGCAATACGGGCGCGCCTGCGGCGCGGGCGGCGAGCGAGTCGTTGATGGAGTCGCCAATCATCAGGGATTCTTCCGGCTTCGCGCCAAGCAGCTTGCAGGCGTAAAGAATCATGGCGGGATCGGGTTTTCTCACGGGCAAAGTATCGCCGCAGACGACCGCGCCAAAATATTTCGCCATATCGAACTGTTGCAGCAAAGGCAATGTGAAGACGGCGCTCTTGTTGGTGACGACGGCCATTTTCAGACGACGCGCGGCAAGCGTCGCAAGAAGCTCGGCGACGCCGGGATAAGGCTGCGTCGTCAGGCCGTTTACGCAGACGTAATGGTGACGGAAGATTTCGCGCGCGGTGTCTATCTCGACAGTGGAAGGTTCACCGCTGTCGGCAAGACAGCGAGAGATGAGGTCGTTCACGCCACGCCCCACGAAACCGAGGAGACGCGCTCGGTCGAGCGACGGTCGTCCCAACTCGGCCAGCATCAGATTGGCCGCTTCGGTCAGGTCGGACAGGGTGTCGAGCAACGTGCCATCGAGATCGAACAGAACCGCTTTTGCCTTGAAGAGCCGGTTCATGCGCCCACCGTAGCCAGTTCGGCGCGCAACCGCGCAATGATCGAGTCGTAGCGATGCGGGTCGCCGCCGAGTCCGGCTCCGAACACGGCGGAACCGGCCACGAAAGTGTCGGCCCCGGCGCGGGCAATGTCGGCAATGTTGTCGGCCTTTACGCCGCCGTCGACTTCGAGCAGAAGACGCCGCCCGCTTTTCTGTTCCCAGACGTCGAGCCGCGCGCGAACGGCTGCAAGCTTGTCGAGCGTACCGGGAATGAACGCTTGTCCGCCGAAACCGGGGTTGACGCTCATCAACAGAACGAAATCGAGCCGATCCATGACGTGATCGAGCACATGAAGCGGCGTGGCCGGGTTGAGCGCCAACCCCGCCTTCGCGCCGCCGTCCCGGATAAGCGCCAGACTGCGGTCGACGTGCTCAGAGGCTTCGGGGTGAAAACTGATGATGTCCGCGCCCGCTTCGATGAACCCGGAGATGATCCGATCAACCGGCTTCACCATCAGGTGTACGTCGATGGGCGCTTTCGTCAGTGGCCGAATGGCCTTGCATACCAGCGGCCCGACCGTGAGGTTGGGAACGTAATGGTTGTCCATCACGTCGAAGTGAATCCAGTCCGCGCCGGAGGCAATCACGTTCTCTACTTCTTCGCCAAGACGGGCAAAATCGGCGGAAAGCAGGCTGGGAGCAAGGCGGTACATGGGCGGGATTCCAGAAAATTCCTCGAATGAGGGATTCTACCCGTCCCGGAGGCAAAGCTCATCGCATCCGAAATCGTTCCGAAAAAACGATGCTTCGACGCGCTATCGCGCGTTCAGAACTCGAAGACTTGCCCACGCATGAGCCGTGTCGGCTTCAGGTGCATGTTCAGGGCGTCGATCTGCTCCATGATGCATTCGTCCATGCCCGGCTTGAGGTGACTGATGAACACTTCCGGCGACACGGTCAACTCCGAGAGCATGGCTTCCAGCATGCCAGGACACATGTGACGGGCCGCAATCGCAACAGCGCGCATCTCTTCGGGGAAAGCCGTCTCCATGATCAGGTAGCGCAGGGACTGACAGGCGTTGGTGGCGGCGATCAACTCGGGACAGTAGGTCGTATCCCCCGAATAGATCAACTGCGCCTTGCCGCTGTCGAGAAGCCAGGCTGCGCCAGGGACGGTATGAAGTACCGGAAGCGCAGTGAAGGAGCGATCTCCCAGCCGCAACGATTCGCCGACCTGGACGGGTTGCAGACGCAAATAGGAGAAACGGCGATCCGGAATGGCGGTGAAATCCGGCCATACCAGCCAGTTGAATACGTGCGCCCGCAGAATGTGCAGCGTTTCCGGCGTCGCGTAGATCGTGATCGTGTGGTGGCAGACCTCGCCGATGGAATCAACCAACAGGGGAATGGCAACAATGTGGTCGATATGGGAATGGCTGACGAAAACGTGACTGATGCGGCGCAACTCATCGAATGACAGATCACCCACACCCGTTCCACAGTCGACGAGCACGTCGTCGTCGACGAGAAACGAGGATGTACGTGAATCCTCACCCCCAATTCCACCGCTGCAGCCAAGCACCTTCAGTTTCATGAATCTTCCATCAAGCCCGCATAAATCAAGTGTTCCTCTCCAGTCCAGATAAAAACCCGCAACAAAAATCTACCATTCGCTCCGACAATGAGCGATGAAAGAAGTCACGGCACCAGGGATGCTGCTTTCTCTGTGCAGAACTGCATACTTGAATTGCGCATGCACGCAAGGCGGCGTGAAGCATTTCCGCACTGAATACAAAGTTTCCGATAACGTGGGTACCCGACATCCGCCAGCCTTACTGGTTTGCGCTTCAACCTTGCCACACCCATCGCAAGCCTGTTGCCAGATCCGACTCCACTGCCACACATCATCGATTGTTCAAACATTCCCCAAGTCTATTACATATCACTCCTTCATTGGGAAAACATGAGAACGAAACCAGAATGAAAGTACTACAAAATACGTAATGCAAGCAATTGATTTTATACCATTCGTAAATCGCATGTAATGATGCGCATATTCTACAATAAATGACGTGTATATAACGTCGTGAATAGGATTACGTCTAGGCATTCTGTCCAGTTATGACTTCCGAGCGTTCCGTCTCTCAATTTCAGCCTCCCCCGGTTTCCATTGCGCTTGGAAAGCGGCTCAAGCAATGCCGCCATGCGGTCAACAAGTCGCAGGAAACGCTGGCCTTCGACGCACACGTCGACCGGACGTACATCTCCGCCATCGAAAGGGGTGTCGCAAACCCTTCCATTGAGACGCTGGCAAACATCTGCTACGCGCTGGGTGTGACGCTTGCCGAACTGTTCGAGCCGCTGTCGGGCGTGCCGTTGGCGCCAACTGGAACACGAAGGGCCAACGCCGCAGCTCCGCCCAAGATAGATCGTAAACGGCTGCGTTAGGGCGCCTTCAGGTACGCAGAAAAAATTCCATTTTGACCCCGGCAATCTCAATGACATCGTGGTTGTTCAGCTTGTGTGCCTGAGAACCGAGTTTTTCGTCATTGACCAGTGGATACACCTGACCTTCGACGTGGGTGATGAAATAGCCTTTTTCGCGCCGCGTGATGACCGCCACCTGATAGCCGGGTTTGCCCAGTGTCGTTACCGGCTTGCTCAGTTCGAGTTCCTGCCCGGTGTTGACGCCGCTCAATACCTGGATGACGCCGAGACGTTCCAGCAGGTCTCCGATCGACGTGCTCATGGTTCCGCCGCCCCCGATCGAGGATTGCATATTCCGCGTGCGAAGCGTGCTCGTTCCGGCCGGCAGAGGTTCTGCCGGATTGAGCGTCCCGATTTCAAAAGGCCTCAGGGTAGCGGTGTCGGTCAGTTCCGTTGCCGATACGCCCAGGGTAGCCGTGTCAACCAGGTACTTGATCCGGTATTTACCGAGCTCGATTACGTCATTGTTGTGTAACACATGCTTCTTGATCGGTTGCCCGTTTACGTAGGTTCCGTTGGTGCTGTTGAGGTCTTCCAGGAAAGCATCGCCCAGAATCCGGGTAATCACGGCATGCTGGCCGCTGATGGAAAGATTGTCGATCTGGATGTCGTTGACCGGTTTGCGGCCAATCGAGGTGCGCTCCTTGTTGAGCACGATCTCCTTGAGCACCAGTCCATCCATGCTGAGGATCAATTTCGGCATCACTCGCATCCATCCATATTCATCTGGCTCATCAGGCGAAGCGCGCCGTCCGCGCATCGGTCATCGTCATCCAGAATTCATTCATCGAACCACGCAACGATAACGGATACGTTATCGTGTCCGCCAGCCGAATTCGCTGCTTCGATCAGACTCCGGGCGACTTCGTCAGCCCGCGCAGGCATCCCGAGCAGTCTGCAAATTTCATGCTCGTTTACCATGTCTGTCAAACCATCAGTGCACAGTAGCAAACGATCCCCCGGATGCAATGCACAAATACCGGTATCGGGTTCCTCATCATCATTCACCCCGAGACCGCGCGTAAGCAACCCCCGGCTGGGATGATTCTGCGCTATCTCGGCCGTGAAATGCCCGGCATCGACGAATTCCTGCACCAGGGTGTGATCGCGCGACAATTGCGTCAACGCGCCGCCGCGCAACAGGTACAGGCGCGAATCGCCGACATACGCATAGCTCATCTCCCCCGGATTCAGCAAGACCCCAATGAAAGTCGACCCCATCATGTGGACGGCGTCGGATTGTTTTCCCGCGCTGCGAATGGCGGCATTGGCTTCGATCACGCTATTGGCAAGCACTTCGGCATAATCAGGTTTCCTGCCTTCCCTGCTTTTTTCCGCTGCCTCGAGCAGGTTGTTCCGCACATAACTGACGGCCAGCGCGGAAGCCAGATCCCCCGAGCTATGCCCCCCCATGCCATCGGCCAGCAGCAGCCATCCCCGTTCGGCGTCAGCCCACAGTGAATCTTCATTGCGAGTCCGAACCTGACCAATGTCTGTGCACGCAGCACATTCAAGCGTTGTCACTCTCTGCTGCGTTCTGCCGCCGTCCGGCATAATATCAATCTCCCAAGGCTATCCGTATTTTCGCCTATTCTAAAGTAAGGCGCTTCACCAAATTTTAACGGCCTCAACATTTGTTTTTGTTTCAGCCTTCATGACACAGCAACAATGCTGTACGATAGGTAAGATATTCACCAATACTGTACTGATTTTCTCTGCTTTTCCTGACAATCATGAACATCAGACGAACAGGAATACCCTTTCTGCTCGCGGGCATATTTGCTGTTCTCTGCCTGTCGTTCAACGCCCCGGTTACTCCTTCCGGGGCTTCCTGCCAAGCTGCGCGGCCTGCTCCCAATGAGCAATCGCGCTCCGGCGCGCGCGCGCCCAGAGCTTCCTCCCAGGCCGCGCGGTCTGCCCCCCGGAACAATGGCACAAGCGTGACGGACATCGAGGCGACGCTCAAAAACCTCAAGAACACCGAGCAGGAGCTACAGTCCCGACTACGCGATGTCGAAAATTTGCGGAAAAAACTGCGTGAGCAGGCGGACAGCGAACCGGAAACCATTAAAAGACTACAGTCCCAAATACGCGAACTCGAAGAAGAACGAAGCGAGTTGCTCAAACGGCTTCCTTCAAACGCCTCACAGCGATCAGTCAACTGGATGCTCGGCGGAGCCGCCCTGTTTACCTTCGCCCTCTGCGTCATCCTTTTGTTGCGCATGAACAGGCCGAAGACCTTCGATGAATCAATGAGATGGGAAGAACCGACCTCCCATGAGCATTCCTCCCCTCACTTCGACTCCATCCCATCCGCGCCCGATACGGAGACAGGAGCCAGACCACTTTCGGTTCAACCTCTCGCTCCTTCCCTGCCCGACTGGGATTCGGCCTCCCCCGCACTCGATGCGCAAAGCCTGAAAGCCCTGGAGGCAAATGAAGCCGTCTGGAGCCGTGACCCGACCATCGAACTGGCCGAGATCATGTTGAGCTATGGCCGCATCAACAGCGCCGCCGAAGCTTTGGCGAACTTCATCGAGAACAACCCGAAAGAGGCTTTCGTGCCCTGGCTCAAGCTGCTCGAAGTCTATCGAGCCAACGGGCAGCGCACCGAGTTCGACAAGATCGCCCGGAAACTGAACAAGACATTCAATGTCTGGACGGTCGATTGGGACAATTTCAACGATGCCCTCACTCCGGTGCACGGCCTCGAAACCATGACGCATATCGTGAAGCGTTTGCAGAATCTATGGGGCACGCGCAAATGTCAGGCTTACCTGCAATACCTGCTGCGCGACACGCGGGACGAAACCCGGCAGGGCTTTCCGCTTGCCGCCATCGACGACATTCTTTGCCTGAGCGATACCCTCGAGCACTATCTCGGCCCCTACACCGGGCCGATCAATGCTTTTAGAGACCTGATGGATACCGCCCCCCCGACTGAAACCGAAGGCAACAAATCGGATGTTCACGCGCAGGAAAACGGCGCGGAACAGGAGGATACAGACAAGCCGCAGGCGGATGAAGGCGACAAGATTCAGATCCAGGAAGATGCTCAACCGTAAAGGTTGTGCGGGTACATCACTCTGCTCAACCTTGTTTGCCTCCCCGGTGCTTTGGGTAGACCTGTCGCCGCGACCACCCCGTCACGCCTTCGGCGTGCCACCCCTCCACAGGAGGGGAATGGCTGCCCTGGCGCTTTGGAGCACCTCCGCTCAAACCGGGTTGGGTAGATCGAGAAAATCCGCTGTAAGTCCCAGTTCGTCATTCATATGGCGCGCCAGCGCCTGCACGCCATAGCGTTCGGTGACATGGTGTCCGGCGGCGATGTAGGGGACGCCGGATTCCCGCGCCAGGTGGGTCGTCTGTTCCGAAATTTCCCCCGAAACGTACAGATCGGCCCCGGCAGCGATGGCTTGTTCAAAAAAGCCCTGCGCCCCGCCGGTGCACCACGCGATGTTTGATACCACGCGCTCGCCGTCGCCAACCAGCAACGGCTCGCGTTCGAGCCTGACGGCAAGATTGGCCGCAATGTCGGATGCCTTGAGTCCGGTCTCTCGCGGCGTGCCGAGCCAGCCGATGTCCTG
>WRNU01000062.1 GCA_009776435.1 Betaproteobacteria bacterium | reverse complement strand
GTGTCGGCCAGGGCGGAGGATGAGGCAGCGCCCTCCTGCCATTTTCTATCGGCAGGCTTGAGACTGGCATCGGCGGGGTGGAGCGCGAGCTTGCCGCCAAGCGCCTGTTGCGTCCATGCGAGCGCCAGCGCCCGATCGAGGGTCGGCGTTTCTTCGGAGATGCCGGCAAGCAGGGTCGTGACGGCGGTTTCCTTGTCTTTTGCGCCTTTGTTGAACAGGAGCAGCAGGGCGTGCGCGGAAGGCAATTCGCTCGACGACAGGCGTTGCGTGGCATTGGCGAGCGAGCCGCCGTCCGCGCGGGAAGTAATGCCCGCCTCTCTGGCGACGGTTGCAGTCAGTACCCGCGCGTAGGCAAGTCCGAGCGGCGAATCGGGCGCGTTCAGAAGAGGGCTGCCTGCGTCCGCGTCAGGGTTTTTATTGCTTTCGTCGCCTTTTTTCGCCAACTCTGCGAGCAGCCCTTCTGCCTGCGTGCGTACCGGCAGTCCGATCTGTTGGATGAACCACAGGGAAAGCGCCTGATGCAGGTACGGTTCTTTTGCGGCGTGGTCACGGTAGACCGTCAGCACCCGCTCCCAGTGCGAGGCGGGCAGGCTGGTTCCCAGCGCACGGGTGGCCCGCCAGTCGGCGTAGTAGGCGTAGGAAGTCATCAGGGCGCTATTGTCCGTGCCTTGCCCCCACCACCCGAAGACGGCTTCCGGCCCTGCCAGCGCGGCCAGGCGCAGGCGTTGGCTGTAGAGGGTTTGCCGCAGGTGCGCGGCTTTGCCCTGCGCACGATCCGATGAAAACAGCGGCGTGATGATGGACAGCGGAATCAGGCGGCTCGCCGTCTGTTCGACACAGCCCCACGGATATTCGAGCAGGGAATCGGCGATGCGCAGGAAGTGTTCGCTGCCGCTGGCGGCCAGACGCAACTTCAGTTGTCGGGCATCGGCAGGCAATTGGAGGGATGCCTTTCCGCGTTCCAGGGCAATGGCTTGTTCCTGCAGCCCTTGCCAGCGTGTGGATTCGGCGATCAAGGGGGTTTCCAGCGCGTCGACGAGTTCGCCCGCCGTGCGCACTTCCAGCCGCGCCGGTTGTTCGCCGCTGAAGGGGGGCAGATTGAACGACAGCCAGGTGACGCCGTGCGGGAGCGTCGCTTTCTGGGTAATGGTTTCTTTTGCCAGTTTGAGCGTGATGTCGGCATCACGCGAGCCGCCGGTGTTGTTGAAGACGGCGAGCGATGCGACGGGGGCGTCGCCCTCGCGCATCCAGTTGGGCGAAGTCCATTTGGCGTACAGGGGCTTGTCGGATTGCATCCAGGCGGCGCGTTGCCCGTAGACGGCATCCTGCCGCGCGGGTTGCCGACCCCTGGGCGAGTCCTTGTCCAGCGTCACGGCCCGCACGGTGATGCGCCAGCGTGAAAGGGCATCCGGCATCTTGAACCTGAACCGGGCGCGACCGTTTTCGTCGGTGACCAGCGCGGGTTCCCATGCCGCCGTATCGGTATCGTCGCGGCGGGCGCGTTCGAGCACCTTGATGGCGCGCTCGTTGTACTGATGACGAGCAGGCGGTTGCCGCGAGGCATCGCTGGCGTAGTTGAAGGCTTCGTCGTAGGTGATGAAGTTCAGGCTTGCGCTGGTGCGCACGTTGTTGCGCCGGACATGCTGGAAGAATTCCACCATGTCGGGAGCGATTTCCGGTTGCAGGGCGTAGATCATCTCGTCGACGACGGAAACCGTCAGCACGGCCCGCGCCGGTTTGCCGGCCAGACTGACGTCGATGTCGACTTCCACGGTCTCGCCCGGTTTTACAACCGGTTTGTTGGGCTTGATGTCGAGCGCGAGCCTCGCGGTTTCAACCACCAGTCCGGCGTTCTGAAAGACGTATTCGCCCGCTTTGACGTAGGCCACGGAGAGGGTCATGTTCGGGGCGTGCTCTTCGGTGATGGGCACACGCACGCGCCACTGGTTGGGGGCGAGGCGCTCGGCGTTGACCCAGTTCGCGTGTTTGCCCTTTGCTGCGGTCAGGAGTGCGCTGGCTTCCACGCGGTCGCGCTCCAGGGTGAGCAGGGCTTCGTCGACCGGGTCGGAGAAGGTCATCAACACTTCAGCCGTCTCACCCGGCTTGTAGCGTTCCTTGTCGAGAACCATTTCGATGGTTCCGGGCAGCGTTTTGATGGTTTGCGCTTCCTTGTCCTGACCTCCAACCCAGTGTGCCGTGGCGGCAACGAGTCGGCCCTGATCATCGCGCAGCAGCAGTGAGTAGGAGCCGGGCTTCTCGAACGTGTGCGTCCATTCGCGGGCGGAGGCATCGAATACGCCGGTTGTCTTTTCCTGGCTTTCGAGGCGGACGATTTCCCATTGCACGGGCGCGGCGGCTTTTTCAGGTCCTTCCGGTTCCAGCAGGAAACGCATGCGTTCGCCCGACATCGAGAATTTGCGCGCGCTCGTCAGTTTCCAGTTCGTTGCCGCGCGTTCGATCAGGAGTTCGCTCGTTTTCCGCACCCGGTAGGCTGCGCCGTCGGTGGCGAGCACGGAGAGGATGAGCCGTGAAGGCTCTTTCGCAGGGGGGAGCGAGAATTTCGCCTCGCCCTGATCGTTCGTGGTCAGGACGTCGGTAGCCTGTTCGATCGGGAAAAGGCCGCCGTAACGCAATTCGCCCTGCACCATCGTCAATACCTGCGCGCGCAGGGTCAGATCGAGGGCGGCGTTTTTCACCGGATCGCCGTTCGGGTAGGTGAGACGGATCGTGCCGGAAACGGGTTCTCCGGTCTTGAAATTGGCCTTGTCGGGCGTGATCGCAATTTCCATGTGCGGCTTCACGTACTCGGCGGCACGGAAAGCGGCCCCATAGGTTTTGTTCTGGTATTTGACCCGGATTTCGTAGCCGCCCGCCGTGGCATTCGGCGGCAGGCGGAACCTGGCCTCGCCGCCGCGATCCGGGGCGAGTTGCGCATTGCCCGACCAGACCGGCGAACCGTTGGGATCGAGGACGACGATGTCGAGCCCGCCCGCGCGTGCGGGCGAGGATCGGTTGGCCGCATGGTACTCGCGCGCCAGGAACTTCAGATGTACTTCGTCTCCGGGCCGGTAAAGGGGCCGATCCGTGACCGTATAGAGCTTGGTGTCGTAGATTTCGCTGTCGTAATAGAAATTCTCGGATACGAAAACGCCGCCTACCCCGTCCTGCCCGAGCAGGTAGGTGCGTTCCGGGCTGGCGTGCGAGAGCGTGGCAAGTCCATTGGCGTCGGTGGTTGCTTGAGCCAGCACGCCGTGACCGTCGGTCCACTGCAGGTTTGCGCCGAGTACCGGGCGACCGTCGGTGCGGTGCGCCGTCCACACCGTGAGCGAGCCGGGAGCGAGCTTGGTGACGGCGATGGTGTCCGAGACGAAGACGAGCGTTACGGCGCGGCGCGTGCCGAGCATGGCCTCGGCGATGTAGAGGCCGGGCCGGAGCTTGCCGAGCGGCACGTAGAAATTGCCGTCGTTTTTCGGTATGAAATGGCTGCTGGAACCTTCAAGATGCACGTCCTGCGTCTTTTCCATCGGATCGATGGGGTTGGCCGCCATCAACGGGTAGCGGAAACGGTCGACCAGATCGAACCCTTCCAGGGGTTTGAAAACGTTGGCCGGGCGGTAGTCGGGTTGCGCAAAACGGGTTTTCAGCGTCGGAACGGTCTCCGTCACCGAACGACGGGCCTTGGCCGAAAAGAGGTCGCGCCAGGCGCGGCGCGATTTGTTCCAGGCGTTGCTCCACAGGTAGGAGAGCGTATTGGCGACGCCCTCATCGTGCGGGCGTGCCGTCACGTCGATGCGGTGCGGGTTTTTCTGTGCTTTCAGAAAGCCGAGCGGGTCCGGGACGCGGTACAGCGCGATGTCGATTCCGCCGTACCGGGCAACCGCATCCCTGCCGCCCGATGCCGGAATTTCGACCCGGAGCAGGGCTTCATCGTTCGTGCCGTATTGCGTGTCGGTGAGGACGAAAAACGCTTCGCCCGTGACCGGAGAGTAGTCGCTGCTCTCGCCCACATCCTGCTGTGCCCACAGGCTCGAAGGCATGGTGAAGGACAGCAGGGCGCAAGCGGCCAGCGTCACTAAGGAAAATTTACTTTTATTGTGTGCAGTCATCTTTATCCGATCAACTCAGAAAAACCAGTGAAAATACGCCGGCGAAATTCGGGTTGCCGGCCTCGGGCCGCCAGCGCGTGTCGTTCCATTGAAGAAGGGCGGGCAGCGTTGCCGTCCGCAAACCATTGTCGCCGGGCGTGGGGGGCGAGCCGTTGTGATAGATGGCCCCGCGTCCCGTCCAGAGCATCAGGTGCTGTTCGGCCCCCTGGTCGAAAAACAGCAGATCCCCCGGTCGTGCCTGTCGTGCGTCGCGGCTCACCCAGACGCTGTTTTCCTGGATCAGGCCGATGGCGCTCACGTAAGCCCCTTCGCTGCCGTCTGGCCGCTTCCAGCGGTGACGCAGGGCCAGACGTGTTTCTTCCGGGATGAGATCGGGCGGGAGTCGGCTGCCGATTCCCATCGCCCGCCGCCAGCGCGCGTCGTGCTCGGCAAGCGCCTCGGCGACGGCAAAGCGCACGAATCCCGCGCAGTCACGGTGCGTCCAGCGCGGCGTCGGCCCGCGCCGGATCTGCTCCACGGCGATGCGGACGATCCATGCCCGCAAGGCCCGACTCTGCGTCGCGTCCAGGCGAATCGCCGGTGAGGAGGACGGCATTCCCGCTCCCACTCCCACGGGCAGGGCATGCGTCCGCGCAGCCAGTCCTGCCACGCCCAAAGCGACGAGCATCCGGCAAAAATGGCGGCGTGGTTGCGCAGTCGGCATCGGGGTTTCTCCGGAGTCAGCGAGTCGTGCTCCACTTCAGGGGATACCAGGCGTAGCCGCCACGCGCAATTTTCGACACGCCGATGTGCTGCGTCGGAAAGCTTGCCAATGCCTCCAGACGCGGCACGAGGTACACCTCGGCGGCATTGCGGAACAAGGCTTCCTCGTCACGGGGCAGGGCGGTGAAGATTTCCTTCTTCAGCAGGGAGGCCATCGCGTTCGGATCGGCAAAGACCAGCGGCGCATTTTCATTTGCGTGAAAACTGTCTGCAAGCGCCGGGTAGCGTTTTGCCGAGACAGCGAGCGCGTTGTCCACCAGTGTCGCGTCGGGGGAGAAGAAAACGATGTTCTGTCGGATGGCCAGCGCCGGTTTCAGGCTACGNTCGCCGCCANTATTGGACGAACCGAAACGCGAGGCGATTTCNCCTTGCCAGAGCGCAGAGTTTGCGTTCATCGAGGTTTCGCCTTCTTTTACCCNGGTGGCTTGTGCTGCCAGATTGAAGAATTCCTGTATTTGANCCTCGTTCGCGTCGGCATTCAGGCGTGCTGCGAAAAGCGGCGTATACAGCCGTGAATCCTTGTACCAGCAAACTGCGGCGGGGCCGGAGAAGTTGGCGGTGAAATCCTTCGGATCCATCTGTTGCTGCGGGTCGTCGTCATCGAATTTTTTCAACACGGATGCTATTTGCGTCCAATCCACCGGCAAGGCCGCGCAAAATCCCGGCCCGTGGGGCAGGGCTGCCCACAGGTTCATATTGCCGTCATCGCGCCATGCCGCGCCGTCGAGCAAAACCGCGCTTTGCCATTCGCCTCGATCGTTGAAAGTCAGGTGCACCGCCGCCAGTCCCGGCACGAATGCCTCGTAGTTGAACGCGAACGAACGCGCGCCAAACGTCAATTCATGCTCCTTCTCAGCCAGGGACTCCTTGAGGAGAAAATGCTGTGCGAATGGGGAAATGAGCTTTTTGCCTTCGAGCAGTTCCCGGATGATTTCCACGGCCTTTTCGGATTGCGGCCAGTTTGTGTCGGTTTCCTGCTTTTTTTTGTCTGAAAGCAACATGCCTGGATTGGAAAGCGCAACGATCCGATCGCCCTTGGAGAGCAGCGCCAGGTGATGCCCGATTCCGTATTTCAGCACCAGTATCTCCACGTCCGTGCCGTCGAGCTTTCCGGCTGATGATAATTGCATATCCGTGGCTTTTACGACGGCGGGCAGGAGAGTCTGAATGGCGCGTGCCAGTTGGTTGCGCGAAAGCACGATCAGGAAATCTTTCAATCGCCCGGCATCGTCTCGCCACAAGGCGACTTCGGCGTTTGCGTCGAAAACGGATTCGAGCACTCTTTCCGGAAAATCCAGCTTGTGCTCGTAGGCAATGCGCCTCAGCGTGCCGGAGAGCGCCATGCGGTTTTCGTTCTGCTCATAGTAGGCAACGAAATCCTCGGTGAGCACATCGTTGGCGAGCCGTATCCGCAGCAGGTCGGGCGGGAGCTTCGAGAGGCTGTGGCTACGGATCAGCGCATCCGGAGCGGAGATGTTGGGCGCGTTCCTGTCGAACGAACCGTAAAACGGCGGCGGGCGCAGCATGACACTCCCAAGCGCGGTGAATCCGCCGATAAGTAGAAACCAAAACAAAAACTTCCTGATTTTGAGCGTAGTCATAAGTCCTGAAAGCAAAAATTACAAGAATCTCGAAAAAGAAACCCTGCTGCGAAAGTAGGAGAATATAGCAGTAACGGGCAGGATTTGTCATGTCGATAGGGCTGAGCGATCGCATTTACCCCCGAAGATTGAGCCGCTTCCTGACGCGCGTCGGACGGTTACGGTTATCCGGCGCGCGCAGGCAGTGCATCGCCAGATGGCGGTTGTGTTGAAAGCAACGGAGAAAACAAAAAAGGGAAAGTGGATCCACTTTCCCTTTTGCCTTGATTCAAGTGCTCCCGCCGTCGGCGGTGGCGCCATCAACTCTTCCGACGACGCCTCGCAACTGCGCCGACAATTCCGAGACCCGCCAGCAGCATCGCCCAGGTTTCCGGTTCGGGGATCGGGGCGTATTGAATGTCACCGGAGAAGTAGTTGAAACCCGCCACGATGCCATAGGGATGGGTATAGGGATTGGTGCTGGTTCCTATCCTGCGAACGTCATTGGCCTGCAATTGCAACTGCCACGGAGTGACCGACACGATCATGAACGAGAGGTTGTTATGACCGTCTGCGTTCCAGAAGGATGGGTCGAGAGTCGCCAGGTCGAGGTTGAACGCGTAGCTGCCGACAACGCCCTCGCCAGCGCCAACGCCGTTAAGGATTTCGTTGCCGTGTGTGCCTCCCGTCAAGTTGAGCAATGAGGCGTCGACAAGGTTGCCGTTGACATAAATGCCCTGGAAGTAACCCAGGTAGCCGAATTCCCCCTCGATAATCGTGTCGATGCCATTGGCATCGAAGCCAACGGTGTAGGCAAGTATGTCGGCGCCGGTCAGAACGATGCCGTGCTGATGCCAGTCGTCATAAACAATGGAAGCGGCGTTATTGCCGCCTGACAGGTTGCCATCGAAAGTGATATTGCCAGACGCATCCATGTGGTACTGACCGGCTTCATCGTAGTACAACCCCGCAGACGCACCGATCACACCCGAGCCTTTGTCGATGTACTTCAAACCGGCCTGGTAGCCGACACCGTTGGAATTGATGGTCGTGGACCCGTAAAGTTCGGCTGTCGTACCGTAGGACGTTCTGCCGTTGTAATTCATTTCGATGCGACTATCGATGTACCCGACCCGATTGTCCTTGATGGAATTCTTCAGGGCACCTTCCAGACCGCGTACCGTGTTTGCGTTGCCCCAGGCCATTACGTCCAATCTGTTCACGAAATTCGAGTGAGCCGTCTGTGCCGGGGTTGCGCCGGTCGCGGTGTAATAGACGGTCCAGTTGGCATCGCGGGTAATACCCCAGTCGACGACGCCGTCATACTTGGGGTCGTTTCCATAAATACCGCGAGCCAGGTCTACCTCGCGCGTGCCTCGCTGCATGAGTGCAAAACCTGTGCCCTTTGGGTTGGAAACGATGCTGTTCTTTGACACATGCGCCCCCGGACCGTCATGGTAGTCCTGGGCGTTGTAGTAGACATAGAAAGCGTTGCCAAACGGCCTTGTCCCGTTAACTGCCTTGTTGAAATTTACCGGGTCGAGCAGTTGGACGATGTTGCCGTTCGTGTCTGTCCCGTCTGCCCTGACGGCAACGCCGGTAGACAGGTCAACCGTTTGCGCATTGGCAGAACCAGCCGCAAAAACCAGAAGAGAAATGGATAGCATCCTGAGTTTTGGCGTAACAGGACGTGTGGGGCACGTTTCGTGATTGAAACGTCGTTGTTTTTTTAGCATCATGATCTTCCACCCTCCTATGGCGAAATCATCCCTCAAGTGTTGCGAATTGCACGCAGAGCAGCGTATTTCTACCTACGTGATTCTACATAAGCACAAACCGCGCCAGATTCTATATTATTGATTTTATGAAGAAAAATTAAGCATGGCATTGTTGTTGTAAAGTAATCCGACACATTACATGTCTTGACGGCAAGCGTGTGTTTAAAACAGAGGCACTACCGTTTGGTCGGACCCTGCACTGATCCCCGAGAAACAAGGCGAAGGGAGGTCTGGCGATTGAATTCCACGGAATCATTCTTTATAGTAAAAGCGATTCGAGGCGAGCGCCGAAACCGGGGGCAACGGGAAATCCCTGATGGGAATCAGCGTTTTGGCGCGCTGAAACCGGCGTCAACCTGTTACGATGCGTTCCGCCCGTTTCGTCCTTACTATGGCGACCCTGCATGCAGCTTTACGCCCTCGGCCTGAACCACCACACTGCACCGCTTGCCATCCGCGAGCGGGTTGCGTTCGGGCCGGGATGCCTGTGCCGCGCCTTGCACGAACTGACGGACGGGCAGGCGGTGCACGAAGCGGCGATTCTCTCCACCTGTAACCGCACCGAGCTATACATCACGGGCCAGGAACCCCGATTCGCCGCCGACTGGCTCGCGCGCTTCCACAGCCTGCCTCTCGGCGACATCTCTCCCTATCTCTATTCCCATCCCGAACGCGAAGCCGTGCGTCACGTCTTCCGCGTCGCAAGCGGGCTGGATTCGATGGTACTGGGCGAGCCGCAAATTCTCGGCCAGGTAAAGGACGCCGCGCGGCAAGCTGAAGAAGCGGGCACGCTCGGCGTACTCCTGCACCGGCTTTTTCAGAACACTTTTGCGGTTGCCAAGGAAGTGCGCTCCACCACCGCGATCGGCGCAAACATCGTCTCGATGGCCGCCGCCGCCGTGCGTCTGACCGAGCGGATTTTCGGGAGAATCGACGATCTGTGCGTCCTTTTCATCGGCGCGGGCGAAATGATCGAACTGTGCGCCGCCCATTTTGCCGGAGCCAGGCCGCGCGCCATTGCCATTGCCAATCGTACTGAAGCCAGGGCGCAGACACTGGCCGGGCGCGTCAATGCCCGAACCATGAAAATCGAAGCCATTGCCGACGCGCTGCCGGAGTTCGATGTCGTCGTCTCCAGCACCGCCTCGCCGCTGCCCATCGTCGGTCTCGGCATGGCCGAACGCGCGATCAAGGCGCGGCGGCATCGCCCGATCGTCATGGTCGACCTCGCCGTGCCGCGTGATGTCGAAGCCGAAGTCGGCGCGCTCGACGACGTGTTTCTCTACACCATCGACGATCTCGCACATCTTGTCGAAAGCGGGCTGGAGTCGCGCCAACAGGCCGTCGTCGAGGCCGAAGGCATCATCGATACGCGCGTCAGCGGCTTTCTGCACTGGATGCAGGCGCGCGAAGCCGTCCCCGTGATTCGTACCCTGCGCCAGCACGCCGAAACCGTTCGTGAAGCCGAACTGGAACGCGCGCTCAAACTGCTCGCGCGCGGAGGCGATCCCGGCAAGGCGCTCGAAGTCCTCTCCCACGGCATTACCAACAAACTGATGCACGGGCCGACGCGCTTCCTCAATCAGGCCGAAGGCGAGCACCACGACGAAGCCGGAGAAATTGTCCGCCGCCTCTTCGATCTGCCCGATTCCTGAACGGAGGAGGGGAGAAATGAGACAAAGCATCCGCGACCGGCTCGACCGTCTGCTCGATCGCCTCGGCGAACTCGACCGCGAACTGGGCGATTCCGATGCCGCGCGCGACATGAACCGTTTCCGCGAACTCTCGCGGGAGCGCGCCGAAATCGAACCCGTCACCGTCCTCGTTCGCGCCCTGCATCAGGCCGAAGCCGACTGCGCCACCGCCCGCGAACTCCTCGAAGACCCGGAAATGCGCGAACTGGGCGAGGCCGAATTGCTCGAAGGGCAACGCCGGTGCGCCGAACTCGAAGACACCCTGCAACGCGCCCTCCTGCCCCGCGATCCCAACGACGGGCGCAATCTCTTCCTCGAAATCCGCGCGGGCACGGGCGGCGAGGAAGCGGCCCTGTTCGCCGCCGACCTGTTGCGCCTCTACTCCCGCCACGCCGAGCGTCAACGCTGGAAGGTGGAAATCATCTCCGCCAACGAGTCCGATCTCGGCGGCTACCGCGAAGTCATCACCCGGATCATCGGCACGGGCGCCTGGTCGCGCCTGAAATTCGAGTCCGGCGGACATCGCGTGCAACGCATCCCCGCCACCGAAACCCAGGGGCGCATTCACACCTCCGCCTGCACGGTGGCCGTCATGCCCGAGGCCGACGAGCTCGAAGCCCTCCGGCTCAACCCTGCCGATCTGCGCATCGACACCTTCCGCGCTTCCGGCGCAGGCGGGCAGCACATCAACAAGACCGACTCCGCCGTGCGCATCACCCACCTGCCCACGGGGTTCGTCGTCGAGTGTCAGACCGAGCGCAGCCAGCACAGCAACAAGGCCCGCGCGATGGCCGTGCTCGCCGCGCGGCTGAACGACGCGCGCGAGCGCCAGCGTCAGGCCACCGAGGCCGCCACCCGGCGCGGCCTCATCGGCAGCGGCGACCGTTCCGAGCGCATCCGCACCTACAACTTCCCGCAGGGCAGGGTGACGGATCACCGCATCAACCTCACCCTCTACCGGCTCGATGCCGTCATGGACGGCGAACTCGACGAAGTCATCGACGCGCTCATCCTCGAACACCAGTCCGAACAACTGACTGCGCTGGCCGAAGAACCATGAGCGCGCCACCGGCGGAAACCGACATTGCCGGAGCATTGGCCTGGGCGCGCGGACACATCCAGCCATCCGATGCCCGTCTGCTCCTGCGGCACGTCTGCCGCGCCTCCGCCGCCCATCTCGCCGCCTGGCCGGAAGAAGTCCTGCATGTCGCCCAATGGAGAACCTTCCAGCAGTTGGTCGAGCGTCGCACAGCGGGCGAACCCATTGCCTACCTTACCGGCGAGCGCGAATTCTACGGACGTCCCTTCCTCGTCAACGCCTCCGTGCTCATCCCTCGGCCGGAAACCGAACTGCTCGTCGAACTGTCCATCGCCCGCTTTGCCGCCGTTCACCGGCCCAGGGTGCTCGACCTCGGAACGGGTTCCGGCATCCTGGCCATCACGCTCGCGCTGGAACTCGATCGGCCCGAAGTCACCGCCACCGACATCTCCCGCGACGCCCTGGCCTTGGCCAACACCAACGCCCTGCGGCTCGGCGCGGGCATCACCTTTCTCTGGAGCGACTGGTATACCCTGCTCAGGCGCAACGATCGTTTCCAACTCATCGTCGCCAACCCCCCTTATATCGTTGAAGACGACCCCCATCTCGCCCAGGGCGACCTGCGTTTCGAGCCGCTGACCGCGCTTGCCTCCGGCCCGGACGGGCTGCGTGCGCTCGCCGCCATCATCGCGGGCGCGGGCCGTCATCTCGAAGACGGCGGCTGGCTCTTTCTGGAACACGGCTACAACCAGGCCGACGCCGTGCGCGCCCTGCTGGCCGACGCGGGCTTTACCCACATTGCCTCGTGGAAGGACATCGCCGACATCGACCGCGTCTGTGCCGGTTGCTGGGCGGGATGACCCCCCCGAGGAATAAGGAGGGAGTCGGACTGCTGCTACTCCCTCCGTCACGCCTTCGGCGCGACACCTCCCTCGAGAGGGAGGCTATAGAGGCAGGGGAGCCTGCGGCTCCATGGAACGCTCGTCATACATGAACTGGATTGTGTTCGACCCGGTTCAGGTCGCGGCGTCCCCGGTTTCCCCGGTACGAATGCGTATGACCTGCTCCACGGGCATCACGAATATCTTGCCGTCGCCGATTTTGCCGGTACGCGCCGCCTTGATGATGGCTTCGACCGCCTGATCCACGATCTCATCGGGCAGCACGACCTCGATCTTCACCTTGGGCAGAAAATCGACCACGTATTCGGCCCCCCGATAAAGCTCGGTATGCCCTTTCTGGCGGCCAAAACCCTTGACTTCCGTCACCGTCAGGCCGCTCACGCCGATTTCCGACAGGGCTTCGCGCACTTCTTCGAGCTTGAACGGTTTGATGATGGCTTCGATTTTCTTCATGGCACCCTCTCCTGTGGGGTTCCCGGCATTTTATGCGTTCTTGCATGCGAATTCATTGGATGCGCCTGTTTTGCCGTTTATCGAGTCGAATTGCGCATGGATTCGAGAAAGAGGTCACACACGCTGCCTACAGCGCAGTCAAAAGCTGAAAAAAAAAGCCGTTACAGGCAGTAGCGCAACAACCCTGCATAACAGGGAGACAAACATGACAAATCGACGCTTGGTTCTCATCCAGGGCAGAGGCGAGGCCAGTGACCCTGGTCCCGGCAATGTACGCAGTATCAGCCATACCGTGGCCAGCGCCATTCAGGCCGGCTTTCGCATCGGCAAGCTCGTCCGCATCGGGCAGGTAGATGGGCGCATCGTTGGCTACAACATCGGGCATTTCGGCCTCTTCAGAGGCAAGGATTATCCCCTGCTGGTGCGTACCCGCTACGGCACGGCCAAATGCAGTCTGGCCGAGGTGGCAGCGGCCTGAACGTTTTCCTTTCGTGAGCCTCACGGCGCGGCATCCTGTGTCGTGGCGGGGGCAGATTTGCGTCGGTCACGTTCGGCCAGGCGTGCCGCTTCGCGTGGGAGCCAGGTGAGGAGTTCAGCCTGATTCCGCAGGGTGTCGCGTAGCGGCGCGTTGAAATACACGCGCAGAAAACGCAACAGATCGCGGCGGGTCAGGCCGATGTCGAGCGCCGAAAAATACAGTCCGGCCAGATCCTTGCGCCGCCAGCGGGGCGCAGGCGCCTTGGCGTGGATCTGGGCGCGGTGCAGATCGATGATCGACAGCCGAAATGTCTCGGGCGTCGGAGGCGGATCGGTGTGAAGCAGAAAGTGACACAGGTAAAAATCCCGGTGGTTCATCCAGCTCTCATGCATCGATCGCGCAATTTTCGCCAAGCGAACGATGAGGGCGCGCTTGAGTCCAGGGGCGGGCGGTGTGCGTGGCCAGTCGCGGCAATAATCTTCCAGGCTGATGGTGGGCGCAAGCTCTTCCGTGATGATGAAAGAATGCCTGCGGGCCGGATTCCTGCCGCGTTCGCCGAACGCGACCATGCGCATGGTGTCGACGCCGATCCGTTCGAGATGTTCGATGGCCTGCCGTTCGTTGTTTGCGCCGAATACAGGCAGGCGCAGACAGGTGAGATTCTTGAAGATTTCGCGCCAGCCGACTCCACGGTGGATCTTGGCAAAATAACCGCGTCCGTCGATCTCGGTGCGCAGGGTGCGCCGACCTTCCAACGCGCGCAACACCTGTCCTTGCAGTGCTTCGACTTCGACGAAAGGGTCGAGTCCGGCCCACAGTCGGCTGAAAGGGGGGCGCAGGACGATCTGGTTCATGTTCTTTCCCCGGCGTTGCACGTGTTCAGAATGAAATCGACGGCTTTCTCGTGCAGGCTGTACAGGTCGGCATGTTCGGAAAAGGCCAGCGCGTTGCTTGAATAACGCGCCCGCCCATCGGGGTCGGCCAGCATCCCGGCGAGAGCGGCATCGAGTGATTCCTGCGCGAAGGGCGAGGCGATCACGCATCCGGCCTGGGCTTCGTCGATGTAGTGCGCGTAACCGCAGGTGTCGGTCGTCAACACCGGCAACCCGGCGACGAGAGCCTCGAGCAGCACGGTCCCGGTGTTTTCGCTGTAGGCGGGGTGGATGAGCAGATCGGCCCCGAACAAAAAGCGTGGAACATCGTCGCGTGCGCCCAGGAAAACAACCCGCTCGCTCAGGCCGAGCAGGCGTGCCTGACGCTGAAAGGGGCGAGGATTGTCCTTGCCGATGACGAAAAGCTGCGCGCGCCTGCGCAATGCCTCGGGCAATGCCGCCAGCGCCTTCAGACAGCGGTCGAGTCCCTTGGTCCTGAAGCCGGAACCGATGAGCAGCAACAGGAGATCATCATCGTTCAGACCGAACTCGGCGCGAAGCGCCGCGCGGATGGCAGGCGCATCGGACGGCGCGCGACGATCGCTCGAGATACCGGGAGGCAACAGGTGAAAGCGTTCCGGCGATGTGCCGTAGTGGCGCTCGAAAAACGGCTGCTGCGCGCGGGAAATCATCAGGATTTCCGTG
>WRNU01000061.1 GCA_009776435.1 Betaproteobacteria bacterium | reverse complement strand
GTCCCCGCTGTTGATCCGGTTGCGGCAGTCCGGATCGGACTGGTAGGGCATGCGCATGGAAACGCCATTGACCTTGAAAAGCGCGCCATCGAGTTCGGGCGCGGTGGACGCGCCCGTCAACAGGCCGACACGGAAAGTTTCTCCACGTTCGGAAGCGGCGGCAATCCGCCGGGCGAGCGCCTGCGGAACTTCCTTGGGATGGCCCGAGCCGGTGAAACCGCTCACGCCGATGTTGTCGCCGGGATTGATGAGGGCAGCGGCTTCGTCCGCTGTCATGATCTTGCCGCGCAGAGCGGCATTATGGATGCGGGATTCGCTCATTTTTGTCCTCGTCCGGGAAAATAGCGGGAAGTTACGAGTTTATGAAGAGTATCTGCCTGACGTCAACGACATTAACAGTAGGGGCTTTTGAGTCACTCCGGCTTTTGAACCGAAAACCGAAGCTCGCCCCATGTTTTCTGGATGACAGGCGCGGGCCGAATTGGTTTCACTTCACCCTGAAATTCGCGCGGCTGCCGCTTCGACAGCGGACGCGATCTCAAACGCGAGACGATCGACCAGCGCCTCGTCGCGGCCCTCGACCATCACCCGGAGCAATGGCTCGGTTCCGGAGGGACGCAGCAACACCCGGCCACTGTCGCCAAGCGTTGCCTCGGCGCACATGCGTGCGGCAGTCACGCCAGCATCGCCCTGCCAGTCGAAGCCCGGATTCACGCGGACATTGACCAGCCGTTGCGGATAGAAGACGAGATCGGCGCAGGCTTGCGCCAGCGTCTGGCCGCGAGATCGCAACGCCGCCAGCACTTGCAGGGCGGAGATGATGGCATCCCCCGTCGTGTGGCAATCCAGGCAGATGATATGGCCCGAATTCTCGCCGCCCATGCGCCAGCCTTTTTCGTGCAGCAGTTCGAGCACATAACGGTCTCCCACTCTGGCGCGGGCAAACGGCAGGCCGAGCCTGGCAACCGCGTGCTCCAGGCCAAGGTTGCTCATCAGCGTGCCGACCACGCCGCCGACCGCTTCAACGCTTCGTTCACGCGCCTTGCGCGCGGCGGCAATGACGTAGAGCAACTTGTCACCGTCGAAAATCTCGCCCTGACGGTCGATCATGATCAGGCGGTCGCCGTCGCCGTCGAGCGCGATACCCATCTCAGCCGCATGTGCAAGCACGGTTTGGCGCAGACATTCGGGACGGGTCGCGCCCACGCCGTCGTTGATATTGAAACCATCGGGAGCAATCCCCACCGGAATCACTTCCGCGCCCAGTTCGTGAAACACCTTCGGCGCGATGTGGTAGGCCGCGCCGTGGGCGCAGTCGACCACGATTTTCAGTCCGCGCAGGTCAAGCTCGTTTGGAAAGGTGCTTTTGCAGAATTCGATGTAACGTCCGGCAGCATCGTCGATCCGCCGTGCGCGTCCCAAACGGACGGCTTCCACGCAACCCATGCCATCGGCCAGACGGGCTTCGATCTCGGCCTCGACGGCATCGGGCAGCTTGAGCCCGCCGGCAGAAAAGAATTTAATTCCATTGTCATAAAAAGGATTGTGCGAAGCGGAGATCACGACCCCGGCTTGCAGGCGCAGGGCGCGGGTCAGGTACGCCACGGCGGGGGTCGGTATCGGCCCGGCAAGCATCACGTCCACCCCGGCGGCGGAAAATCCGGCTTCCAGCGCGGCTTCCAGCATGTAGCCGGAAATGCGTGTGTCCTTGCCGATCAGGACTGCCGGACGCTCGCCGACGGGCAGATTGCAGCGTTCCAACAGCGACACCCCGGCGGCGTGGCCGAGACGCATCACGAATTCGGGCGTAATCGGCTCTTCTCCCACTCGCCCGCGCACGCCATCGGTACCGAAATATTTGCGTATTTCCATTCTGTTTGTTCCCTGGTTCCTTGTTTTTGTCAATACTAAACGCTCAAACAGCATTCGCACAGGCTTGCCAGATTTTCAGAGCTTCGACGGTGGCGGCCACATCGTGCGCCCGGACGATGCGCGCGCCGCGTTCCACGGCCAGCACCGCAGCGGCAACACTGGCGATGAGCCGGTTTTCCACCGTCGCGCCGGTGACGGCCCCGAGCATGGATTTGCGCGACAACCCCGCCAGCACCGGCAGACCATCGACCGCGAAACGTCCGAGATGTTTGAGCATGCTGTAATTATGCGCCATATTCTTGCCGAAACCGAAACCGGGGTCGAGTACGATGCGCCCGCGCGCCACACCCGCCGCCGTAAGCGCCTGTACCCGCGCGGCGAGCGCCTCGGCCACTTCGACAACCACATCATCATAGCGCGGCGCATGTTGCATCGTGCGCGGTTCGCCCTGCATGTGCATCACGCAAAGCCCGCAGGCGTTCCCGGCCACGGCCTCTATCGCGCCGGGGGCGGACAAGCCAGCAATATCGTTGATCATGTCGGCTCCCGCCGCCAGAGCCGCCCGCATCACTGCCGGTTTCATGGTGTCGACGGAAAGCGGTATGCCGAGTGGCTGTAAGGTTTTCACTGCCGCTACGACGCGCTCGGTTTCCAGCGCCTCGGACGCGGGTTCGCTGCCGGGCCGGGTCGATTCCGCCCCGAGATCGAGCATGTCTGCGCCTTCTTCAATCGCTTTTTCTGCCCGGCGCAGGACAGCGGCGATGTCCCCTCTCAAACCGTCGCCGGAAAAGGAATCGTCGGTCAGATTGATGATCGCCATGACGCGCGGCGCGGAGAGATCGAGTTCAAAGCGACCGCAAAGGAGTGTGGACATGGCCCGATGTCTTCTTGTAATTCCCCTCCCTGGAGGGGTGGCAGGCGAAGCCTGACGGGGTGGTAGCGGCGGTAGAGATGAACGAGAACCGAACCTCATCCCGGTAAACCGACAACTCCCCTCCCCCGCTTGCGGGAGAAGGGATGGGGGAAAGCGGTCACCCCGCTGGCGCAGGCGTTGGCGCTGTGCCGTCCGGGTTGGCGTCGCCGTCGGCCTTCGGCGCAGGCTCGTACACGGGTTTTGGCGCGCGCGGCGGGCGTCCGGACATGATGTCGTCGACCTGCTCGGCGTCGATAGTCTCCCACTCGAGCAGCGTGGCAGCCATCACTTCAACCTTGTCACGATTCTCTTCCAGGATCTTCCGCGCCCGCGCGTATTGCTCGTCGATGATGCGCCGAACCTCGGCGTCGACCTTCTGCATGGTCGCCTCCGAAACGTTGCGATGCGTCGTCACCTGTCGGCCCAGAAAGATTTCACTCTCTTCTTCACCATAGACCATCGGCCCGAGTTCGTCGGACATGCCCCATTGCGTCACCATGCGCCGCGCAAAATCGGTGGCCGTCCGGAAGTCACCCGATGCGCCGGTTGTCATCTGATCCATGAAAAGCTCTTCGGCAATGCGGCCACCAAGCCCCACTGCAATGATTTGCAGCAGTTGTTCTCGATCAAAGCCGTAACGATCTTCAGTCGGCAACATCAAGGTCAAGCCCAGCGCGCGCCCGCGTGGGATGATGGTGACCTTGTGTACCGGGTCGGTCTTGTCGAGCATGCGCGCTACGATGGCATGCCCAGCCTCATGATAGGCCGTGTTGCGGCGCTCTTTTTCCGGCATCACCGCAGAGCGGCGCTCCGCGCCCATCCTGATCTTGTCCTTGGCGCGCTCGAAGTCGTCCATGTCCACCAGACGCTTGCTGACGCGAGCGGCAAAGAGCGCCGCCTCATTGACCAGGTTGGCGAGATCGGCGCCGGACATGCCGGGCGTGCCGCGCGCCAGCACCTGTGCATCGACGTCGGGTGCAATGGGCACCTTGCGCATGTGCACCTTGAGAATCTGCTCCCGGCCCCGGATGTCGGGCAGCGGCACGACCACCTGACGGTCGAACCGTCCGGGACGCAGCAACGCAGGATCGAGCACGTCGGGCCGGTTGGTGGCGGCGATGACGATCACGCCCACCTGGCCCTCGAAGCCGTCCATTTCCACCAGCAACTGATTGAGCGTCTGTTCGCGTTCGTCGTTGCCTCCGCCTAGCCCCGCGCCGCGCTGGCGGCCCACGGCGTCGATTTCGTCGATGAACACGATGCAGGGAGCGTGCTTCTTGGCCTGCTCGAACATGTCGCGCACCCGCGCCGCGCCCACGCCGACGAACATTTCGACGAAATCCGAACCGGAAATGCTGAAAAACGGCACCTTGGCCTCGCCCGCGATGGCCTTGGCAAGCAGGGTCTTGCCCGTGCCGGGCGAACCCACCATGAGCACGCCCTTGGGAATGCGCCCGCCGAGTTTCTGGAACTTGGAGGGATCGCGCAGGAATTCGACCAACTCGCCCACTTCCTCCTTGGCCTCGTCGCAACCGGCGACATCGGCAAAGGAGATGGAATTGGCGCTCTCGTCGATCATCCGCGCCTTGCTCTTGCCGAACGAAAACGCGCCCCCCTTGCCGCCGCCCTGCATCTGGCGCATGAAGAAAACCCACACGCCGATCAACAACAGCATCGGGAACCACGACACGAATACGCTGGTCAGGAAAGATTCGTCCTTCGGCTCGGCCGCCTTCACCGTGACCCCGTAGCGCAACAGGTCGCTCACCATCCAGATGTCCTGGACGGGCGGCATATAGACCGTAATGACACGGCCATCCTTCATTGTCGCTTTCAGCGCCCGAGGGTTCTCGACGACCACCGAAGCGATCCGCCCGGCCTCGGCCTCGTCCATGAATGTGGAATAATCCATCAATGTCGAAGACGGCTGATAGACGTTGAGTTGATTGAACAGGGCCAGCAACACGGCGCCGATCACGACCCATAGCGCGAGATTCTTGAAAAGGTTGTTCAATGTCCTCTACCTCGAAAGCCCGCAACGAACGAGCGGGCAAAACGGCAAAAATTGATGGAAAAGTTTGATTCTAATGGCGATCCGCCCATCCAGCAAACAGACGCCCGGCCGATACCCATGTTGCTTCATCTGTACCAACCGGCCCGAGGCATTTTCCACATTGCGCGAACATCAACTGCGCGGCCTCTCGCCGAGCAGATAGAGTTCCGCGCTACGATCGCGCGATGCCCTGGGCTTGCGCGTCCGCACCGTCTGAAAGCAACGTTCCATCTCCCTGCGAAAATCCATGAAACCTTCCCCCTGGAACACCTTGACCAGGAACCTGCCATCAGCCTGAAGATGTTTGACAGCAAAATGCAGCGCCAGTTCGCAGAGCATGATCGAGCGTGCCTGATCCACCGTTGCCACCCCCGATATATTGGGGGCCATGTCCGAGAACACAAGGTCGACCCGCCGCCCTTCCAGCCGACGCTCGAACTCGGCGAGCACAGCCTCATCGGTAAAATCGCCCTGCAAAAAATCCACCCCGGCGACAGGCTCCATCGGCGCGAGATCCAGCGCGAACACCCGTCCCCCCGCGCAACATCTGGCAATCACCTGACACCAAGACCCCGGCGACGCCCCGAGATCGACCACCACCGCGCCGGGCCGCAGCAGGCGGTCGCGCTCGTCGATCTCCATCAACTTGTAAGCGGCCCGCGCCCGATAGCCCTCGGCATTGGCGCGCCGGACGTAGGGATCGTTCAGATGCTCATTCATCCACGCCTTGCTGGTCTTGCTTCGCTTCATATCGAGTAGAATTTCGTCCCTGCCGAGATTGAACCAAAATGCCCAAGATCGAACTTACACCCACCATGCGGCAAGCGTTACGCGCCAGCGCGCATGGCCTGCATCCCGTCGTCACCATCGCCGGTAACGGCCTCACGCCCAACGTTCTTGCCGAACTGGAGCGTTCGCTCCAGGCGCACGAAATCATCAAGGTGCGCGTTCAGGGCGTAGAGCGCGAAGAACGCGAGGCGCTGCTCGCCGACATCTGCGACCGGCTCGATGCCGCGCCCGTCCAGCGCATCGGCAACATTCTCGTCGTCTGGCGACCCAGGCGCGAGGAAAAAGCGCCGGAGAAAAAAGCCCCCGCGCCTCCAAACCCGGCCACCGCCAAATCCGCCGCCGCCTTCGCCTCCGCCGCTCGCCGCGCCGCGCTTGCGAAAGCTGTGGCCGAGCACAAGCGCGATGAGCGCCCGCGCAAAAATTCTCCTCGAAGTCAGCCTCAACGCTCACGCACATCTTCACGCGGGGGACGGTGAGGATACGTGCTTTTGCGATGGTGTCACACCTGGGAGCATTCTTGTTTATCGCCTGATCTGTTACGGGGAAAAACAATTCGGTCGATACACACAATCAAAAACAGTGCGCTCAAAAACAGTGCAATACCTGCAAAATTATGTATAAAATCTTGATTCGATAAATAGATGTGGTCGTAAGGAGATTTCATTTTACTGACAATATTAATAACAAACAGTACTGGCTTACTGACAATATTTGCAATAAACAGCACTATCCCACTGATAAAACCTGTAACAATAGGGGTCAGCATGATGAAAAGAATTAGCAGGACAACACTCCTGCTGAGCGATGACGTATTGAAGGGCTTGCCACGGACAAATATAACGCGCGTCAATGCGTCAACACCTATCATCAGCAGCAATACGCTCAAGAACCGCACTCCGTCCAAGAGTCCACGAATAAAGCCCATTCCGGCCTCTTCACCGAAGTGATAGACAACCAAGACCAGCATGACCACAAAAATAACATTGGCTGCAAAAGAAATCGGTACGGTAAGAAGTGCGAGAACGATATTTCTGATAAACGACTCGTGCCGAATCAGAAAGAGATAGAGCAGCCCAAGAGATACCAGTATAAGCAGTGTATACAGGCCACCGCTGATATCCGCAACAAGCAACTTGTGTTGACCAATTTGGAGAATGACACCATCACGGGCAACCGGATAACCCACTTGGTTGAGCATGTATTCTGCTGCATGAGCCACAGCAAACTTTATCGGGATTGTGACAGCGTCAACGACGATGTCCGGCAGCGGAATCAGGAACAGCATAAAAAGCAGCGGAAACCAGGCGACCTTGGTTGGGCGCGTACCAAACAAAACCAGACCGACGCCGGGCAACACCCAGAACAGCGAACCAACATCCAGAAGGGGCACATTCTGCGAGCGTCCCACGATATATGCCAACAGGCCGACGACCAGAATCGGCCAGCCTGCGACTGAACCCTTTAGGCCCTCCCTTGCGGCAAGCATCTCGGGCCATTTGCGGTAGAACAACCATACCGAGATGGCAAGCATGATCGGTCTGCTCGCCAGATCTTCCAAATGCCGGATATCCTGAAACAGGCTGATGAAGGTAGGCGCGTACATGACGCACAGCCCCGCCAACACGAAAAGCAACGGAAACCGCTCTTTGTCGCGGGTCAAGCTCTTGCCGTCAGCCATCAAAACCATGAAAACCGCCTTCTATGGAAGCCACGAAACTCACTGAAGGCTGGATATTAACCGCTCCATAACGCTGCATCCACCGTTCGTCATCCTGCGCGAAGTCGCAGGATCCATGCAGCGTTATGGAGCGGTTCCCAAAGTGCAGATTCAAACTGGGGCGCTACCTGTAGTACGCTATAGCGTTTTTACGCGGGCATGGCGCGTGGCAGCGGTTTCGGGAGCATGAAAAAATTGTATATCCGCACCTTCGGGTGCCAGATGAATGAGTACGACTCGGGCAAGATGGCCGATGTGCTCGGGGCAGTTGAGCCGCTCGTCCGGACGGATGATCCGGGCGAGGCAGACATCATCCTGTTCAATACGTGTTCGGTGCGCGAGAAGGCGCAGGAACGGGTGTTCCACGACCTGGGCCGGGTGCGGCGTCTGAAGCTGGAACGGCCAGGGGTCGTCATCGGCGTGGGGGGGTGCGTGGCCAGCCAGGAGGGCGAGGCGATCGTGCGGCGCGCGCCCTACGTGGATGTGGTGTTCGGGCCGCAGACCTTGCATCGGTTGCCCGCCTTGATTGCGCGGCGTCACGAGAGCGGGAAGCCGCAGGTGGATGTCTCCTTCCCGGAGGTGGAGAAGTTCGACTCGCTGCCATCGCCCAGGGTGGAAGGAGCGTCGGCCTTTGTCTCGATCATGGAGGGGTGCTCGAAATATTGCACGTTCTGCGTGGTTCCCTATACGCGCGGCGAAGAGATTTCGCGCCCGCTCGACGATGTGTTGGCGGAGGTATCAAAGCTGGCGGCGCAGGGGGTGCGGGAGGTGACTTTGCTCGGGCAAAACGTCAACGCCTGGCGGGGGGCGCTGGAGAAAGGCGAAGATGGAGAAACGGGAGATTTCGCGTTGTTGCTGGAGTGCGTGCATGGCGTGCCCGGTATCGAGCGCGTCCGTTTCACGAGCTCGCATCCGCGCGAGATGACTCCGCGCCTGATCGAGGCTTTCGCCCGCCTGCCGGGGTTGACGCCGCAATTGCATCTGCCGGTGCAGTCCGGCTCGGATCGGGTACTGGCGGCGATGAAGCGCGGCTATACGGTGCTGGAGTTCAAGTCCATCGTGCGGCGGTTGCGCGCGACGCGCCCAGGGCTGTCCCTGAGTACGGATTTCATCGTCGGTTTTCCGGGCGAGACGGCGGATGATTTCGAGAAGACGATGAAGTTGATCGAGGAAGTGGGGTTCGACGGGGCGTTCAGCTTCGTCTACAGCGCCCGTCCGGGGACTCCGGCGGTGGAGTTCGAGGACCCCGTGCCGCAGGAGACGAAACTCGCGTGGCTCGCGCGCCTGCAAAAACGCATCGACGAACAGGCGCAGGCCGTCAGCCGCGCGATGGTGGGGAACGTCGAACGGGTGTTGATCGAGGGCGCGGCGAAGAAGGATAGCGACGAGCTTTGCGGGCGCACCGCCAATAACCGGGTGGTGAATTTTCCCGTTCCCCCTTCCATGCGCAAACGGTTGGCAGGGCAGTTTGTCGATGTGAGAATCACTGCCGCCTTGCCGCATAGCTTGCGCGGCGAAATGGTGACAGGAGAGGCATCGTAATGGTCAGGGCAGCAGTAAGAGAACTGACTCTGGAGCCGGTGGACAATAGCCGTCTGGCGCGCTTGTGCGGGGCGCTCGATGAAAATCTGCGGCAGATCGAGAACGCTTTCGATATTGCCATCGCGCGACGCGGCGCGCATTTCACGCTGCATGGGCATAACGCGCGGCGGGCAGAGGCGGCCTTGCGGCATTTTTATGGACAGGCCGACCGCGATTTGTCGCGCGAGGAATTTCAACTGGGATTGGTGGAGTTTTCCCACGAGGAGGAGGCGCCTCCTTCCGGCACGCTGAGGCTGATGACGCGCCATAGCGAGTTGCATGGGCGCACGCCCCGGCAGGTGGAATACCTGATGAATATTCAGGGGCACGACATCACGTTCGGTATCGGCCCTGCCGGTACGGGCAAGACGTATCTGGCGGTGGCCAGCGCCGTGGATGCCCTGGAGCGCGATCTGGTCGAGCGCATCGTGTTGACCCGCCCGGCGGTGGAAGCGGGCGAACGCCTCGGTTTTTTGCCCGGCGATCTGGCGCAGAAGGTCGATCCTTATCTGCGTCCGCTCTATGACGCGCTGTACGACCTGATGGGGTTCGATCGGGCCATGAAACTTTTCGAGCGCGGCACGATCGAGATTGCGCCGCTCGCCTTCATGCGCGGGCGCACGCTGAACAACGCTTTCGTGATTCTCGACGAGGCGCAGAACACGACGCCCGAGCAGATGAAGATGTTCCTGACCCGTATGGGTTTCGGCTCGAAGGCGGTGGTGACGGGCGATTTGACCCAGGTCGATCTGCCGCGTGGCAGTCGCAGTGGATTGACGGAGGCGCGCGAAGTGCTGGCGAAGGTGCGCGGGCTGGCGTTTACCGAGTTCAACAAGGATGATGTCGTGCGTCATCCGCTGGTTGCGCGTATCGTTGAAGCTTATGACCAACGAGGAGAGAAAGGAAATCATGGCAAAACAAACGAATAAACCCCGGATCATCGTGACGGACAACGGCGGCAGGAAAAACAAACTAAACGCTGGACAGTTCGAGGTGGATTTTGGAAGCGGTCGCCGACTGCTTTTCCTGCTTTCGGAAACGGGTGACTGTGAACTCGAAATCGAGGCAATCGCAGCCAGTGACCATTCGGCTCCGGTCATCAGCGTGCAGCCGTGCGCAAGCAATGTCATCTGCCTGCGGGCGGAGATGCTGGACGATTCTCCGATGGAAGGCGGGGATGCCCCGGCTGTGGCGGAACCGATGCTGAATCTTTTCGTCCAAAAGGCGGTGGAAGGGGTGGATCGGATCAACGCGCCCAAGAAGCACCAGGTGCGGCGCTGGGCGCAGGCGGCCCTTCTCCATGATGTCGAGGTCACGGTGCGTCTGGTGGGAGAGACAGAAGGCCGCACGTTGAACAAGAACTATCGCGGCAAGGACGAGGCCACCAACGTGCTGACGTTCGCTTATGGCGGGAAGAAGGGTGAAAAGGACGGGAAAGCCGGAAAAACCGAAAATGGCAATGGCATCAACGTCCCCGTGATTGGCGATCTCGTCTTGTGCGTGCCGGTGGTGGTGCGCGAGGCGAACGAGCAGGGCAAGGCGCCCGATGCGCATTTCGCGCACCTCGTTGTGCATGGCATGTTGCATCTGCAAGGGTTCGATCACAGGAAGAAAGCCGATGCCACGACGATGGAAGCGCGTGAACGCGAGATTCTGAATTCGCTCGGGTATGCCGATCCTTACGTCGTTTGAGAGGGGAGCGGCGCGTTCATGAGGCTTCCGGCTTGGGTGTGAGTGAAATGGATGATTCCGGTTCTTCTTCAAACAAACCTTCGCTGCTGGAACGTCTGGCGGCACTGCTAACGCCGGAGCCGGAAGACCGCGACGAGCTCATTGCGTTGCTGCGCGCGGCCCACGAGCGCGAACTGTTCAATGCGGATGCGTTCTCGATCATCGAGGGGGCGCTGCAAATGTCCGACATGCGCGTGTGCGACATCATGGTTGCCCGCGCGCGCATGAATGTTCTTCGCATCGACGATTCCGTGGCTTCGATCGTCGCCTTTGCGGTAAAAACCGGGCATTCGCGCTTTCCCGTCGTGGGAGGCGACAAGGACGACGTGTTGGGCATCCTGCTTGCCAAGGATTTGCTGCGTTTTTTTGCGGGGCAGGAATTCTGTTTGCGCGAGATGTTGCGTCCGGCGATGTTCATCCCCGAGTCCAAGCCGCTCGATGTGTTGCTGCGCGAATTTCGCCTGAACCGCAACCACATGGCCGTCGTGGTGGATGAATACGGCGGCGTTGCGGGGCTTGTCACGATCGAGGACGTGCTCGAGCAGATCGTCGGTGAGATCGAGGATGAATACGATGCCGATGCCGATGCCGAGGGCGGCGGCGACATCGTCCCCGTGCATGGCGGACGTTTCCGCGTCAGGGCCATGACCCCGATCGAGGATTTCAATGCGGCTTTTGCAGCCGCATTCAGTGCTGAAGAGGTCGATACGGTCGGCGGCCTCCTGATCCGTCATTTTGGCCGACTACCGCGTCCTGGCGAGGCGGCGACGATCGAGGGTTGGCGTTTTCGCGTGTTGCGCGCCGACAGCCGCCGCATCGACATGCTGCTTGCCGAACGTGTGCCGGACATCGGCTCCGGGGCGTTTGACGCATGAGGGGCATTGCGCGCGCTCTGCTGGCCTTGTTTGCCGGTGCGCTGGCCGTGCCCGCCTTTGCGCCTGTGGGATGGTTTCCGCTTGCCTTCCTCAGTCTCGCGCTGCTCGTTGGCCTGTTGGAACGCGCGGATTCGGCGCGCGCCGGATTCTGCCTCGGGCTTGCCTGGGGCATGGGCGCGTTTTGCGCGGGCGTGTCGTGGCTCGTCATCGCATTGTCGCGTTACGGCGGGGTGTTTCTGCCGGTGGCGGTGCTTGTCGTTTTCCTGTTTTGCGCGTTTCTCTCGCTGTATCCGGCGCTGGCAGGCGCGTTTTACGCGCGCTGGCGGCGCGGCAGCACACTACGGAGAGCCTTGTTTTTCGCCGGTTTGTGGGTGCTTGTCGAATGGTTGCGCGGCACGCTGTTTACCGGCTTTCCGTGGCTTGCCATCGGCTATTCCCAAACGCCGCCCAGCCCTGTCGCCGGATATTTCCCAATCATGGGAGTCTATGGCCTTGGCGGAGTGCTGGCTTTCGTTGCGGGACTCCTTGGGATTTGCGCTACCGACCAAGCGGGTGCGCGCGCCGTCGGTCGCTGGAGGGTTCCTGCCGTGTTGATCGCCCTGATCTGTATCGGGGGATGGGGTCTCTCCCGGCTTCAGTGGGTCGAACCCGACGGGGAGCCATTCACGGTATCGCTCGTGCAGACAAACATCGAGCAATCGCTCAAGTGGGACCCGGATTTTTTCGATGAAACGCTACGAATCAATGCCGATCTGGTACACGCGGCGCGCGGCGATGTCGTCGTTCTGCCGGAAGCCGCGCTGCCCACGATGCTCGACAGACTGCCCGAAAGCTATCTCGACATGCTGACAGGTTTCGTCCGCGAACGGAACGGCGCGCTCGTGATTGGGGTTTTCACCCGCGACGGCACCCAGTATTCCAACTCTGCCGTCACTTTTGGCGAAGGTGCCGGACAACGCTATTCCAAGAGTCATCTGGTGCCCTTTGGCGAATACTCACCGCCCTTCTTCGGCTGGTTCTACCGGTTGGCGAGCATTCCCATGGCCCAACAAACCCCCGGCGCGGCGAATCAGCCGCCACTCTGGCTGTTTGGGCGGAAAATCGCCGTCAATATCTGCTACGAAGACGTTTTCGGCGCTGAACTGGTTTCCAGTCTGCCGCAAGCCGGACTCATGCTCAATCTCTCGAATCTCGCCTGGTACGGCGACTCGTTTGCACAGCCGCAACACCTGCAAATTGCCCGCGCCAGGGCGATGGAGACGGGCCGCCCCATGCTGCGTTCCACCAACACCGGCATGACCGCCCTCGTCCTCCCGGACGGTTCCGTTCCGGCGGCGCTGCCCGCTTTTACGCGCGGGGTGCTGGAGGTGGAGGTGTCGGCCTACAAGGGACTCACGCCCTATGCGCGATGGGGGGATGCGCCCGTGCTTGTTGTAGCGTTGATTGGGATTGTGGCGGGGGTTGGGATAAGGCGGCGGGAAAAACTGCCAGTATTTGCCGGAGAAGGAGGGTTGCAGGACACGATCCGTGACCCCAGGCGCCTTGAATCCGTCCTGGATGCCATCGACGAAACATGACGCCGGATGGTTCTCATTGCCGCTTTCCGGCAGGATCACCTGCACTTGGTGACGTTCGACAAGGGTTTTCGGCGGTTCTTGAAGCCGGGCAGATTAACTATCCTGAAAACGTTCAAGGCGTAATCCCCGGCGTGTCGCCCCCCTGTTCTCCAAAATGATGCGGGAAATTGCCTTGCAGTTCGATTGAAGTAGAATACCGCCCTATGGGTGCGATGACCAATAACAAAAAGATGCGTAAATCATTTGCGTGGCTGGCGATTTTTGCCATGCTGCTGGCCTCGCTCGCGCCATCGGTTTCGCGCGCCGTATACGGGCAGACGATTCCCACGTCAGGATGGCTCGAATTGTGCACGGCCGAAGGGTTGCAACACCTTCCCGTTGCCCTGTTCGAGGGCGAGCAATCGCCGGTCTCGCACTCCCCAAAAAGCCCGGATCCATATTCCGGCAACCACTTCGAGCATTGCCCGTTCTGCGTGACGCAAGCCTTTTCATTCGGGCTACTGCCCGTTGAGGCGATTTCGTTGCCGCTCATGGCGCTGCAAGGCCATGATGCTCCTTCACATGCGCGGTCTACGCCGCATGCCCGGTTCATCTGGCAACAGAGTCGGGCGCGCGCTCCACCTGTTTTTCTCTGACCATCAATCGTTGTTTCTGTCTTGACGCACGGATTACATCCGGCGTCGTACCGCTTTGCGCGTTTTCGGCGCGCAGATTGTATGTGTTTGGAGAAAATCAATGACGTTTCATCGAAATCCGACTCAACTCGAGTCGCGCAAGCCGTCCAGTTCGCCTGATTCATCTTTTTCATTTTTAGGCGCTATTTCGTTCATTTCACTGCTTGGCATTTCTTCATTCGCGGCGTTGCCCGCCCTAGCGGCAGAAGAAGAGCAGGCGCTCGATCCGGTGGTCGTCACCGCGGCGCCGATGTCCGATCCGCTGACCGTGACCACGAACGCCAAGGCGCCGCGGCAGCCGGTACCGGCGCATGACGGCGCGGATTACCTGAAAACGATTCCCGGCTTTTCCATCATCCGCAAGGGCGGTACAGACGGCGATCCGGTTTTTCGCGGCATGGCCGGTTCGCGCCTGAACATCCTGGCCGACGGCGAGATGATTCATGGCGGCTGCGGCGGACGGATGGACCCGCCGACGGCCTATATTTATCCTGAATCCTTTGACCGCATCACCGTTCTCAAGGGGCCGCAAAGCGTCGCCTGGGGGCCGGTTTCAGCGGGCACGGTATTGTTCGAGCGCGATTTCAAACCCTATGGGACGCCTGGCTATCGGTTTTTCGGCAGCGCAATGTTCGGCAGCTTTGGGCG
>WRNU01000060.1 GCA_009776435.1 Betaproteobacteria bacterium | reverse complement strand
CACAAAAGCGCGCACCACGTAGACCGATACTTCGGTGGCTCGCGGGCTATTCAAAACCATCGCCGCCATGATTGCCCCGTGCTCGGTAAAAACAAAAGGCAGGTAGCGCCGCCCTCCGCGCCCGACGGGCTTCTCGTTTGAGGTCGCAAAATGCGACCTCAAAGCGGCGAATTCCCCCTCAATGAGCCGGATTCCGAATCAGGCTCCCAGTATCCGCCCGCCGCGTTGTCGGGCGAATGGGCCGGTAAGCGCGCCCAGGCCGGTGCTGCCGTGGGCGTGGCAGATTGCGCAGGCCAGCGCGTCGGCAGCATCCGCTTGCGGTTCGCCGGTGAGCGACAGCAGCCGGGCCACCATGTGCTGCACTTGTTCCTTGCTGGCCTTGCCCTGACCGACGACGGCTTGCTTGATTTGCAGCGCGGTGTATTCGGCGACCGGCAGGTCGCAGGAAACCGCGCCACAGATGACCGCGCCGCGCGCCTGCCCGAGGAGGAGGGTGGATTGCGGATTGACGTTGACGAAAACCTTCTCGACGGCGGCGATGCCGGGGCGATAGGTTTCGATGATTTCGCGCACGCCGTCGAGGAGGGTCTTGAGGCGATCCGGCAAGGGGCGGTCGCCGCCTTCACTGGTGCGAATGCAGCCGCTGGCAACATAGCGCAGGCGGTTGCCGGCAGTGTCGATGATGCCGAAGCCGGTGATCCGCAACCCCGGATCGAGTCCGAGGATACGGGTGGAAGCGGCTGTGGCGGGGGGAGGTGTGGGCGGCATCTGCATGGGAGAAGAGGAAAAACTCAAATGATAGAAGTTTCGGCTTGATTCGTCATTTCCCTGGTTCAAAAGCCTCCCCCGGTTTTTCCCTGCCCTTCGACGCGAAACGTCGCCGATCCAACATGATTGCGATGTTCCGCATCGGATGCACCACCCTTCGGACGGCGCTTCGCTTGTCCGCACCTTCGCCTTCACCGCGTCAACCATGTCGTCCAGCATCAGTTGTCGGGTGGTTTGTATGTGCAAAAAAATTTTGACATTTTATGTATTTCATAAATTATCTTGATACAATGAATGCGTTTCCAGTTGACATAAAGGTACCCACGCAAAGTTTGGCATAAAATTCAGGTATATGTCATTGGAATTGGTGCAGGCTCCATGTCGTGATGGCGCTTGCGTTGTTGATCCGGGTATCCCTGATATTCCGGATATACCGGGTGTTTCTGTTTTGGGAGAATGAAATGGCCACCATTGGGTCAAACATCTTGATGGGCTTGAAGGAACTGCTGCCGGCAGTGGGAAGCAAATTCCTCACGGCTGATGTCAGCGATGGCTTCAACTTTGGTGTCGATCTCGGCATCTGTAGCATTGGCGTCGGTCTACACTATCAAAGCATTGAAATTGGTTGCAATACGGGCAACCTTGGCGAAGGCACCCCTGACCTCTTTGCCTGTGGCATTGGTATCAGCAGATGGGGCATGGGCGTTGGTTTTGAAATTCTGGGCAACGAGTTCGAGGTTGGAGTCGGTTTCAATGACTTGAACAGCGTCACTCTTGCTGCCGATCTTTTTGGCTACGGATGTTCATGTACCTTTGGCGTTGACGAAGAGGGCATCATCTTTGACGTCGACATCGGCAAGGGATCTCTGAACTATGCATGGGACGGCGAATACCCTGTCCTCATCGGCCACAACCCCGATATTGCCCCGTAATCAACGGCTGTGCTGAGGCTTCTCCTGGCTGACGAGCAAGCCTTGCTTCATCAGGTCAAGGCGTCATCCAGACACAATGCCCCGCTCAAACGGGGCATTGTCATTGGTCGGCCTGGATCACGACGACCTGCGCGTGCTGCCCGTCATCGGCCATTGACTCTTTTATTCGTTGCCTAGTACGGCGGAGGTGTAGACCTCCTGCACATCGTCGAGGGCATCGAAGGCATCGAGCAGTTTTTGCATGCGCTGCCCGTCTTCGCCGGACAGTTCCGTCTCGTTCAGCGGTTTCATCGTGACTTCGCCGAATTCGGGCTTGAATCCGGCGGCTTCCAGCGCCTCGCGCACGGCGGTGAATTCCCACGGGCCGGTCATGACTTCGATGGAGCCGTCGTCGTTGGTGAGGATGTCTTCGGCCCCGGCTTCGAGCGCGGCTTCCATCAGGGCGTCTTCGTCGGTTCCGGGGGCGAAGAGCATTTGCCCGCAATGCTTGAACTGGAAGGCGACGCAGCCGTCCGTGCCCAGGCTGCCGCCGTACTTGCTGAAGACGTGGCGCACGTCGGCAACGGTGCGGTTCTTGCTGTCGGTGAGGCAGTCGACCATGACCGCCGCGCCCGCGATGCCGTAGCCTTCGTAGCGCGCTTCCTCATAGACGACGCCTTCGAGTTGGCCCGTGCCGCGCTTGATGGCGTTTTCGATGGTGTCCTTGGGGACGGATTCGCCCTTGGCCTTGTCGATGGCCAGCCGCAGGCGCGGGTTGGCGCTGAGGTCACTGCCGCCCATCTTGGCGGCAACGGTGATTTCCTTGATCAGCTTGGTGAAAATCCTGCCCCTTTTGGCATCCTGGCGACCCTTTCGGTGCTGGATGTTGGCCCATTTGGAATGACCTGCCATGCGTCGAACTCCCGGTAACGGTGTTGAGTCTGGAAAATACTGCATTCTACCGGTTCAGATACCCCCAATCCATACGGTTTTGAATTCGAGGTAGTCGTCGATGCCGTGGCTCGATCCTTCGCGGCCGAAGCCGGATGCCTTGATGCCGCCGAATGGCGCGCATTCGCCGGAGATGACGGGAGTGTTGACGCCGACCATGCCGAATTGCAGCCCTTCGGCGGCGCGAAAGAGTTTCCCCAGGTCGCGGCAGTAGAAGTAGGAGGCCAGCCCGTATTCGGTGTCGTTGGCAAGCCGCAGGGCTTCGGCTTCGTCGCGGAAGGGGACGATGGTGACGATGGGGCCGAAGAGTTCTTCTCGCCAGAGACGGGATTGCGGTTTCGTCTGGGTGATGACGGTGGGCTCGAAGTAGAGTCCGCCGAGCTTGTGTGTTTGCCCCCCGGCGTGGATTTTCGCGCCGTCGGCTTTTGCCTCGGCGATCAGCGCCGTGATGCGCTCGACGGCTGCGGCGTTGATGAGCGGGCCGATGTCGGTGTCGGGGTCGAGTCCGTTGCCGACTTTGAGCGCCGCCGCGCGGGCGGCAAAGCGTTCGGTGAAGCGGGCAAAGAGGGTTTCATGCACGAGGATGCGGTTGACGGCGATGCACACTTGGCCGGCGTTGCGAAACTTGGCGGCGATGGCCCCGTTGACGGCGGCGTCGAAATCGGCGTCTTCAAAGACGATGAAGGGGGCGTTTCCGCCCAGTTCCAGGGTCACTTTCTGTATCTGTTCAGCCGCTTGCGCCAGCAGGATGCGCCCGGTGCGCGTGGATCCGGTGAAGGAGAGTTTGCGGATTGCCGGGTGGGCAGCAAAGGCTTTGCCGATGTCCGGCGGGTTGCCGAGAACGACGTTGAAGACGCCGGGAGGAATGCCCGCGCGCTGCGCGAGCTCGGCCAGCGCCAGCGCGGAGAAGGGGGTGGATTCCGCCGGTTTGAGAACGATGGGGCATCCGGCGGCGAGCGCGGGCGCGGTTTTGCGCACGATCATGGCGCAGGGGAAATTCCACGGAGTGATGGCCGCGCATACGCCGATGGGTTCGCGCAGTACGAGAATCCGGCGACCGCGTTGGGGCGGTGGGATGATTTCGCCGTAGGCGCGGCGGCCTTCTTCCGCGAACCACTTGGCGAACGATGCGCCGTAGAGGATTTCTCCGCGCGCTTCGGCCAGCGGCTTGCCTTGTTCGAGGGTCATGATGCGGGCGAGGTCGTCGGCATGCGCCAGGATGAGGTCGTGCCAGCGTTCCATTCTTGTCGAGCGTTCCCGCGCCGTCATGGCTTTCCAGCCCGGCAGCGCGGTTTGTGCCGCGTCGATGGCGGTGTTGACCGAGGCAGGGGAGAGCGTATCGACTTCGCCCAGGCTTGCGCCCGTAGCGGGATTGTCCACCACCAGCGCCGGGCCGTCCCCGGCAATCCATTGGCCGTTGACGAAGGGCTGGCGACGAAGGAGTTGGGAGTCTTGCAGGGCGAAGGGGTCGTTCGGAGCGGGCATGATCGGGCCTTTCAAAAAATGCGTGGCGAGTTCGCTTGTTTATCATGATTTGTGAGTGTTGAGAACGAGCAGTTCAATAATGATTGATTCTTTCTGCTTATCCTGTATAAAGTGAGTGATCAGGTAGAGAGGGTACCCATAAGGGAACCTCTGCATAACTTAAGCATCCACTGCTTGTCATCCTGCGCGAAGTCGCAGGATCCATGCGGTGTGTGGGTTGAAGCGACTTCGCTTCGCTACGCGCTGCAATGACAGGGGGGCTGTTCAGAGGTTCCTGAGGGTTTGTGGTCGATTGCGGCAGTGGGCGGCTTTGCCTTGCCGAATGCCAGACAACATGAGAGGGGCTGATCATGTCCAGAAAATCCTTGGTTCTACGAGTTCTCGTTGTGGCTACTTCCTTCGTGGTCTTCGCGCATAAACCGGTCTTCGCCGATCCGGGTGCGGGCACTCCCGGCACGTTCCGCGATACCAGTGACGCAGATGTCGGCCAATGGATGGTCAAATATTTTGGGGGCGAAAATGTGCAGGACCCCGATACCGGGGAGTATGTATTCAACGAAACCTTCGAGTGGGAAAAGGAACGGAGCTATACGAATGGCGTTCTCGATACCACAGGGTATGCTCAGGCGCAGATGGTTGATGGAGCGGCCATCTGGGAATCGGATCTCCCCTGGATCAGCCTGGAAAACCATGGGTATGGAGAGAACGGCTATTACTCATACGTGACGACGATCAACGACACGGGTTTTACCAGCGTCGATCCGACGGCATCGTTCAACGGACTTTCAATCAGCTTTACCGCCGACGACCACATGCATGCTGTTATCATCAACGGCATGTTGTACGATGGTTTTGAGGCTCAGAGCAACGATCACGCTGCCTGGTTGGCGGGCTACCTCGATCTTTCCATTCTTCCTGGCGATGGCATTCCCTGGAACGTCGATGGGATCAACACGGTCGAGTTCATTGTTCACAACAGCGGCTATTTCGAGAATTCTTTTAATCCGACCGGATTTTCGGCCACGATTCAGGCGTCTTACAACATCAGCGCCATTCCGGAACCCTCGATGATACTGATGTTCGGCTCCGGGTTGCTGGTTCTGCCGCTCGTCCGTCGCCTGCGGAAAAAAGGTTGACGGCATAAGTTCGCGTTGCATACGCGCATTCGATGATCCGTGGGAGAAGGGGGAAAAGGCAAGGACTCGCTGGAAATATAAGATAATGCGAACCCGTTTGGTTCTCCTTCTTTCCAATGCCTGCCATCCAATGGTTTCCGGGTCACATGAATTCCGCGCGCCGCTCGTTTGCCGGGGCGCTGGCGGCGATGGACGTGGTCATCGAGGTTATGGATGCGCGTCTGCCCGGAGCGAGTTGCAATCCGATGATCGAGGAGTTGCGGCGCTTCCGGAATCGTTCCTGCCTGAAGCTGCTTAACAAGGCCGACCTCGCCGATCCGGATGCAACCCGCGAGTGGATCGCACACTACAACACCCAGCCCGGTGTGCTGGCAGTGGCGATTTCGGCGAAGCATCCGGCGGACGTGGGGCGTATTCCGGCGCTGGCCCGGCAACTCGCGCCGCACCGCAGCGGGGCGGAAAAACCTTTGCGAATGATCCTGGCGGGCATTCCGAACGTGGGTAAATCCACGCTGATGAACGCGCTCCTGAAGCGTCGCGTGGCGAAGGTCGGCGATGAACCGGCGGTGACGAAAGGCCAGCAGACGCTCGACCTGGGGCCGGGAATGACGCTGACGGACACGCCGGGCCTGATGTGGCCGAAGATCGAACACGACGCGGATGGTTTCATGCTGGCCGCCAGTCATGCGATTGGCCGCAATGCGGTGATCGATGAGGAAGTGGCGGTGAACCTGGGAACGATCCTGCTGGCGCGTTACCCGGCGTTCATCAAAACCCGTTACCGGATCGACACGATCGGACTGGATGGGGAAGGGCTGCTGGAACACATCGCCCATTTGCGTGGCTGCGTGCGCAAGGGTGGAGGGTTCGACCTGGAGAAGGCCGCAAACGTTTTTCTCACGGATTATCGCGCGGGAACGCTGGGCCGCATCAGCCTGGAGACGCCGGAGAGCCGTCAGCGGATGCTGGCGGCAGTGGCGAAGGAAGACGGCGCTACAGCCTGAACCGTTCAAACCCGAAAACGTTCCACTACATTCTTGAGTTTGCGAGCATGCTGATGCAACTCATCCAAAGTGGAATTGGCGCTTTGGGTGATTTCCGACGTGGAGCGGGTCATGTCGTTGATGCGCTCAGTGGTCTGGCCGATGTTGCTTGCGGCGGTGGATTGTTCCCGTGTGACGCGGGTGATCTGCGCGAAAGTCTCCACGACCTGCTGCATGAGCTTGCCGATGTTTTCGATCTCATCGGCTGTGCTCCGGGCCAGATTGACGCTTTGATCCACGGCGCCGCGAGCCTTCTGCATGCTGTTGATGGTGCCCGTGGTCTGCTGTTGCATGCCCCCGGTCATGGTGGTGATTTCGGTCGTGGCCTGGGCGGTGCGTTCCGCCAGCTTGCGCACCTCGTCGGCTACAACGGCAAAGCCGCGCCCTTGCTCGCCAGCGCGGGCGGCTTCGATAGCGGCGTTCAGCGCCAGCAAATTCGTTTGGTCCGCGATTTCCTTGATGACGCCGACAATGGAACCAATTTCCTCCGAATGCTCGCCAAGAGAATGCAGGGTTTTGCCCAGCGCAGCCATCGCTTCGGAGAGCTTGCCCACTTCGGTCGACACCTGCTGCATCGCGTGACGGCCCCGTTCTGCGCTGTCATGGACCTGGGAAACGATGGTGTTGGCGTCCGCAGTGGTGTCGGCAACTTGGGTCGCGCTGACCGTGATCTGCTCGATGGCCGTGGCATTGGAGCTGATTGCCTGGTTCATCTGATCGACATCCGAACTGATGCGGTCGGTGGTTTGGTGCAATGACCCTACCGCGTTCACCAGTTTGCCGGCATTGCAGTTGACTTCGCCGATCAGTTGGCGCAGCCGTAGATTCATCACTCCAATCTGGCCCAGCGCACTGCTTTCCGGCGCATTGGGCACGGCTACCGTCAGATTGCCTGAAGCGATTTCCTGTAGCACTTGTTCAATCTCGTTCGCCGAACCGCCCAACTGGGCGCGCTGCTGGTGCCGACCCAGTAGAATCAGGAACAGAATTTCCCCGACCAGCAGGATGATTGCCACCAGGAACATCAACTGTGCGTTGGACAGTCTGTCACTGGCATGCAGCAACGCGGCATTGGTGCGATGATCCAGCAGGACGAAAAAGTCATCGATGGGCTTCATGATCCGGGCCTTGTACTGGTGGTATTCCTTGCTATGCACCAGTTCTCGGGCCAACTCCATGTCGGGTTGCCCGTCGATGGTGTAATTGCCCTGGGCGTCGGCAAATTTGCCTTTCACCGCATTCATGGCCTTTACTTCCAGATTGACCAGCCCGTCGGAGTTGGCCTGCGCCTCTCCGAGCTTGGCGAACTCAGCGTCGGTGAAGTTGGCCTGCTTCATCAGAGTCTGGAGCGCCACAGTCTCGCTGTCTGGCCGCGGTTTGTCCTGGCCCGCAGCGACGAAGTCCCAGTAGATACGGTCGTACTCCTGGGGCCGTGGCGCCTTGCCGTTGCGGATATCCAGCACGCGGTTGTACTGCTGCTCGTAGGATGGGTCGCCGGTGACGACGTAGGTGCGCCCCAGCCGGGTGAGATCATCCGAACTCTGCCGCAATTCGGAGGCCAGCAGATGGGAACGATAGCGGTCGTTGCTGGCGGCGCCCATCGCGTCGGCTGCGTGCCGCATGGACATGAAGGTGTATGCCACACCGATGAAAGTCAGCGTGATCAGGGCCAGCAGACTGTTGATTACAAGGTTGCTGCGAAGGTTGTTCATGGGAGTTCTCCTTGCAGTGCAGTTCGTGTTTGGCTTGCAGGAGAGGGCGCTCCCTGAAGACAGGTCCAAACGGCTCTACAGTCTGAAACGGTTGACCGTTTCCTGAAGTTGTGCGGCGCGGCCGGAGAGGGCATGTGTCGCCTGGGCGACTTCACGCACGGCGGCGGTGTTGTCTTCGCTCATGGAGGCAATGTACTCGACGTTCCTGGCAATCTCGGTGCTGGCAGCGGTTTGTTCGGAGAGCGCGAGCGAGATTTCCGATACGGCGTTGAGCACCGAGCCGGAGTTGTCGTGGATTTTCTCGACGGTCGTGCCCGCCCGTTCGGACAGGTCGACGGTGGTTTTCACACTTTCGCTCTGTTGTTGCATGGTNTGAACCGCGTGCNCGGTTCCGTTGTTGATCAGACCCACGATGCGGGCGATGTCCTCGGTNGAGGAGGAGGTGCGCTCGGCAAGCTTTCTCACTTCGTCGGCGACCACGGCGAANCCTCTGCCCTGTTCGCCCGCGCGCGCCGCTTCGATGGCCGCGTTGAGGGCGAGCAGGTTGGTCTGATCGGCCACTTCCTTGATGATGTTGACCACCGAGGCGATTTCGCGCGACTGTTCCCCGAGCTCTTCCACGCTTTTCGCGGCATCTCCGATGTCGTGCGCCACGCGGTTGATGTCGGCAACCACGGAGCGGATGGTGTTCGCGCCTTCATTCGCGGCTTCGCCGGAGAGTTGCGCCATCTTGTTTGCATCGGTGGCTGAACTGGAGACATGACTGATGGAGACGGTCATCTGTTCGACAGAGGCGGCCATCGAGGTGGCGGCCTGGGACTGGCTCTCGCTGGAGGCGGCGATCTTGTCACTGGTGGCGCTCAATTCTTCACTGGCTGCGGCGATTTCATTGGCGTTGGAACTGATGATGTCGACGATCTCGCGCAGTCTGGAGATGGTGACGGCAATGGCGTGCAACGCGCTCGTTGTATCGCCGGGGCGTAAATCGACCTTGACGCTGAGATCGGCGTCGCACACGCTTTGCATGATCGACTGGATGTAGGCCGGTTCTCCGCCAATCTGACGGAGCACTGCACGCAGGACCGCGAAACCGATGAAGGTGCCAGCCAGGATGCCGATAATCACCAGCGAGCCGACGAGCGTATCGGATGTATTGGACTGTTCGATGGAAGCCTGACCGTCGCTTTCGGCGAGAGCCACTTGCCTCTCGATACATTCGGCTATTGCCGTGCGCAATTGAGCCGAGAAGGTGAACACTTTGCCGTAGATCTCCTTGTACTCTTCGAACACCTGGTTGAGTTGGGCGGAGTCCCCGGAGGCTGCGGCTGAAGCCAGCCTCGGGAGGAGATTATCCAGTGGGGCATTGAGCCTGCGATATTCATCCATGGAGGCGACCAGCTTGTTGTGCAGATCCCTGGTTGCCTGGGTTATCCGGGGAACGGCTTCGATCTTTTGCATTGCTGTGTCGAGTTCTACCCAGGTTTTCTTGCGGGAATCGATGATCTCGTTGAGGGCGTTTGCCGACTCGCGGGTCGGGGTTTGCTCCTTGAAGACGGACAGCGCCAGACTGCGGAGTATGTAAACATCCTTCTCCAGCGTGCTGAAATTGATGAGGTTCGGGATTCGTCTGGTCACGATATCCGTGGTGCCGTGCGACATGTTGTTGATGGAGTGGATGGACAGGCCGCCGACGATGGCGAGCAACCCAAGAAGCAACCCAAAGCCGACCATCAGCCTGGTGCGTAGCTTGATGCTTTTCATGGTTCTGGAACCTCGTGTATTCGTGAGTAAGGGAAGCTCTGGGCGCATAAGACACGGGTCAGGTTACGATGAGTGACAGATAAATAATAGGAAATATTTCCTTGGGCGTAGATTCAAGATCCTGATGGCGAAACATGGGCGATGTCGGTATCCGGGTGTTCATGACCGGATGTGCCAAAGACCGTCGATGATGGAGATGGACAGCGCGGAGAGCAGTGACGGGCGGGCAGGGAAGCGGGGCCGGTCCTCGGCAGGAGGCGCAGTACAAGGCGTTACATTTCGGAGCCTCGTTCGTATTATCATTCAGGTGCGTGTGATAGCCGTCGAACGTAGAGGGCGTGCATCGCGCAGGGCATGAGTCGTTCTGCGAAGATAATGAAATAAAAGATGAGGGATATTCCCTCGGAATGCTATATTCTGTATTTTTATTTCAGAGAGCATTTATTATGGGTGCATCGACATCCAGTTGCTCATGACGGGAGATGTTTCTGTAAATGGATTCGGATTCATCCGCAGTGGCCGATCGGGTTCCGGCGCCGACGTTGCTGTCGAGGTATCGGCGCATCGTTCGCCCGCTTGCCTGGGCCGTGTTTGCGTTGCTCCTGTATGCCGGGGTGGGGTTTATCGGTCTTCCATTGTTTGCGAGGCATTATGCGCCGCAATTTCTGGGTGATCTGCTCGGGCGCGAGGTGTCGATCGACGAAGTCGCTTTCAATCCTTTTACCCTCACTGCCGAATTTCGCGGCTTGAAAATCATGGAGGGCGCGGAGGATGAGCGCGGGGAGGGTTCCGCCACGCCGACCCTGGGGTTCGAGCGGCTCATGGTCAATTTCGAGATTTCATCGCTTTGGCACGGCGGGCCGGTGGTGCAGGAAGTGGCGCTCAAGGCTCCCTATGCCCGATTGGTGAGGCTCGCCGAAGGGCGCTACAACTGGTCGGATGTGATCGATCGGCTCGCGGCGCGATCTCGGGACGAGGGTAGTCGCCCCCTGTTCTCGATAGCCAATATCCACGTCGAGGACGGGACGATCGAGGTGGAAGACCGCGTGACCGAAACCACTCATCAGATATCCAGCCTGAAACTGGGCATCCCCGTTGTTTCCAGATTGACGGTCATGGCCGATGTTTTCGTCGAGCCGGTGTTGTCGATGCTGTTCGACGGGCGTCATCTGGGTGCGAAGGGACGGCTGGATACGTTGCCCGATGGTTTCGAGGCGAAGCTCGAACAACTGACGCTCAAGGACTTTGAACTGCCTCCCTGGTTGGCGTATCTGCCTTTCGAGCCGTCTTTCAGGCTTCCGTCGGGTGTGCTCGATCTCGATTTGCGTGTGGAATTCAGCCAGCGCGCGGGCGAAATGGCAAAGATGTCCGTCCGGGGCAGGGCACAGGTGAACCAATTGGCGATCCAGGATCGTGCGGGCGGGCCGGTACTGTCGGTTGCCGAACTGGAAGTCGAACTGGCGGATATTCAACCGCTTTCCGGGCGCTACTACTTCAGCAAGTTGCGCATGCAGCGGCCCGAATTCGATCTCATCCGCGAACCCGACGGCAGTTTCAACGTGGAAAGTCTGCGGCCTGCGGGCGCGCCTGCGCCGGGCGCGACGAAAACGACGAAAACGGCAAGGGCGCAGGACTCGACCGGCGCAGAGTCTCCACTGGATTTTCTGCTCTCCTCGGCGAGTATCCGTGCCGGGCTGATACGCTTTAATGATCGTGCCGTGGCGGGCGGATTCAGCAGTCGGCTGGAGGGCATCAGCCTCGATTTACGCGATCTGGCCTCCAGCGGGCAGGTTCCAGCAGTCATCCGTCTCGATTACACGACCGCTTCGGGCGAAAGATTCAGCCATCAGGATCGCTTGCGCCTGAAGCCTTTCGAGTACGACGGCAACCTGACGGTGGAGGGTTTGCAACCTGCGCTCTACGGGCGATATTACACCGATTTCGGCGGCGAAATTCGCCAGGGAAGCGCCAGGGGCGTTTTCCGCTACCGGATTGCGTCGCAGAACAACGACAAGGATGCCGGGGAAGAATTGTCGGTTGAAGCCGACATCAAACAGCTCGAACTTTCCGAATTCGTGCTCGGCTTGTCCGGGCGCAAGGGTGAATTGCTCAGACTTGGAAAGCTCACCCTTGCCGATGCCGTGATCCAGCCGGATACACGCCAGGTTCGGATTGGGGAAATCAACGCGCAAGGCGTGGCGCTGGCCGCGACCCGTTTTGCCAATGGCCGTTTCGACTTCATGGCGCTGGCGGGTAAGCCCACCCCGAGCAAAGGCAAGGTTTCATCTCCCTGGACGCTTTCCCTGGACAAGGCCAGCGTTTCGAAATCGTCGATCCGCTTCGAGGATCGCGCCACCGGCGATCGACCGGCGGTGATAACGGCAGATGTTACCGAATTGCAGTTGAGCGATTTGACGACGGCAAAGGGGGCCAAGCCTGCCAAGCTCGACCTGCTGCAAGGGCGCATCGGCAAGGATGGCAGTCTCACGCTGAAAGGGTCTTTCGTGCCCGAACCCCTCCGAACCAATCTCGAAGTCAATCTGCAAAACTTTCCGTTGCCCTTGGTGCAGCCTTACATTGCGCCGCACGCGCAACTCGGCATCAGGGAGGGGAGGCTGTCGGCCTGGGGGCGGCTGGATCTCCGGCAGCACCGCGGAAGCCTGCGAGGCTCCCTTGCGGGCAATCTCACGGTCAGTAAATTCAATTCCCTGGATCGCGCCAACCAGCAGGATTTCCTGCGTTGGGACAAGTTCGCGGTACGCAAGGCCAGGGTCGATCTGGAACCGTTCGCGCTTGCCATTGGCGAGATTGCCGTCGATGGGCTGGCTTCCCGCCTGATTCTCGATGAAAGGGGAAGACTCAACCTGCGCGAGGTGCAGCGTTCTCCGGGAGAAGAACCGGCGCTCGATGCCGAGGATGACGCCGAGAACGCGAAAAACGAGGAAAATGCTGCGATGGCCGAGCCGCCGCCGTCCATGAAAGTGGACCGCATCGTCGTCCGGAAAAGCAACATCGACTTTACGGATCGCTTCATCCGCCCGAACTACAACGTTCGCCTGGGGAGCCTTTCCGGCGAACTCACCGGCCTCGCTTCGGAACAGGACTCGATGGCGAAGCTCGATCTGCAAGCCAGTGTAGGGCGCGAGGCTCCGGTGACGATCAAGGGCGAATTCAATCCTTTCCGTCAGGATCGTCGACTGAACATCGATGCCGAAGTCAAGGATTTTGAATTGCCCGGACTCTCGACCTATTCCGGGCGCTATATCGGCTACGGCATCGCTCGGGGGAAACTCTCGGCTAACCTCAGTTACCGGATCGAAGATCGCAAGCTTTCGGCTGAGAACCACGTGTTTCTCGATCAGCTTACCTTCGGGGACGCCGTCGACAGCCCGGAGGCGACCAAACTGCCGGTTCGGCTGGCGGTGTCGCTGCTGAAGAACTCGCGCGGCGAAATCGACATCCACCTGCCGGTCGGCGGCACGCTCGACGATCCCCAGTTCAGCGTTTTCGGCCTGGTGATGCGCGCCTTTGCCGGTCTCATCGGCAAGGCGATTACCGCGCCTTTCGCCCTGTTCGGGCGGGAAGAACTCTCGCAACTCGATTTCGATCCCGGCAGTTTCAGGATTGGCGCGGCGCAGGAAGAAAAGTTGCGCGACCTCGCAAAATCGCTGGAAGAGCGTTCGTCCCTGAAACTCGACATCACCGGCCAGGCCAATGCCCAGCGCGACACCGAAGGCATTCGATACAACAAGCTACACCACATGGTCATGGCTGAAAAGCGCAGGAAAATGGACGCGAACGCCCCGATGGACGAGATCGACCCGGAAAGCGAGGAGTACGTCGCGTTGCTCGAGGCGGTGTACGGACAGGCAAAGATCAAGAAACCGCGCAATTTCGTCGGTTTTGCCAAGAGCCTGCCGGTCAGGGAGATGGAAAAATTGTTGTTGGAGGCCATCGACGTCAAACAGGAAGATGTCGACTCGCTCGCCGGTCGGCGCGAAACTGCCATACAACGCTGGTTGACCGACCAGGGAGGCATCTCTCCGGAGCGCCTGTTCCGGCGTGCGTTGACCGAGGAAGAAGCCAGAGAGCACGGACGCGAGGGCAACGGCGTGCGTTTTTCTCTGAGATGAACGCCGCCGTGCAATCCGGGAACGACACCAAACTCAGCGCCGACACGGCGTATGACGAACGTTTCATGCGCGAGGCGCTTGATCTCGCGCGGGAAGCGGGCGCGGCAGGAGAGGTGCCTGTGGGGGCGGTCGTGGTGTGCGACGGCGAAATCGTCGGGCGCGGTTACAACCGACCCATCACCTCGCATGACCCCACGGCCCACGCCGAAATCATCGCGTTGCGGGATGCGGCAGCCCGTCTCGGCAACTATCGTCTACCGGGTTGCGAGTTGTTCGTGACCCTGGAGCCGTGCGCGATGTGCACCGGCGCCATGTTCCATGCCCGTATTGCGCGTGTCGTTTTCGGCGCGCGTGATCCCAAGACCGGCGCGGCGGGTAGTGTGCTCGATCTCTACGCCGAGTCCCGCCTGAACCACCATGCAGACATCGTGGGCGACGTGCTGGCCTTCGACTGCGGTGAGTTGCTTTCTTCCTTTTTTGCCGCGCGGCGCGTCCGCACGCTGTTGGCCTGAACCATGCGCATCCGGATCGACATCGCTCGTCAGGCGCTCGAACTCTTCGCCGAAACCACCCCGCCCTTCGGGCACCCCTCCACGGGAGGGGAAACCACCCCGTCAGGCTTCGCCT
>WRNU01000059.1 GCA_009776435.1 Betaproteobacteria bacterium | reverse complement strand
CCTCTGAACAACTTAAGCATCCACCGCTTGTCATCCTGCGCGAAGTCGCAGGATCCATGTGATGTGTGGATTGCAGCGACTTCGCTTCGCTACGCGCTGCCAGGAGGGGTTGTTAAGAGGTTACTTATCGGGGCAATGCATCAACATTTTCTCCAGGTTGTAAAGGCAAGATTCGACAATAATCGACATGTCGTGCGCGACTCGGTTAAAATAATGGGATGTGCATGAGTTCACCGTCCCTTTCGCCTGCCCGAATCCCTGTCAACGCCACGCAGCCGCCTGCCTTCGTCTTTCCAATACGTATCTACTACGAGGATACCGATGCGGGCGGTGTCGTGTATTACGCCAACTACCTGCGTTTTTGCGAGCGCGCCCGCACTGAATGGCTGCGCTCGCTCGGTTTTGGGCAACGGCAGTTGCTCGAGGCTGGCGGCCCGCTTTTCGTCGTGCGCAGCGTGCGGGCCGATTATCTCGCTCCGGCCCGCCTCGACGACGACCTGACCGTGATCAGCACGATCCATGACGTGCGAAATGTTAGTGTATTATTCTTCCAACGTATCTTTCGCGGGGACAAGCTGCTGTTTACTGCCGAGGTCAGGATCGCCTCCGTTTCACCCGGCAATGGCCGTCCCGTTCCCTGGCCGGAAGCAGTTCGCGTCCGGCTCAACGATCAACTCTCAATTCACTGATTCCAATGCCAACTCCAAGCATTATTCAAGATCTTTCCATCATTGAAATGGTCAAGCAGGCCAGCGTTCTCGTCCAGTTGGTCATGGGCCTGCTCGTCCTGCTTTCCGTCGTGTCGTGGTACTGGATATTCCGCAAGTGGTTCCAGATCAAATCCGCGCAATCCAAGGCCAACCGTTTCGAGCGCGATTTCTGGAGCGGCGGCGATCTCGACCTGATGTATCAGGCGGCAGCGGGCGGGCGTTTCCGCAGCGGCGGCATGGAACGCATCTTCGAGGCGGGGTACCGTGAGTTCACCAAGCTGCGTACCAAGAGCCACGACCACGCCGCCACCATCGACGGATCCCGTCGCGCGATGCGAGCCACCTACCAGCGCGAGGTTGACGATCTCGATTCCCATCTCGCCTTCCTGGCCTCGGTCGGTTCGGTATCGCCCTACATCGGCCTGTTCGGTACGGTGTGGGGCATCATGAACGCCTTCCGGGGATTGGCCAAGGAAGTCGGCGGGGTCACGCTGACTCACGTTGCGCCTGGAATCGCCGAGGCGCTGATCGCCACGGCAATCGGGCTGTTCGCAGCCATTCCCGCCGTCGTGGCCTACAACCGCTTCGCCCATGACATCGACCGGCTCGGTATCCGCTTCGAGAGCTTCATGGAAGAATTCTCCAACATCCTCCAACGCAACCTGCGCTGAAATCGCCCTCCTCTTATGAGAAAACGCCGCCAAAAGAACGAGATCAACGTCGTCCCCTACATCGACGTCATGTTGGTGTTGCTGGTCATCTTCATGGTGTCGTCCCCCATGATGCAGTCCGGCAACATCGACGTTCCCACGGCAGGCCCCTTGGCCGCGCCGCCGGTGGAAGCCGCAATCATCGAAGTCGACAAGGATGGGAAACTTGCGCTCAAACGCACTGTCAACGATAAGGCCACTCCGCTCTCGAATCTCGAATTCCAGCGCGAACTGGCAAAACTGGTTAAAACCGATCACCCCATTCTTATCGCTGCCCACAATGACTTGCCGTACCAGAGAGTGATCGACGTACTCGAAGCGGCACGTAGCGAGGGGGCAAAAAAAGTCAGCCTGCAGACGAGATCAGGCAACACAGGTAAATGAACGCTCTCCGGTCAGATCATCGTCCTGTCCAGGCGCCACCGCGAAGGGTTCTATCGCTCGTCCTCACCATTGCAGTCCATGTTGGGCTGGTCGTGTTTCTGGTCTACGGGTTCGCGTGGAAGATCGAATCACCCGGAACGCTCGAAGTCGGGCTGGTCGGCGCGCCTGTCGGCCCCGGCCCCACTGCCGCCCTGCCTGCTCCTCCGCCGGAGCCGCCCAAGCCCGAACCCGAACCTCCCAAACCCGAGCCTCCTCCGGTGCCAGAACCCGAACCTGAGATTGCCACGAAAAAACCTGACAAAAAACCCGAGCCGGAGAAACCCAAACCCAAACCGAAGCCCGAACCGGAAAAACCCAAACCGAAGCCCGAGCCGGAAAAACCCAAACCCAAACCGAAGCCTGAGCCACCCCTCAAGCCGATCGACCTCAAGCTTGATCAAAAACTCGATCAGACCATCGCGCGCACTGCCGAGGCCAAGAGGGCTACCGATCTCCTGGAAGCAGGGGGAGGACGACAGGGTTCACCGGGAACTGGCAGTGCTGGCGACCCAGTCGGACTTGCCGCCTACAAGGCAGCCATCGCCGCCAAGGTTCGGCGCAATCTGATCCCCCCCCCCGGCTTGTCCGGCAAACCTGTGGCCGTGTTTGAAATCGAGCAGGTCATGACCAGCAGAGGCGGTGAAGTCATCAGCGTCAGACTCAGACAATCTTCAGGCAATCGTGCGCTCGACGAAGCGATCGAGCGCGCGATCAAAAAATCCGACCCCTTGCCGCCGCCTGACAACCGCAATCTGTTCCAAAAAAAGCTCGAAGTCACCTTCAAGCCACTGGAAGACTGAAACATTTATGATACATTTTTCTAAATATGACGACAGTCATGCTCGATATATGGTTAAAATAAATATTTTAGAGGTATAATCCCTTCAACTTTCAGCTATTGCGCCATGATCAACATCGTCACCCACTCCCGTATCAGCGTCATTTTCGACAGCCTTCTCCGGCTTGTGTGCACCCTTCTCCTGGCTTGTCTGGCTATGGCAGGCGCGCGTGCGCAAGACGCGCTCAAACTCGAGGTCACCGGCACGTGTGAGCAACTCGGCTCGTGTGTGCAAGTCATCCCGATCATCGTCCCGGTTTTCGAGAAAGAAGGCAGCCTGCCGAACTCCGTCTCCGAAGTCGTGCGCGCCGACCTCAAAAACAGCGGCATGTTCAGTCTCATCGACATCAGCCCCATGACGCTGCCGGCCCCATGACGCTGCCGGAATCGCCCCCCCCCGATCTCCCTGCGATGGCGGCTCGCGGAGCCGATGCAGTCGTGCCCGCCTCGGTCATTCCCTCATCCGGCGGGCGTTATGAAGTCCGCTTCCGCCTCTTCGATACGACCAAGGGTCCACTGGGCGGAATGTCGCTGCAGATGACGCCGGCACAATATCGCCTGGTCGGCCACAAGATCGCCGATTTCATCTACGAAAAACTCACCGGCATGCCTGGGTACTTCGCCACCCGTATCGCCTATGTCGTCAAGAGCGGTTCGCGCTATGAACTGCACATCGCCGACTCCGACGGCATGAACGCCCAAACGGCGCTTCGTTCCTCCGAGTCGATCATCTCGCCGACATGGTCGCCGGACGGGCAGCAGATCGCCTACGTCTCGTTCGAGGCCCAGAAACCCGTCGTCTATGTGCATACGCTCGCCACCGGCCAGCGTAGGGTATTGGCCAACTTCAAGGGTTCCAACTCCGCGCCGGCCTGGGCGCCGGACGGGCGGCGGCTCGCAGTGGTGCTCACCAAGGATGGCCTGTCGCAAATCTACCTCATCAACGCCGACGGCTCCGGCGCGCGGCGGATGATGACATCCTCCGGTATCGACACCGAACCGGCATGGTCGCCCGATGGACAATACATTTACTTCACCTCCGACCGTAGCGGCGGCCCGCAGATCTACCGGCTCAATGTGGCCGGCGGCAACGTCGAACGCATGACGTTCGAGGGCGGCTACAACGTCACGCCACGCCCCTCGCCCGACGGCAAGAAGTTGACATTCATGACTCGCCAGAGCGGGGGTTTCCAGATTGCCGTACTGGATTTGAGCAGTCGTCAGACCAGCATTCTTTCGGATTCGTCGAGCGACGAATCGCCCAGTTTTGCCCCCAACAGCAACATGATCCTTTACGCCACCGTATCCGGCGGCAAAGGCATGTTGTCGGCAGTATCTGCGGATGGCCGGGTCAAACAACGCCTTTCAATACAAGCCGGCGATGTGCGAGAACCTGCCTGGGGCCCGATGCTGAAGTAGTTCCCCTCTTTTCAATCCTGTTTCACTCACCGGAGATGTATCATGAAAAAACTGCTGCTTCCCTCCCTGCTGATCCTCACGCTTAGCGGATGTCCAACCACGCCGACCGACGAGACCGCCGACAATCAGGATGGCTTGAAGGATGGATCACAAGTTGCCACCGTGACCACAGGACGCACTGATGGCCGCAACCTCCGTGATGGAGGAGCCGGCCTTTCCCAGGAAAGCGTCTACTTCGATTATGACAGCTACATCATTCGCTCCGAGGGTCGCCCCGTGGTCGACTCCCATGCCCGGCATCTGAGCCAGCAACCTGCCCGCAAAGTGACCATTCAGGGCAATGCAGACGCACGCGGCAGCCGCGAGTATAATCTCGCTCTCGGCCAGAAGCGCGCCGAAGCTGTGCGTCAGGCCCTGAGAAGGCAGGGCGTAAACGACTCACAGATGGAAGCGGTCAGCCTGGGCAAGGAACATCCGCGTTGCACCGCATCCACGGAAGATTGTTACGCCCAGAACCGTCGTGGTGACTTCGTCTATTTAAGGTAGATCTGCAATGAAACATCTCCTGCCCCTGGCGGCGTTTGCCGCGCTTTTCCTGGCCGGTTCCGCACAGGCGGGCCTGTTGAGCGATTCGGAAGCCCGCCAGCAGATCAACAATCTGAGGCAGGAGGTCAATGGCCGGCTCGAAACCTTTTCCAATGGTCAATTCGAGCTGGCCAATCAGATCGAGGAGATGCGTGCCGAGCTTGCCCGCCTGCGCGGTCAGAACGAGGTGTTGCTCAACGAAATCGAGACGCTCAAAGCGCGACAGCTCGATTTTTACCGTGACCTCGACAACCGGATGCGTCAGTCTGAAACGAACGCACAAAGCGCCGCCCCCGCCCAAACGGGCGGCGCTGGCGGTTACGAAGCTGCGCTCGGTCTGCTGAAAGAAGGCCGCTCTGCCGAAGCACTTGTCGAACTCGATGCCTACATCAACGGCAACCCGGATAGCGGCAACTTGCCCGAAGCCCATTTCTGGGCTGGTAACGCCGCCTTGCAGGCCAAGAACGTTGCCGCCGCCAACAAACACTTCAACACCGTGCTCGGGCGCTGGCCCAAGAGCGCGGTTGCGCCCGACGCCATGCTCGGTCTGGCCAATGGTCAGCTTGCCATCAATGACCGGCGCACCGCCAGGCAAACACTGCAATCGCTGATTGACCGCTATCCTTCATCCAACGCGGCCAAAACAGCCAAGCAGCACCTTTCCTCTTCAGCTTCACGTTGAACGATGCCCTCCGGGCAAGACCACACGTTGCGCGTCTCGGAAATCTTTGCCTCCTTGCAGGGAGAGTCGACGCGCACCGGCCTGCCTACGGTATTCGTGCGTCTGACCGGCTGCCCCTTGCGTTGTGTCTGGTGCGATACCGAATACGCCTTTCGCGGCGGAGAAAACCTCGACCTGGAAACGATACTCAATGATGTTGCCGAGTACGCGCTCCATTACGTCTGTGTGACAGGCGGCGAACCGCTCGCACAACCAGCCTGTTCCGCGCTGCTCAGCGCATTGTGCGATGCCGGTTATTCGGTCTCATTGGAGACCGGCGGCGCGTTCGACATCAGCGGCATCGATCCGAGAGTGTCCCGGATCGTCGATCTCAAGGCTCCCGGATCGGGTGAGCACGAGCGCAATCGTTACGAAAATATCCCGCATCTGAACGCACAGGACGAAATAAAGATCGTGCTCGCCGATGAAGACGACTACCTATGGGCGCGAGAACAAATCTCATCCCTGTGTCTGGCGGAACGCTGCCCGGTGCTGCTGTCGCCGGTCGCCGGTCAACTCGATCCCGCGCGTCTGGCTGAATGGATCGTGCGTGACCGTCTCCCGGTGCGCTTTCAACTCCAATTACACAAAGTTCTTTGGCAAAACATCAGAGGGCGTTAAATCCATTCCCCTCCCCACAAACCCGCCATGCCTTCTCCGCCGCGTGCCGTCATCCTGCTCTCGGGAGGTCTAGACTCCGCGACCTGTCTCGCGCTTGCCAGACAGCAAGGTTTCGAGTGCCACGCCATGACTGTGGCATACGGCCAGCGTCACGTCGCCGAGATCGCCGCCGCGCGCCGCGTCGCTTCCGCGCTGGGCGCCCATGAATACAGGCTGGCCCAGGTCGAACTCGGGCAGTTCGGCGGCTCTGCCCTGACCGATCACGGCATCGCCGTCCCGGAAGGGAGCGGATGCGACGATCTCAAAAGCAGCGGTATACCCGTCACCTATGTTCCCGCACGCAATACCGTCATGCTGTCGATGGCGCTGGCTTGGGCCGAGACGCTTGGCGCAAGCGATATTTTCATCGGGGTCAACGCCGTGGATTACTCCGGCTATCCGGATTGCCGACCGGAATTCATCGCGGCTTTTCAGGCAATGGCCTGTCTTGCCACCAAGGCTGGCGTGGAAGGTCGCCCGCTGTTCATTCACGCGCCACTGATCGAGCTTTCCAAAGCTGAAATCATTCTCCAGGGAGTCGCCCTGGGGGTTGATTATGGGCTGACCGTTTCATGCTATCAGGCAGACGACACAGGGCAAGCCTGCGGGCACTGCGATGCATGTCGCTTACGCCGCGCGGGTTTCCTGGCTGCGAACATCGCCGATCCGACCCGTTATCGCATCTCGCCCTGAAGCAGACAAATTCCCATGGGAATTTTCCCGGCTACTTTGTTCATTCCTGCAGAAGTGCCTTCATTCAGTGCAAAAACATGAAAATCTCACTTTCTTCAGGCACATCGTCACCGCTCGACAAAACAAAAAAGGGGAAGCTGACAAATCTTCCCCGGCAGCAGTTTTACAGCAAAAAACATCCAAACCCGGCGCTACCCGAAATTGCGTCAGTTGGTTGCACAACCAGTATGTCGATAAAACAATTTTATCCGCAGATTCTCGAACAGGCAGAAAATGCCGTCATAATAATTGACGAAAATGACGAGATTGTTTTTTTCAACGGCAATGCCGAGCGGCTATGGGGACGCAGGCGGGATACCGTACAGGGAGCCAACATCTCGCTTCTGATGCCTCCCCTGAAAGACGATCAACAAACTCCGTTCCCAGGCCAGTCCGGCATCGACCTTCTCGTCGGTCACCATGTTGAATTACCCATCGAGCGCCCCAATCACACGCGGGTATGGGCCGAAATATCCGTTTCACGTATCGAGACAACCCACATCCTGTACCTGGTCGTTGCCAAGAACATTACGCTCAACAAGGTATACAAGACGTTGCGCTACCACGTCCTCCAGGTCATGGCGCAAACGGAATCGCTGCAAGAGGTCCTGAACCTGCTCTGTCAGGAAATTGCGCATATTGCGCCCGAAATCTCCGCCACCATTGCGCAGATCGACAGAAGCGGCCTGTTGCGCACGTTGGCCGCACCGGGGTTTCCGACCGAATACATCGGCCAGATAGACGGTATCGAACCCCGCCCCCAGACCACCTGTCTGGGGCTTGCCGCTTTCCGTGGCGAATCCGTGCTCGCAAGGGACATCGAAAACGATCCCGGTTGGACTGTTGCCAGACTCGAGACGCTGGAACTGGGCTACAAGTCGTGCTGGGCGATTCCAATCAAGGCGCGCAACGGTCGTGTGATCGGCGTCCTGGCCTTTTACTACCGCGTATGTCGACGACCGAACAAATTACATGCGCAACTGGCCGAAGTCGCTTCCTCCCTGTGCACGATGGCGATGGAGCAGGCGGAGTCGCGCGCGCGTATCCATCATTTGGCCTTTTTCGACAGTCTCACCAACCTGCCCAACCGCAGCCTGTTGTATGTCCATGCCAATCAGGCCATTGCCCAGGCTACCCGAGACAATTCGCAACTGGCGGTATTGTTCATCGATGTCGACCACTTCAAGCAGGTCAACGATTCTCTTGGGCATCCTGCCGGGGATGCCTTGCTGTGCATCGTCGCCGAACGCTTGAGCGAAGCGATACGCGAAGTGGACATTCTCTGTCGTTATTCGGGGGACGAGTTTGTCATCGTTCTAACCCAATGCGACAGCATGCACGCCACCGACCTCGCCGGACGGCTGCTCGCCGTGCTCTCCGAGCCATGCCAGGTCGGAGATATCCCCCTGACTCCGGCCGCCAGCATCGGCATCAGCCTGTTCCCGGAAAACGGGCGCGACATGGATACCCTGATCCATGCAGCCGACATGGCAATGTATCAGGCCAAACAAAAGGGCCGGGGCTGCTTCAGCTTCTTCAGCGGTCAGTTGAACCAGATCGCCAAGGAGCGTTTCGCGCTCGAATCGAGCCTGCGCGAAGCACTCGAAACCAACCAGCTCAGACTCTACTATCAACCACAGATCAACATCGAAACCCATCGGCTGCATGGCATCGAAGCGCTCGCGCGCTGGAACGATCCCCGTCTTGGGCACATTTCTCCGTCCCGTTTCATCCCGCTGGCCGAGAAAAGCGGCTTGATGAATTACCTGAGCCAGTGGGTGCTGAACGAAGCCTGTCGTCAGTTTGCGCAATGGCGTATGCGCGGCTTCACCCTTCCGTCCGTATCGGTCAACCTGTCACCCACCGATTTTCACAACCTGAAGCTGCCGCAATACGTCGAAGCCATTCTTCGTTCCCACGGCATGCTTCCCAGCGACCTCCTGATCGAAATCACAGAAGGCGTGTTGATGGATTCCAATCCGAACGTGATACGAACCATCAACGAAATCCGCGCCCTCGGCGTGCGTCTGTCGATCGACGATTTCGGAACCGGCTATTCCAGCCTTGCCTATCTGCGCAATCTGCCGGTCAATGAGCTCAAGCTCGATCAATCCTTCGTGCGAGACCTTGGCCGCGACCGCTCCACGCGGGCGCTGACCAACGCCATCATTCACATTGGCGACAGCATGGGCCTTCTGGTCGTCGCCGAAGGGGTCGAGCACTCGACACAACGCAACCTGCTCAAGGCCCAGGGCTACCAGATCGTCCAGGGCAACCTGTTTTCCCCCCCGCTGCCGCCGGAGGAACTGGAAAACTGGCTGACCGAAAACCTGTCTTTCACCCAATGGCGGTAGAGTCGGGGTTCGACGTTTAAGCACCCTCTCCTCCAACTCCTCTCCCAACAAGCGGGAGAGGGGAGTTTTTGATTCTGCCGAAGGAAGAAAGCCGTCATGATCGGACGCATCTCGGGTACCCTGCTGGAAAAAAAACCGCCGCAAATTCTCGTCGAGGCTGGAGACATCGGCTATGAAATCGACGTGCCGATGAGCACCTTCTGCGATCTGCCCGCTTGCGGCGAGAAGGTGAACCTTCACACCCATTTCAGCGTCCGCGAAGACGGACATTTTCTCTATGGTTTCGCCACTCCCGAGGAACGCGCGGTTTTTCGTCAACTCATCCGAATCTCCGGCATCGGCGCACGCACGGCCCTGGCGGTGCTCTCCGGCTTGCCGGTCAACGAACTGGCCCAGGCCGTCGCGCTCCAGGAAACCGGCCGACTGGTGAAAATCCCCGGTATCGGCAAAAAAACCGCCGAACGCTTGCTCCTGGAGCTACGCGGCAAACTCGACGCATTCCCCGGACTGCGGGAACAGGCGCTCCGCTCCGGCGCATCGGATTCAAACAACCGGAGCGACATTCTCGATGCCCTGCTCGCCCTGGGCTACAACGAGCGGGAGGCGCTTGCCGCCATGAAAGAACTCGCCGACGGCGTGGAAGTCGCCGAAGGCATCCGGCTGGCGCTCAGACAGTTGGCCAGGGGATAAGCTGTTCGGAGTCGCTGCGGCAGGATCGAAATAATTCGATAAGGAATATTTCAGTTTATATCAGTACTTTCCACAATAAACACTATATATTTTGCGATCAGTATATTTGTTTTTCGATATATTGTTTCAATCGTCGACACCAAAATGAGTCGAGAATTTTTACACTTATTTTTTGTCAACACTGTCATATCTTTTAATAATCATTGACTTATGTATTTGGCAAGATTATTGCTTAATAATAAGACCTATAAATACGAATCTCGCCAGCATGCGCCCTTGGCATTTATTGAATTGACGCTGGCGACCTATATTCCAAAAGGAGAGTTTCATCATGCAAAAAAGGGCAATCTTCAAATTGTTGACCGCCGGCCTCGTGGCCTGCGCGGCTTCAGTCTCGCAAGCTGCGCCTGTCGGAGCCTGGTACTACGATGTCAGCATGACATGGAACCAGCCCGTTTTCACCAATAACCTCTATCCCGATACGTACTCAACCCTGGCTACGCCCAGCATGCTCAGTTGGGGTTACCTGGGTGGCAGGGACGATTGGCGTCCCCATGACGGAACCCCGAATCGCAGCAGTCTGGCAATCGTCTTTCCGGGCCACTCCGTCGGGAGCATTGCCACCGACTCCAATATCGCATGGGTCAACAGTGTCCGGCACACCCATAAACAAATTCCTTCGGTCGTCCACCTGCTGGAAGCCACGTTGAACGTGACGGTCGATTTGACCGCCTTCGGTTCCCTCGTGGAAACCGTGGATCACGACTTCAAGATATATTTTTATCAGGGATCGGATGGGGGGTTCGTGTTTGAAGAAACCCCCCAGATCCATCATGAGTTCGAATACGACGGAATGATTTATGCGCTCGACTTCTTCCCGACCTTCGGACGCGAAGCCGTCGAACGGCTCAGCGCGCAGACATGCAGCAACATGAGCAGAGGAGCACTGTCGACACCCTGCTACGGCGTCACGACGCAATGGCCTCCAGCAGGGTATCCATCGTATAGCCATCAGACAACCGTTCCGTTCGGCCTCACGGTATCGACGGTTTCGGCGGCTGCGGCGGTTCCGGAGCCTGAAACCTACGCGATGCTGTTGGCTGGCCTGGGTATGGTTGGCGCCATTGCCCGTCGTCGACGCAACGCGCTTCACAACTGAGCAAACTTGCGGCGCAGCACTGCGCCGCAAGCTCAGGTTCGCCAGAAGCCTTCGGAGTTCTTCGGTCACGAAGGCTTTTTTGTCCCTGACAGACTGCCGTCATATCGGGAATCCGGCTGGCGCTCAGGCAGTCGGCCAGGGGATGAATTTCATTGTCGATTTACTTTACACATTCAAGCAGTTGACAATTTTTTATTCAAAAAATCAATAAGATAAAATCCGGCCCGATTTGTGCTTGTATCTGCCACCAAGACTTTTTTACTTGCTTCTTACGAAAGGACGCATCATGAGCACCAAAACAGTCAGTAAACTTGCCGTCGCCAGCGTACTGGCTTTCGCGGCTTCCGCTTCACAAGCGGCCATCGAGGATACGTGGGTCTACACGCTCAATCTGCAATGGGACACTTCCAGCGTTCACTTCCGTCCGGATGCGGGTGCGGTGGGTTATCCTGGTGGGACAACCATCACCGATACACTGCTGAGTTGGGGTGCGCTGGAAGGCAGCTACAAGGGGGACAACGTTAAGCTGGATGAGGATGACGCCGATTACGCCAGGAACCGTAGCGCACTGGAAATCACCACGTCGTACGCCAGCGGGACGATCACCACCAACGGGGGTTCGGTGGCCGCCAACATGTTTACGCACTATAACAACCCCATCTGGAGCGTTTACCCGTCCCTCGAACTGGCCAGACTCACCGTATCGGTCGATCTGGGCATTCCCGGTATCGGTTCCCTGTATCCAATTAGCCGATCCTTCGAGGTGCATTTCAAGGAAACACCGAACACAGGGCTACAGTGCGGCTATGGTTTGTGTGACGACGACATTTTCGCGATTATCTCCGTCGCCCCGACGCTCGATAATCTCACCAGCTCGTTTGAGTACAATGGAATCGAGTACACGTTCAACTACTTCGAGTCCACCGATTATCTCAAGCCTCTCTCGGCGGCTGCCTGCCAAGCGGCTGGCATAGCGGCGGGTATCGCATGCTACGGCTTCAAGACGACCGAGGGCTTGAACACCCCGGTGCAATTCGCTTTCTCGATCACGGCGGTACCGGAACCGGAAACCTACGCGATGTTGCTGGCAGGTCTGGGCATGGTCGGTGTCGTGGCTCGCCGCCGTCGCCACGCGATCCGTAATTGAACGACGCTGTAGACTGCGCCACACGCGCAGGATCAGTCTGAAACCTTCGGGGCCGTCCTGGCCCCGAAGGTTTTTTATGCCTGACTTTTCGCCATGTCACGCATCGATATCCAGTCGACGTTCAGGCAACGGGACATAAATATCGACAGTTTGTCGATATTTTTTACACATTTTTTGTATGGAAAATTTTTTCCATAAAAATCAATGCGATACAAATTGGCTCGGTTTGTGCTTAAATATAAGCACTTACGTACATGTACGTAGATTGGATTGCGGTTCACAACCCAACGCTCCAGGGAAGGTTTCGTCATGAAAAGAGGAATGATTCGCAAGTTGGTCGTTGCCAGCGTTCTGGCGTGTGCGGCTTCGGCTTCACAGGCGGCAGTCGTCGATGTCTGGAGCTACGAGATCGACATGGCTTGGGTATTGACTGGCTCTGACAAGCCCGTTTTCGCTCCCAGCACACATCTCTGGTCGGAGACTAAAGCTACGAGCACCCTGCTCAGTTGGGGTTCCAAGTACGGGGTGGATGACTATAAATTGGGTACCGGCGCAAATTCGAGCTACGCTCGCAGCAGCCTGTACATCACCAATCCGCAAGGGGCTGGAAGTATTTTCACCGATTCCAGCGTCTCAATGGTCAACATGTTCCGGCACACCAACAACGCAATTAACGCGAGCTTCGCCGATCTCCTGCAAGCCACGATGAACGTGTCGGTTGCCTTGTCCGCCAATGGCAGTACGGTGCAAACCTTCAACGACAACTTCAAGATATATTTCTACGAAACGCCGAATGAAGGCAAGAGTGGCTCTCAGTGCTCATGGGGCGGCAACTGCGACGACGATCTCTTCGCGTTTGTCGTATTGCCCGAGATCTACAAGGAGTTCACCTACGACGGAATGACGTACCAGTTCAACTATTTCCAGACCAGCGGACCCGACGCCATCCAGCAATTCGATGCAGCGACATGCAACGATATCAGCCGAGGGATACTGACGACGACCTGCTACGGTTTCAGAACGTCAGAGTATGACCAGACGACGCTCAAGTTCGGTTTCTCGATCTCGGCGGTTCCGGAACCCGAAACCTACGCGATGCTGCTGGCGGGACTGGGGATGCTCGGTGTGGTGGTTCGCCGTCGGCGTCACACGATCCACAACTGACAGCCGAGCGAGGAGACAATACCGCTCAAGCAGTAGAAATCCGTCCGAAACCTTCGGGGCCTTCCGGCCCCGAAGGTTTTTTTATCCCTGCCCGACACGCTCCGCATGGGGTAAAATATGCGCCCTTCTTGCGGTTCGTTCCCATGCAGTACGTCGGCTTTGCCCTGCGCAACAATCTCTTCGTCGCCCCTATGGCCGGGGTCACCGATCGTCCCTTCCGTACACTGTGCAAACGCATGGGTGCGGGATTGGCGGTCTCCGAGATGGTGACTTCCAACTCCCTGCTCTATGGCAGCGCCAAGACCCGCCGTCGCGCCGACCACGTCGGGGAGCCGGGGCCGGTCTCGGTGCAGATCGCCGGGGCCGATCCCGCGATGCTGGCGGAAGCCGCACGCTACAACGCTGAACGCGGCGCACAGATCATCGACATCAACATGGGTTGCCCTGCCAAAAAGATCTGCAACGTCATGGCCGGTTCGGCCCTCATGCAGGACGAGTCGCTCGTTGCCCGCATTCTCGGTGCCGTGGTGCGCGCCGTGCCCGAGACGCCCGTCACCCTCAAGATGCGAACCGGCTGGAACCGCGCCAACAAAAACGTCGTCAACATCGCCCACATCGCCGAGGATTGCGGCGTGCGCGCGCTCGCCGTTCATGGACGTACCCGCGCCGATCAATACATGGGTGAGGCCGAATACGACACCATCGCCGAAGTCGTCCGCCGGGTCGGCATCCCGGTGATTGCCAACGGCGACATCCATTCGCCCGAAAAGGCCCGTCACGTCCTCGACCATACTGCGGCTGCCGGCCTGATGATTGGACGCGCCGCCCAGGGGCGTCCCTGGATTTTCCGTGAAATCGAACATTTTCTCTCGACCGGCGAATGCCTGCCCGCGCCGCAGGTGAGTGAAATTCATCAAATCTGCCGCACGCACCTGGCCGATCTCCATGCCTTTTACGGCGAGAAAACCGGCGTCGGAATCGCGCGCAAACACATTGCCTGGTACACACGAGGGCTTGCCGGATCGTCGGCCTTTCGGCGTACCATGAATCAGCTCGACGATCCCGGCGCCCAGGGCGCAGCCATCGACGAATTCTTTGGCCGCTTGGCTGAAGCAAGCGACCGGTTCGACTGCCCGATGGGCGGAACCGCTGAAACATTACGGGAATTAGCCGCATGAACCCTTGCAGCAACAACGGAATAGCCGACGCCGTCGTGCGCACACTGGAACAGTATTTCAACGATCTCGACGGCGAAAAACCCGTGCCGGTCTACGGTATGGTCATGAAATGCGTCGAAAAACCCATGCTCGAATTCGTGCTCAAGTATGTGAGCGGCAACCAGAGTACCGCCGCCAGGCTGCTGGGCATCAACCGAAATACCCTGCGCCGCAAACTGACGGACTACGATCTGCTGTAAACTCTGTCTGTACACCCTGTCCGTCAGCCATGTCCGTGCTGGCTTTTTCCTCTGCATTTTCCCAAGATGAAGATCGCCCAGGCTCTGATTTCAGTCTCCGATAAGCAAGGCATCCTCGAATTCGCTCGCGGACTCGCCGCCCTCGGCGTCAAGCTGCTTTCCACCGGCGGCACTGCCCGACTCCTGAAGGATGCGGGCCTTGTCGTCACCGAAATCGGCGACTACACCGGCTTTCCCGAAATGCTCGATGGCCGGGTAAAAACCCTGCACCCGAAAGTCCACGGCGGCATTCTCGCCCGCCGCGACCT
>WRNU01000058.1 GCA_009776435.1 Betaproteobacteria bacterium | reverse complement strand
AGTATTTGGATGATAGATATTTCCGTTATACCACGGACTGTTCATAATATGGATTAAAATATGCAATCCACTCAAATTTACATCGTCTACCCATACGTTGTAATGTTGTTTGATTGTGCTGAAATTCATAGCCCCAACTAAACACATAAAATTGACGGACAAGATACGAGAAAAAGCTGGCATAATCCTATCCATAAAAATATATCGCCGCATGGCCTTGATACTTGGATTGCTAAACGGCTCCAGACCGATTAAACAACGACTCAAGGCATAGCTACTGCCGCAGTGTAATACGTCTATAGGAACAGAAGGCGCACGAACCTGTCGTTCCAGGGAATTAAAAACGTTCCGATCCTTCTCTCTGAAAACACAACAGAAATCATTTTCTTTTCCGTAGGGCATGATACCCAATTCCACATTCGGTAGCCCCATGACGCCATTCAGGCAATCGAACAATATGCCGTCCCCTCCTACGGCATACACCCTGAGCGGCACGCCGGATGGAACGGCATTGGCGAACCGCCGGATCGCGCCGATGGCATCGCGTGGAAAGCGCGAAACATGAACAGCATAGTCTGACGACGCCTTCAACGACGAACTGCCCGAATCATTGAAAAAGCGGTGGATACTCGCAGTGACCCCCTCCATTTTCTGACGGCTGTCAAAACACGCAGGGTTGACGACAAAGAAGTGTCTGGCTGACGGGATGGAAACCGGATTCACAGTTTTTCCGTCCATTTTGTTGCGCTCATATGAAGAAATATTGGATACGAACGATCTTCATTTCTCTTTTCTACATTTGACTGCATGAATAATATAATTGTTCTGTACATTGTTCGAAAAGGTCAATTAAAATTGGATCAAAATCCGTTCCCCTGCCTTGCATAACGATATTCACCGATGTTTGATGATCGAACGCCGGTTTGTAGCATCGCTCTGAAATCAGGGCTTCGTAGACATCGACGATTGTCATCAGCCGCCCCAGTAGCGGAATATCCGTGCCCGAAAGATTATTTGGATAACCCGTCCCATCCCATTTCTCGTGATGGTAGCCGGCAAAGATTTTGGCATATTGAAAAAACAGACTATCCTCTTCGTCTTCTTCGAGATTTTCAATGAAACTGACGCCATACTTGACATGTTCTTTCATTTCCTCGAATTCTTTTTGCGTCAACCTGCCGGGCTTTTTAAGAATACTGTCGCTAATAGCAATTTTCCCGACATCGTGTAATTGCGAAGATTGAAGTAATAAGCCAAGATCCCACTCGGCTGTGTGCTCTCGGTAGATACCGACTTCTCTCATGGCGGATATCAATACTCTCAAGCAGCGTTGAGTACGTTCAATATGATTCCCCGTAAAAGTATCCCGCCCTTCCACCAACTCCGCCATTGCTTGTAGTACCTTATTTTGCAATTTAAGTATTGTTTGTGTTTTATCAGCCACCATTTGCTGCAAATTTTCGTTATAGTCCTGCAACGCTCTTTTTTGCGTTTCTACCAGTATATGTACTTCAACTCGTTTTTTCAGGAGTGGTGCAGAAAATGGTTTGCTTATATAATCAATTGCACCCAAATTAAATCCTTGGAGTTCGCTGTCGAAATCGCTCATGGCCGTGAGAAAAATGACTGGTATATTCTTCGTCTCCGGATGGCTTTTAAGGGTCTTGATTGCCTCATATCCAGTTATTTCAGGCATATCGACATCCAACAAAATCAGTTTCGGCGTATAACGCGTCAACATCTCGAACATTTTCGACGCGGACGGGACAGTCAGTACGCTGTAAGTATCAGACAGCGCCTCCTTGCCGACCATCAGGTTGGCAAGGTTATCGTCCACCAGCATGACCAACTCGCGGGTATCGTTCATTTCGCGCTCCCTTCCTGTTTATAGTGCGACGAGGTTTTACCTCTTCCGCTATTTTTCATGTTGCTGAAGCGAGCCGAACGCCCGCAAAGGCACAATATTTTATTTTATTAAATTTTTTTTATGACACAAGAGCCACATGAAGCGGGTACGTATATAGGACTTCGCCATTTCTGAATACTCCCTCCGTCACGCCTTCGGCGTGCCACCTCCCTCGAAAGGGAGGCTTATTCAGGGGAGTCTGTGACTCCATAGACACTCCCTCCGTCACGCCTTCGGCGCGTGACCTCCCTCGTGAGGGAGGCTGGGGGGCTGCGGCTCCCTCTCCTGGTGATTCCTTTCATCGCACCTTCGGTCATGAGCCGTTACAATCACTCCCATGCTTTACAATCTGGTCCGACCTCTTCTGTTCTCGTTCGATCCCGAAACTGCGCACGAGTTCTCCATTGGCGCCCTGCATATCGCGGGTCGCCTGCTACCCGCTGGACGACCATGCGCGGCTACCTCGGTCGAAGTCATGGGACTCACCTTTCCCAACCGCATCGGGCTTGCCGCCGGACTCGACAAGAATGGCGAGGCCATCGACGGGCTGGCGCTGATGGGGTTCGGCTTTCTCGAAATCGGCACGGTCACGCCACGCGCGCAGCCTGGAAATTCGCGTCCGCGCCTGTTCCGGCTGCCGGAGGCGCGCGCCATCATCAACCGTATGGGTTTCAACAACCACGGGGCCGACGCGCTTGTTGCCAATGTGCGTGCGGCCAGATACAAGGGGATTCTCGGCATCAACATCGGCAAGAATGTTGGCACGCCGATGGAGCGCGCTACCGATGACTATCTCGTGGCCTTCGAGAGGGTGTTCGACGTGGCGAGCTACGTGGCAATCAATGTTTCATCGCCCAACACGAAGGATCTGCGCCGATTGCAGGGCACTTCCGAACTCGACCAGTTGCTTGCCCGCCTCAAGGAGACCCAGCTTCGTCTGGCCGGACAGCATGGGCGCTATGTTCCGCTGGCGTTGAAGATCGCGCCCGACCTCGACGCGATCGGCGTCTCGGACATTGCCGACGCTGTGCGCCGTCACCGCATCGATGCCGTCATCGCCACCAATACCACGCTCGCCCGCGACAAGGTGGAGGGATTGCGCCACGCCGATCGGGAGGGAGGATTGTCGGGCGCGCCGCTGATGGAGACTTCAACCGCCCTGTTGCGCCAGCTTGCGCAGGAACTGGCGGGCGAAGTGCCGATCATCGCAGCAGGAGGGGTGCTCGACGGCGCAGATGCGCGCGCAAAACTCGATGCCGGAGCAACGCTGGTACAGTTGATGAGCGGTCTCGTTTTTCGCGGACCTGCCCTTGTTCGTGAATGCGTACTGGCAACTTCCGTCTGAGCATTCGTATAATCTAACGTTTTTGCCCATTTTTTCCCGGCTTTTCCTTATCCTGAATGAGTTACATTTTCGTTATTCTCAGTGCCGTTCTCGTCAATAACGTCGTTTTCGTCCAAATCCTCGGGCTGTGCCCGTTCATGGGAACGTCGAAAAAACTCGAAACCGCCATCGGCATGGGCATGGCGACGACTTTCGTGCTCACGCTGACTGCGGGAACGAGTTATCTCATCGACCATTACCTGCTCGCGCCGTTCGATCTCGGATACCTGCGCACACTGGCGTTCATCGTCGTGATTGCAGGCGTCGTGCAGATCACGGAATTGGTCATCCACAAGACCAGCCCTTTGTTGCAGCAGGTGCTCGGCATCTATCTGCCGCTGATTACCACCAACTGCGCCGTGCTCGGCATCCCGTTACAGAGCGTGAAACTCGGCCATGGCCTGATCGAGTCACTGCTGTTCGGGTTCGGTTCCGCCGTCGGTTTCACCTTTGCCCTGGTTCTGTTCGCCGGTATCCGCGAACGGCTCGAAGGGGCCGATGTGCCACCGGCGTTCCGTGGCGTGCCGATCGCCATGATGACTGCCGGTTTCATGAGCCTTGCCTTCATGGGCTTTGCCGGACTGGATCGCTTCAACCCCTGAAACCGCGCAACGCTGCGCTGAATCGTCCCCCTGCCTTCTTATTTTCAGATTTTCAGATCGATGTTCGCCGCCCTTTTTGTTATGACAGGAATATCCCTTGCGCTCGGCGCGGCGCTGGGCTATGCCGCCGTTTACTTCAAGGTCGAGGGGAATCCGCTGGCCGAGCAGATCGACGCCATCCTGCCGCAGACCCAGTGCGCCCAGTGCGGTTATCCGGGCTGCAAGCCTTATGCCGAGGCCATTGCCAGCGGCGAGGCCGAGATCAACCTGTGCACGCCGGGCGGCGACGATGGCGTGCGCAAACTGGCGGAAATGCTCGGGCGTGAGTTCAAGCCGCGCGGCACGCCGGTCGAGAAGCCGAAAACGGTGGCGCTCATCGACGAGCAGACTTGTATCGGCTGCACGCTGTGCATCCAGGCGTGCCCGGTCGATGCGATCGTCGGTTCGGCCAAGCAAATGCATACGGTGGTAAGCCGTTATTGCACGGGCTGCGAATTGTGTCTGCCGCCTTGCCCGGTCGATTGCATCGTACTGGTGGAAGAGCCGCGCACGCCGCAGAACTGGCGCTGGAAATACCCGGTGAAAGGACTCAAGGTGGTGGCATGACATCGAGCCTTTTCAGTTTCCGGGGCGGCGTCAAGCCGGACTCGCACAAGAAGGAATCTTCCGAGACGCCGATCCGGCAGACGCCGTTGCCTTCGAGGCTGGTGGTTCCGCTCATTCAGAGCAGCCAGGGGTCGGCAAGAACGATCGTCACCGTCGGCGACAAGGTGCTGAAAGGCCAGTGTATCGGCGAGGCCGAAGGCGCGGGCGCGGCCATTCATGCGCCGACCTCGGGCACGGTGACGGAAATCGGCCGTTACCCGATGGCGCATCCGTCCGGGCTGGCCTCGCAGGCCATCGTGATCGAGCCGGACGGCGAGGAGCGCTGGATCACGCACGACCCGCTCAATCCCGCCACGGCAAGCCATGAGGATTTGATCCTCCGCATCCAGGCAAGCGGCATCGTCGGCATGGGTGGCGCGGTTTTTCCAAGCCACATCAAGGCCAGGAGCGAAATTGAAACGCTGATCATCAACGGCGCGGAGTGCGAGCCGTGGCTCACCTGCGATGATCGCCTGATGCGCGAACGCGCTGCCGACATCGTGACCGGCGCGACGATCCTGGCTCATCTGACCGGCGCGCGGCAGGTATTGGTCGGCATCGAGGACAACAAGCCGGAGGCCATCGCCGCCATGCAGGCCGCCGTGCGCGACATGGAACCTGTCGCGCGTGAATGCCTGGAGGCGGAGGCGGGCAAAATGAGCGTCGTCGTCGTGCCGACGCTCTACCCGACCGGGGGAGAAAAGCAACTTACCCAGGTGCTTACTGGCATCGAGATTCCTCCCGCCGGGCGAGTCACCGACTTCGGCGTGCAGTGTTTCAACGTGGCGACGGCGCATGCGGTGTGTCGCGCCCTGTTGCGTGGCGAGCCGATGGTGTCGCGCATCGTCACCGTGACCGGCAATGTCGAGCGTCCGGGCAATTATGAAGTGCCGCTCGGCATGCCGATAGCCGAGTTGCTCGCATTTTGCGGGCTGAAACCCGACACGACCCGCGTCCTGATGGGCGGGCCGATGATGGGTTTCAGTCTGCCCAGTCTCGACGCGCCGGTCACCAAGGGCTGCAATTGCCTGATTGCCGCCTCAAACGAAATCTTTCCGCCGCCTCCGCCCGAGCAGCCCTGCATCCGATGCAGCAATTGCACAAGCTCCTGCCCGGTCGGATTGCAGCCGTTCGAGTTGTACTGGGCCAGCCGCGCAAAGAACTTCGACAACGCCGAGCGCCATCACCTCTTTAGTTGCATAGAGTGCGGCTGTTGCGCCTACGTGTGCTCGGCCCATATTCCGCTCGTCGATTACTTCCGCTTCGCCAAGAGCGAAATCCGCGCCCGCAACGAAGAGCGAAAGGCCGCCGATCAGGCCCGGACGCGGTTTGAGTTTCGCAGCGCCCGGCTGGAGCGCGAAAAAGCCGAGAAGGCTGCGCGTCTGGCCGCCAAGGCCGCCGAAACCCGCGCCAGGGCCGCCGCCGAGGGCGACGCCGCGCTGATTGCCGCCGCAATGGAACGGGTCAACGCCAATCCCCAGTCTTCCGTCCAGGACAACGCCACGCCCACGCGCGACCCACAGACATGACTTCCCCGCATATCCGACAACCCGCCAGCGTGCAGCGCGTGATGATGACCGTGCTGCTGGCGCTCCTGCCCGGCATCGCCGCCCATGTGTGGCAGGTCGGCGCGGGCATCCTGGTCAATCTTGCCATCGCCACGGTGGCGGCGCTGGCCGCCGAGGCGCTGGTGCTCCGGTTGCGCAAGCGTCCGCTGTGGATAACGCTCGGTGACGGTTCGGCGGTGGTCACGGCCTGGCTCATCGCGCTCGTCCTGCCGTCCATCGTGCCCTGGTGGCTCACCGTCGTGGCCGTGCTGGTTGCCATCGTCGGCGCCAAGCATCTGTATGGCGGCATCGGACAAAATCCGTTCAATCCGGCAATGGCCGCCTATTGCGCAATGATCATCGCCTATCCGGCGCTGATGTCGCAATGGCCTCCCGTCGACGGCGTCGACTTCGCCACCCAGTTGCATCTGATTTTCGGCGGCAGTCGGGACATCGACGGCATCACCGGCGCGACGGCTCTGGATACCATGCGCACCGGATTGCGCAACCAGAGCGATGTTCACACCATCCTCTCTTCCGAGGCTTTCGGCTTTGTCGGCGGACGGGGATGGGAATGGATCGCGGCGGGCTATCTCGTCGGCGGTCTCTTTTTACTCGCGCGGCGCGTCATTTCCTGGCATCTGCCGCTCGGATTCATCGTCGGCATGGGACTCACGGCAGGGGTGTTCTGGCTCGTCGCACCGGCCAGTTTCCCCTCACCACTCTTTCATCTTGCCAGCGGCGGGGCGATGCTTGCCGCCTTTTTCATCGTTACCGACCCGGTTACGGGGGCAAGCTCTCCGCTCGGCAAACTCATTTTTGCCGCCGGGGTCGGAATCATCGCCTGGATCATTCGCACTTTCGGCGCCTACCCAGACGGTATCGCCTTCGCCGTGTTGTTGATGAACATCTGCGTGCCGATGATCAACCACGCGACCCAGCCTGCTCCTTTCGGACAGCGCAAGGACACCCGGTCATGACCTCTCCCGATCCCGCGCTCCCCGAACCTTCTCTCCCTGCACCGACGAATCGGACGGNATCGTCGCCCGCGTTGCGNCGCGCGCTGGCTTCGGCCTTCGGCCTNTTCGCCTTCACGTTGGTTTTCACCTCTCTCATGGCGTTTACGCACAAGGTAACGAGCGGACGCATCGAGGCCGCCGCAGTCCAACACAAGATGCTCCTCATCGGCGAAGTCCTGTCGAACCTGGACTACGACAATGCCCTGCTCGACGACGTGATCGAAGCCGGGGACAGCGGCGAGAGTCGCGTCGGCAAGGTCTGGCGCGCGCGCAACGGCGAGGCTCCCGTTGCACTGGTGTTCGAGACCTTCGCGCCGGACGGCTACGGCGGGAGCATCAAACTTATCGTCTCACTGGACAACGGGGGCCGCATCGGCGGCGTGCGGGTCGCTTCCCAAAAGGAAACGCCGGGTCTGGGCGACTACATCGATCCGGCCAAGGATCGAATGAAGGATAACCCCTGGATCAGCCAGTTCACCGGGGTGGATGCCGTAGCGCCTGCCACGCTTTGGAAGGTGAAAAAGGATGGCGGCAATTTCGATTACCGCGCGGGCGCAACGGTCAGCGCCCGCGCCGTCACACACGCGGTAGGCCGCGCCGTAGCCTGGGTCGATGCGCGCCGCGAGGCGCTTTTCGATGCCCCGGCAGAGAAGCAAAAGGATAAGCAATGAGCGAAAGGGGACACCTCTGGGAAAGCGTCCGTAACGGTCTGTGGCGGCAAAATCCGGGTTTGGCCCAGATTCTCGGTCTGTGTCCGATCCTGGTCGTCAGCACCAGTATGGTCAACGCTACCAGTCTGGGGCTGGCCACCGTCATGGTCATGGCCGTCTCGAACCTGGCGGTCTCCGGGTTGCGGCGCTGGATCGCCTACGAGATTCGCATCCCCGTGTTCATTCTCATCATCGCGGCGCTCGTGACCGTGCTCGATCTGGTGTTCCAGGCTTATTTGCACAGCCTGTCTCTGGCGCTCGGCATCTTCATCCCGCTCATCACCACCAACTGCATCGTGCTCGCCCGCGCCGAAGCCTACGCCGCCAAGAACGGCGTACTGGCGTCGACCGTCGACGGTATTGCAATGGGCCTGGGCCTGGTCTGGGTGCTGGCGTTGCTCGGCGCATTGCGCGAACTGATCGGCAACGGCACGCTGTTTTCCGGCATCGAGATGATTTTTCCCAGCCTCACCTCGATCAGTATTTTCGGTGACGATTACCCTGGCTTCCTGCTCGCCTGCCTGCCGCCCGGCGCATTCTTTATCCTTGGCGGCCTGATTGCCGGTTTCAATGCGATCAATGCGCACCGCGCCGCGCGCGCCAACTCCAGACAGGATACGGAACATGCGCCCGCGTTGCCTGCTGTCTGAACGACCATGAACCCGGAAGCAGCATACGAATTCTTCCGCCGTCTGGCAGAGCGTACTCCTTGCCCGCAGACCGAACTCGAATACGGCAACCCTTACCAGCTTCTCGTCGCGGTCGTGCTCTCGGCGCAGACCACCGACCGGGGCGTCAACCTGGCAACCCGCCGCCTGTTCCCCCTGGCCCCGACCCCGCACGCGATGCTCGCTCTTGGAGAAGAGAAACTGGCCGAATGCATCAAGACCATCGGTTTTTTTCGCGCCAAGGCGAAGAACGTCATCGAACTCTCCCGCCTGCTGATCGAGCGGCATGCGGGCGAAGTCCCGCCCGATCGCGCCGCGCTCGAAGCCCTGCCCGGCGTAGGACGCAAAACGGCCAACGTCGTGCTCAATACCATCTTCCGCCAACCCGTCATGGCCGTCGACCGGCACGTCTTTCGGGTCGCCAACCGCACGGGGCTTGCACCCGGCAGGGACGTGGGCGAAGTCGAAGACACGCTCATGAAAACCGTGCCCGCCGACTACCTGCTCGACGCGCATCATTGGCTGATATTGCATGGACGTTATGTGTGCACCGCAAAAAAACCACATTGTTCGGCCTGTTGCGTGTACGATCTATGTGGCTGCTCAGACAAGATGGGCTGAGTTCAAAAAAACGAGGCTCTCACCGCAAACCCTCTTTTCCGGCGCGATCCACACATGTTCAACCCCACCCGCGAACAAGTCAGAGAATTTTTTATTGATGTCTGGCGCAAGTACCAGGCCAAGGAGGTTCTTTCGGCGCTCGAAACCGTTGCTGCGGGCATCGTGCTGGAACACCCCGAATATCACTCCCTGCTCACCGGGCAGGATGCCATGACACGAGAGTTCCCCCCGGAAGGCGGTCAAACCAATCCCTTTTTGCACCTCTCGTTGCATCTGGCCATCGAGGAACAACTCTCGATCGACCAGCCTCCCGGTATCCGGACCGCTTTCGAGACACTGCGCAGGACAAGGGGAGGGCGTCACAACGCCATGCACGATGTCCTCGAATGCCTGGGTGAGACGATGTTCAAGGCGTTGCGTGACAAAGGCTCGCCCGATGGAGCCGCATACCTCGACAGCATCCGCCGCCGTGCCGGAATGCCGCCGGTTGCCGATTGAGTCACGGAGAGAAGAAACAAATTCCCGATGCCCTGAAATTTGCATTGCCTTGGTCGCATATATCTGTATCTATAATCGGGCTATGTATCCGGATATCTGATCTGATATGCTGAAAAGCTTGTTCCACCGCCTGTTCCACCGTTTTCCGTCACCTGAAAAGAGTGATGCGCGCGTCGACGCCAGCGCCCCCGATTCCCCAGGCGCCGGCATACCGGCCCAACAAGACCCTCTGAATGAAGAATCGTCCCTCGCGGGCGCCTCCAGCATCGAGAACATCGAGGCATCCATCATCTGCCGCGAAGCCATCCTCGATCGCCAACAGAAAATTGTCGGATACCAGTTTTCACTCCAGAAAGCCGTTCACGCCCGCGTCCGCGTTCAGAATCGGCGCATCCTCCATCTTTACGCTGAAGTCCTGGTGCGCAACCTGGTACAAGCCAACATTTTTCCGTTACTCGGGCAGCGGTCCATCTTCCTCGAAATCCCGGATTCCTTTCTCGATCATCCCTGTCTGACGCAGCTTCCGCCAGCCAACACCTTTTTCATTCTCAGTTCTGCCGGGGACTCCAACGCCCCCGAGCACGATCACCTGTTGAGCGGGGTACGCGCGTTGCGCAAACTCGGCTACCGCGTCGGTATCCCCGATCCGTTGGCGATGCCCGCATACTTTCATTTGTTGTCGGAAATCGACCTGATTTCGATGCAGGCCTCCCAGGTCGATATCGACAAAGGCGACAAGGTCATCGATTTCATTCTCAGGAAAGTGCCGCATGTGTCGATTCTTGCGCACAGCCTGTCCGGTATCGAGGATTTCAACTTCTGTCACGAAATCGGGGCAACCCTGTTCCAGGGTCCATTCATCGTCAGCCGCGAACGTTGGCAAAAAGCCGATCTCGGCTCCAATTTCACCCATCTGACCATGCTGCTGAAAAAGCTGCAACAGGATGTCGAGACGAACGAAATCGTTTCCATCTTCAAGCAAGATGCGGCCATTACCCTGCGCCTGCTGCGCTACATCAACTCGGCGGCCAACGGTCTGCGGGAACAGGTCACCTCGATCGGGCACGCCATCACCCTGCTGGGGCGTCTGCCGCTGCAACGCTGGCTCATGCTGCTGCTGTGCTCCTGCAACCGCAACCAGCCGCGCGCCGCCGCCGTGCTCGAAACGGCGCTTGTCCGGGCGCGCTTCATGGAACTGATTTCCGCTTCCTGGACGGTGCCCGAACGCGAAGCGATTTTCCTCACCGGACTCCTGTCGCTGATTGATGTCATTTTGCGACAACCGATCGAGCTTGCACTGGAGGCCCTGTTCATCGATGGCGACATCCGCGATGCCATCCTCCACGGCCAGGGCGTCTACGCCCCGTTGCTGGCGCTGGCGCGAGCGTGTGAAAGCATGGACATGAACCGCATCATTTCCGCCGCCGAGCTTTGCGGCATCCACCCCGAGCAGGCTTCGGCCTGCTACATGGACGCATTGTCCTGGACGCTGGCGCTGCAACAGGAAGTTTCCGATTGAGGCATCCGGCATCGCTCGCTTGAGCCACATTGCCATCGATGACAGGGATTGCGTTCAAGACTCATGGATGCAGGAAATTTCGGTTTCCGGAGTGCCCGGAAACCGCGCCGACTCCGTATAATCCTCGCCCATGAAAATTCTTTTCGACCTGCTGCCGGTCATTTTCTTTTTCGCCGCCTACTATATCGCCGGTTATTATCCGGATGAGGCGCATGCCCTGGTCACAAGATGGCTGGCTCCAGGCATTCCCGCCGACTTGGCTCCCATCCTGATTGCCACTTTCGTCACCATCGTCGCTGCGGCGCTGCAAATTGCCATCGTTTGGTTCAAGCGCCGCAAGGTTGATCGCATGTTGTGGATCAGCCTGCTCGTCATCGCCATTCTCGGTGGGGCGACGCTTGCGTTCCACGATCCGGTCTTCATCCAGTGGAAACCCACCGCGCTTTACTGGCTGTTTGGTTTGATTCTGCTCGTGTCGAGCCTGGTTTTCCGCCGCAATCTCATCCAACTCATGCTCAAGGGCCAGATACGTCTTCCCGACCGGATATGGCAACACCTCAATCTGGCTTGGGCATTATTTTTTGTTGCGCTGGGCGCGCTCAACATCTATGTGATTTACAATTTTTCGCAGGGTGCCTGGGTCAACTTCAAGACCATCGGCTGTCCGGCGCTGGTTTTTGTGTTTGCGCTTGCCCAGGGGCCGTACCTGTCGAAGCACCTGCTCGAAGATGACGCCGACCTTGAGAACGGCACCGACCTGAATGACAACGCCAGCCATTGATAGCAAGATGCGCGTTCGTCAGCATGACGAACAGCGCAAATTTCTCTTTTTTGTCATTTTTGCCGTACAATGCCGGAACAAACGAACTGCGGCACCGTTTTAATCTGTTGTTTTTAGGGCATTTTTCGTATACTCCGATGAATGCCGGAATCGGTCACCTGCCTCACAAAAGGAATCCTGATGAAAATTTTTCCGAACTGCCTCAGTGCTGCTTTCGCCATCCTCGGTTTGGTTACCCTGACAGGTTGCGCTGGCGATCCCACGCCCTCGGCTTCCGGCACGGGGGCAAAGCCTGCCGCCGCTGCCAGCGGCGTTACCATCTCAGACGAAGTCATCGAAGTCATCATCGCCGAGCAACGCGCCCAGGGCGCACCGGATGACCCGAGCATGAAGGAGAGCATCCGCAAGGAACTCGCCCGCCGTGCGCTGCTTGAGCAAGACGCCATCAAGGCCGGTATCAACAAGCGGCCCGACACGCTCGTCCGACAGGATCTCGCCCGCCAGAACGCGCTGATTCGGGATTACGTGCAGGACTGGGCGAAGACCAACGTACCGACCGATGACGAACTGAAGAAGGAATACGACAATATCATGGCCGAGATGGGCGCGCAAAAGGAATACCATGCACGCCATGTCCTGCTCAAGACCGAGCAGGAAGCCAAATCCACGATCTCCCGGCTTGGCAAAGGCGCGAAATTTGCGGAATTGGCGCGCAAGTCGCTCGACCCCGGTTCCAAGGACAACGGCGGCGACCTCGGTTGGGTCAACCCTGCCATGCTTGCTCCGCCTTTCTCCGAGGCAATGGTCAAGCTCACCAAGGGAAAGTACACCACGGCGCCGGTCAAGACCGATTACGGCTACCACGTCATTCTTCTGGAAGATGTGCGTGACCTTCAGCCCCCGGCTTTCGACGAGATCAAGACGGAACTGCAACAACGAATGCAGCAGCAGAGGTGGCAGGCTTACATCGACCAACTGGAGCAGAAGCTCGGCGATGTGAAGGCCGACGATGCGAAAGCTGATGATGCGAAAGTCGACGTTGTGAAGTGATGCACTGACTCCCTCCGGCCTGTCTTCGGCAGGCCGGAGGGAGTCAGAAATACCCAAAATGAGTTGTTGGGCGACTCAAAAAGCAATCTATATGTACTATGCTCTGACGACGACGGTGTCGGCAAGCGTATCGTGCAGACACTTTCGCGATGCGCGAAAAATCGGCAGGATATCAACCAGCACCATGAAATAAAAATGCATTCCGATGAATGCACCGACCTCGTTGGAGCCTTCGAGGCTGGCGAGGCCCATTAAAATCCCAATAATGAATATCAATCCAAACATGATTATCAGTAGAACGATAGGGGTCAACAAATAGCGACGGAGCAATATCTGCCACACGCCAGCGGGCATGCCATCGCTATGTACAATTCTGACTTTGAATACATATTTACCCAGGGTTTGCCCATGCTTGCGCAGCAGGGGGAAGTTGATTGCGAAAAAAAAGACTACAGTCAGAACCGGGGGGACAAAAGAAAACAGCACTAGGAGACTGCTACCTTTCCATGTATCAAGCCCCAACCATGTCGTGCTGTCCAGCGACCTTATGGCCTCGGATACTCCCATGATAAAGAAGATCAAGAAAATCAGGATCAGGGTTGCAACCAGAATCAAATGGTCGAGTACGGATGCGCACAAGCGGTCGAACCGCCCGGCGAGTTCGATTTCGCCGGATGGAGCAATGTCTGCGATGGTTGTTTTGGGCGCCAGATAAGGATTGTCTGGCGCACCCGAATGACTATCCATATTCTCAAAAATCTATAACAAGGGCTCGCGGGAGTCCAGGGTGTTTTCGGCTAACCGCTTACGGCCTCGCCGGTTCCTCGAGCCGCACAGCTACCCCTTCCCATCCGAAACGCTCAGAGCGCCTCGCTATCGTCCCCTGCCTGCTCCTGTTCGCCATCCTTGAAATGGTGAGGGAACAGGCGGGTCATTTCGTTTTCGATCCACTCTTTTGCGCGACGGTTGATTTCTTCGGCCTTGATACCCTTGACCTCGATCGCGGGGCCGATGCTGACGGTGATTTCGCCCGGACTTTTCAGGAACGCCTGTCGCCGCCAGAATTCGCCCGCATTGTGCGCCACGGGGACGACCGGAACACCGGCGCGTTTGGCGAGGAAAGCGCCGCCGGGCCGATAGCGCCCGCGCACGCCCGGCGCAACCCGCGTGCCTTCCGGAAATACCGCCACCCACAGCCCTTCCTTCAGGCGTTCGCGCCCCTGCTCGACAACCTGCGAAAGCGCGTCCTTGCCCGCCTTGCGGTCGATGGCAATGGAACGAATGCTGGCCAGAGCCCAGCCCAGAAAGGGAATCCAGAGCAGTTCGCGTTTGAGGATGAAGCTGAGTGGCGGAAATATGACTTGCAGTCCGAAGGTCTCCCAGGCCGACTGGTGCTTGGAGACGATGACCGCCGGCCCGGCGGGGATGTTTTCCCGTCCGATCACACGATACCGGATGCCGAGAATGCTGCATGAAGCCCGCATCATCATGGAAACCCATCCCGTCGTCACCCAACGGTGACGGGTCAGCGGCTTCAGGCCGATCAACAACCCCAGCACGCCACCCGTGCCGTAGTAGATCGTAATCAGGGACGCGGCCAGCAGGAAAACGACTGAACGGATGAAAATCATGAGGACTCCAGCTTTTTATTCCCCTCCCTGGAGGAGTGGCGCGAAGCGACGGGGCAATTCCCCTCCTGTGGAGGGGTGGCAGGCGAAGCCTGACGGGGTGGTCGCAACGTTGGGGTTCACAAACTCACCCCAACCTGAACGATACTGAACGATATATATGTAAGCACTTGAACGCGCTCGAATGGCGGGGATTGCGTTCAACCCGTGTTCATCAGGCTGTCAGTTGGGCCGCCACGGCGGCGAGATCGTCGAAGATCCTGGTTTGCGGCGGCAGTTGCGCATCCTCGCGCGTTTTTGCTCCCTTGCCGGTCAGCACCAGACAGGGCTGCGCGCCCACCGCCACAGCCGCCTGCAGGTCGCGCAGGCTGTCGCCGACCACTGGCACACCAGCCAGGTCGGTATTGAAACGTTCACTGATCTCGATGAGCAGTCCCGGTTTTGGCTTACGGCAGTTGCAGGTGGAATCCGCCGGATGCACGCAAAAAAAGATGGCGTCGAGCCGCCCCCCCACCTGGGCGAGACTCTTTACCATCTTGTCGTGAATGGCGTTGAGCGTGTCCATGTCGAAGAGGCCGCGACCGACCCCGGACTGGTTGGAGGCAAGCACCACCCGCCAACCCCAACGGTTGAGGAGCGCGATGGCTTCCAGCGAACCGGGGATGGGACGCCATTCGTCGGGCGACTTGATGAATTGATCGGAGTCGTGGTTGATGACTCCGTCGCGGTCGAGAATGATGAGGTTCATCTAA
>WRNU01000057.1 GCA_009776435.1 Betaproteobacteria bacterium | reverse complement strand
TCTTCCGTGCCACCCGGTTCTTCCGTGCCGCCCGGCTCTTCCGTGCCGCCCGGCTCTTCCGTGCCGCCTGGCTCTTCCGTGCCACCCGGCTCTTCCGTGCCACCCGGTTCTTCCGTGCCGCCCGGTTCTTCCGAGCCTGTGGTGCTATTACCAATCACCAGCACGAGGCGGTTGCCGTTTTTTTCCAGAGAGTAGGGATAGCCGCCGATAGTGCTGTCGGGTGTTGTTTCGAGAGTTCCGGTCAGTGTGCCTGCCTCGATGAGAACGAACCGGTCTCCCTCTTTCAAGGTTGGGCCGTCGCCTTCGAGATACACGTTGATGAGCGCGCCGATGTTTGCCTTGTCGGCAACGGTCAAAATGACAATATCTTCGTCGCCCAGGGTTGTGGGCAGATAAAAATTCAGGATTTGAAAGTAATTCAGCTCACGCACGGTCAGGCCGACGCTATGGAGGTGCAGGGCGTTGCCATTGGAGGCGCCGCAGATGAACGCATAACCACCAAAGAGACCGGCAGCCGCTCCAAAGATTGGATTGCCGCTGACGATTACGACGTTGTTTGTGGCTTCGGCGCTACCATTGGCGGAGATGGCGCTTCCGCCCACGATATTCCCGTTCAGCGTACCGCCAAGGATGGTGACGCTGTTGCCTGCCGCTGTGGACGTAGTCGCGAGCGCTTTGAGGGCATTGCCGGATTTTGTTTTGGCGTACCCGCCGATCACCTGGCCGTTTACAGTGCCGCCGCTGATGATGACATGGTTGTCCTCAACCTTGGCAGTGCCATTTTTGAGCTTATGGCTCCCGCCGATGACATCGCCCCCCCGCTTGACACCTACGGTGCCGCCCTTGATGAGAACCTGGTTGTCGGTGACGGCATCCTTATCCAGGAGATTGATCGCGCCGAAAACGGCCTTCACTGTGCCGCTTTCGAGCGTGACGACGTTTTCTGAGAGACTGTTGCTTATACCGCTGTCGCTGCCTTCAGGCGCCAGAACCTTGAATGCCTTGATGGCGCGAATGTTTTGCAGTGTTGCGCCGGAATAGACAGGATCAGGCTCAGGCTCCGAGACGTCGGGGGCATTGAAGTCGAATGTTTTTTGAGCAATCCGGGAATAGCGGATACCGCCTTTCGGCAATTCTTTTCTGCGCGACGTGCGATAAAGTCCTTCCATGAAGATGCAATCGCTGGCTTCCAGGTATTCGGCAAACAGTTCGCCCAATACCGTGCAATATTCAAGCCGTACATGGCTGCCGGAGGCGTTGACGCTGTGCAGCAGGCAATCGTTGGCAATGAGGGCAGGGAGGTTCGAGTCGACGTCTGATGCGCCGATCTTGATTTTGTATGCCGCGAGTTTTTCAAGCGACAAACGTGTTCCTTTCGGAACGCTCAAGCTTCCGTTTTCATCTACAAAATTGATTTCCGAGAAATGGTATTGAATTGCTTCTTCCAGATTTTTTTTGCCTATGATCTGAATGGTTGTATCCACCTCCAGATCCTGTCTTTTGGAGAAACGCCAGATTTTTTTGCCATCTTCTTCGCCTTCTACTCTAAGCTCCATAAGCTCGCTTGGCGAGATCGAGCCATTCCCTGGTTCAAACCAGCTATCTATATTTTCATCGCCTTTCTTTTTCTTTTTTTTCCATTCGAAACTCACAACGTTCTTGTCGGCAAAAAAACCGGCATACGGCGACACATAAATCAATGCCGCAAGCGGATTCGCATGCCCATGAAGCCAGTCCGGTTTGCGTACATCCACGGAATGCGGGGCGGTATCACGGTGTCCGACAAAGTCGTCGGGTCTTGCAACATTTTTTGGGTTTTGGGGATTGCCAAGCCTGATCTGGTTGATCCTCACGAGGGGTGGCGGCACAGAGGGGCAGTCAATCTGCGCTGTGCGTGCAACCCGCTGCCAGCCTTCCTGTACGGACAGCTTTTCAAAACCCCCGATTCCTTTTGCAATTTCACCGATTGTCGGAAGTGTCCCCTTTGTCTGACGCCATGCAATGGCATGCATGATTTCTTCGCGTCTGCCATCAATATGAGGCGACAGCGTCGTTGCGCCGACCAACTGGGCAAAATAGGGCAGGAGCCAGTCCTGGCAGGTGTCCGGAAAGCAGTCTTTGTAACGCTGATCCAGGCTGTTATAGAGGGTATCGAGCAATTCGCCACAACTGTCGAGATAGCCCGCCAGATGACCTTTGTTTTCTTCCCGATCATCGCGCGTGCGGTAGACTTCCGGCAATGCCTCGTAGAGCGCGCGGCCAAAACGGCTTTTAATCGTGACGTTCATTACTGCGTTTCCTCCGCTTTTTCTACTGTCAGAAGGATGCTTTCATCGGGATCGGGATCCTTCTCCTTGATATAAAGGACTCCATGCCTGTTTGGCTTCAGGAACTGTATTTCGGGTTTCTCGCTGTCATCGCCTGTATCCGATGACGCGGCCGAATCGATCAACTTGCAGTTGGAATATTCGACGCCACGCACCGCTTCAACGCATTGGTAGATGTCGCTCAGGTAAACCGGCGCGCCGATGGTGCGATTCTTGAGCGCAAAGCGTTCGATCAACGCTTTGCGGACTTCCGCCTGGACATCATCCACATCGAAACGTTGGGTGTTGATGCCGAGGACGATCTCAAGCATCAGGGGTTCGGACTCGAAGTGTTTCAAATCGACACGCACGCCGGGGATCGCGCGCGCCAGCAGGTATTCCTTGAGCTCATCGTGCGGATCGGACGCCAATTCTTCACCCCATGCGGGCACGATGGTGACGCATATGCTTCGTTCTCTGCCCGATGATGTCTGTATGGCGTAAGCATCCCATATCTCGGGTCGGCTCGCTGCCAGCGCCGCAAAATCGACGGTCGACACCGCGCGTTGCATCGTCAACAGGCTCGCGGGGGCGCTACGCCGCAACGAGGTGACGGATTCCTTGTCATTGCCGCCCGTAGAGGAAAAAGGTTGTTCGATGGATTCGACGCGCGGATGGGGTTGGGCCGGTTTTTTGAATGACCCGGCCTCGATCCTGCTGCCTGCTTCTCCCGATCCACGACGCCAGGCGATGCGGACGTTGTTTTCTCCGGTGGGCAACCGGCGGCCGTTGACGCCGTCGCCGAACAGGATGCGAAGATCTCCTTCTTCGGTCATCCTGACTACGTAGTGAGGATCGGCGGCCTGGGATTGATTGAACCGTGGCACCTGCATCCAGGTCTCGACGCCGTCGACGACGATGCTGATATCGGCCCCAAAGCCGGAGTCCTGCAACGGGTCGGGGACGAAAGAGACATCGGATATGGGAAACAGGAATTCCTGGTTGGAGAGCGCCGCATTGCCGCTGCCCAGGATTTTTTCCGGCTGCGCTTCTCCATGACCGGCCTGCACGACATTGGCCCTGATGACCGTTCTGCCTATCGTGTATCCGCTGGGCAGGGGATCAACCAGTGTGATGACGGTGCCGTTTCCCCCGTCCAAGTTGTCTATCGACTTCACCTTCGTCAGATGACTTCGCTTGGACTCGGGGGGTTCCTGCTCGATTACAATGAGTCTGTCCGGCTTGAGATTCGCGGCTTCCACGTATTCAAGCGTTAGCGAACCGATACTATCAGCGCCCTCCGGGCCAATATTGTTGCCACCTTCCGAGTCGCTATTGCCACCGCTTCCACCGCTCCCTGAAATCTTTCCTTCGTTTACGTCGGATTCTTTCAGGCGAAGCTGTTCCTTGAATTTTCCGGAAACAGTCGTTTGGCTACGTATGAAGTTTTTATTTTCTTCAAGCGAGCACCAGCCGTAAACATGCAGATCGGATCGTCCTTCTTTCCCTGTCGTTGCATTTACACTTCGAACGCGCGCCGAAATGAGGTTCGAGCCGCACTTGACAACACATAAATCAGTGCTGCCAATACGATTGACAGTTTCGACCTCCAATTTCAGTGATTCATTGGCCATGTCGATGAAACTGTCTATTTCCCATTTCCATTGACTTTCGCTAGGTGGCAGCCAGATTTGATCTATCTCAGCCATGGTCAGATCAATCTTTTTTTCCGTAGCCTCAGCCGGATCTTTTTCGTTAAAACTAAGAGTAAGGCTGCTGTATCGAACATTTGGATATGATATCTTGTCAACTTCCATGTTAGCTACTTTGACTTCAGAGATCTTGATTCTATAAAAAACTTCCGCCGCGCAGACAAGAATGTCAGCATTCTTGAGCTCAGACTTATCGCCCCAGAACGTAATCTCCTCACTGCCAGAGGACGCAGTAGTGAGAATAAATTCACTCCCACTTATTTTTCTTAGGTTTTTTTCAATTTCTTCTTTAGTATTCAGGTCTTGGGGAGATGTTGGTATCGTTTTTCCGGTAACCTTTTCCAATACTTTCAACTCACCAACATAATCAGTCGCTTCAGACAATTTCCAGGATTCCAGAAGATTTGAATCGGCTTCCAGATTGATCCTTTTGCCTTTCACATCTACATATGAAACGCATCCGTAATAACCTGTTTGAATGTTCCCTGTTTGGATGTTTTTTCTAAAAACGTAAACGTAATCTCCTTCTTTTATGATTGCCTCACCCGATGATGAAACAGGCTCTTCTTTTAAATAGAGGCTTGAATTTCCCGGTTTCAACGTCTGCTCTATTACAGGCCCAAAAACCTCCAGCGTCTCAAGCGGTTTGAGATGGACGATCACATCACTTCGGGAGCCTAAAACTGTGTCTGCAGGAAGGTCGAGTTTCAGTTCGGTGCTCTCATTCCCAATATCGGGGTTTTCCTTCAGCAAACATGGTAACATGCCATTTTCATTTTCAATGATTACAGGATCGCCCTTCTTCAAACCTTCGACGATGCCATCCAGGGTGAGCGTGTCGCCTGTGACGGTTTCCTGGACACGATCCCAGCCCTTCAACCGTAGAACATTGAGAGCCGGATCGATCTCGATATCTTTCAGGGTTTCGAAGACGACCGGACTTCTGCCTTCCGGCGTGTGCTTGACTTGCAGGCCGCGAGCGACAAGGCCGCTTTTTTCGGGCTTCGCGTTCAGGATCAGATGCGTTACCGCAGAATCCGGGGGGGTGGGATGGTAGTCCAGCCCGTGGACGAGGCGGCGCACGTTTTCCCACTGGGTGGCCGTGCCGAGATAGCCCTCGTTGGCGTAGGCATCGAGATGCTCCGTCAGCACGTGCGCCCCGCGCGCAAAACTGCGAACTATCTCCAGCGCAACGCTGCCGCGTTTGTCATTGAGACTCAGGTAACTGTTGAGCGCATGCAGATGATCCTCGCCGAACAGGTCGAGGTACTCCGCGAATTCTTCCTTCCTGTTTTCGGGATCGATCCCAAGCAATTCCCTGTCCCAGCCCGTGAGACGGTCGAACAGTTCCCGGCGCAACGCTTCGAGATAGGTTGCGGCATTGCCGTCCACATAACGGAACCGTTTCAGGCCCGCGCGATTCCAGCGTGTCAGGTCAGACTTCACGTTGCTCTCCGATATGCGTGATATTGAGTACGAGTTTCATCCCTTCAGTCCCCCGCTGCATTCGATTACCAGCACGCCACGTTCGAGGGCTTTCGGATCGTTGTCGCAAACGGCGACTTCGACGCCTTCCAGCACGATGCGGTTTTCGGGTTGCCGGGAATCGCTGTCGGATCGCTTGAAGGTTTTTACCGCGACGCTCTCGATGCCTTCGAGCTGCATGACTGCCTGGATGACATCGCCCCGGTTCAGATCGGTGCCGAAGCTCAAGCGTCCTATTTCAAAGAAGCCGCCTTCCTGCGCGTTGAAGATGGTGCGGACAGCCTGAAGCACCTCGGAATGGTAATACTGGGGCGCGACGGTAATATCGAGCCGGATATCGACTCCGACGCGGACGGCTTCTCCAAACAGGATTTCCTGCCCCGCCATACGCCTCGAATCCGCCCATGCCATGAGGGAGTCGATGACGCGAATCTCCCTGGAATTTTCATCGGTAATCTTCAGCAAACCATGTTGTTCATGAAACGCCTTGATCGGTTCCAGGAACCCGGACTCCGCGATGCTGCTGTCCAGACTTTTCCAGCCCCACAGGATGACGGTGACCAGGATGCAGTGCCAACTGCCGTTCCAGCAGGTCGTCGAAACGGCGCGACGCACGAGCGGGTGCATCTGCGCAGTTTCCGCAGTGTCGTCGACGCTGACCATGCGGCGCTGCTGACGCACCGATTTCGGGCCTGCCCGGCGCGCCGCTTCCATCAATACCGGGTTCTGGGACCACTTCTTCCAGTCGGGGGTCTCATAGCCGATCAGACTCAGCAGGCGGTGCACGGATTCGGGGCGGCGAGCCGTTTCGAGATAGGCCTCGGCCGTTACGCGATCCAGCATGTCCGAGAGTTGATCCAGCGCCCAGGACAGCACTTCGACCAGGACGACTTCCAGGTCGGCAGGCGTCCAGCGCGAGCGTTCAGGGAAACGCGCCGCCAGCTCTTCGAGCATGGCCATGCGAAAGCCGTCGAAGTCGCGGGCCTCCCAGACGAAGTCGTCGCCTATCCGAGGTAACGATAAAGGCATAATCGCCGTGCGGGTGCCGCAATCCAGCCTGTCCGCAACGCCGATCGGCGAATGGAATGTCAAGTCGAGCTTCAGGGCGCCGGCCATGTCAGCTTCCTCCAGGAACCGAGAACGTGTGTTCTTCGTGCAGCCCGACGCGCGCCAGCGTGTAGGCGATCGAGATGTTCAGTTTTTCGCCTTCGCCCGTGACGCCAGCCTCCAGGGTGCTTGGATCCACCTCGCCTTGCAGGGCTTCCGCCAGGGATGAAATCAGCCGGTTTTCCGTGGCGTTCCAGAGCGCCGAGGAGTTTGGCTCGAAGACCAGTTGCATTACGCCTACGCCGAAATGGGGGCGAAAGACGCGCTCGCCGGGCGCCGTCATCAATACCTGCTCGATCTGTGAGCGCACATGCGCGGCACGCTGGCTAAGCTCCGGGCCGTCGTCGCCTATCTGAAAAGGAAATTTCAGGAAAGTGGGATCGGGAAGTTTTGGCATGTTCGTTCCCCTCAGGTCGCCGTGACTTTGGTGGTAAGCATCGGTGGCATCATTGGTACAACAGGTATAGAGGGAGGGCCGAGTCCCGCAGTAGGATGCATATGATTATTGAATATATCCATGAAACTCTCTTTGATGAACTTCATTCCACCTTCGGTTCCCAGCATGACATCGCCCTGGATGAGAATCTTGTTCCCCTTGATGGTTATGCCGGAAGAATCCATTACGATCTTGTTGCCGTTTTTGTCTACGACAGAAATGCCGTTGTCATTCATGATAAGTTGGTTCTGGTTCGCGTCTTCAACAATGATTGTTTTATCTTCGGCATCGAGCGTAATGTTTGCGCCGGACGAGTCCTGTAAAACGAGGCTGCCGTCTTCATTGATACTGATTTCCGCTTCGCTTGGATGAAAGAGCCGAAAGGTTTCTTCACCCTCTTTATCGTCGAACTGCATGACGTGCCCCGAAGGCGTTCGGAATACTCGTGTGGTGGGCGGCTCTCCCTTTTCCTTGACCGCTTCTTCCGGCACGTTCGCTTCCTGATCCCAGAAAACGCCCGTCCAGATCGGGCGACTGAGGTCGCCTGCTTCAAACTCGGCCCAGACATTCGCGTCTTTTTCGGGAACGGCAAACCAGCCGTAGGACGGCCCGCCGCCGAACGGAAAGCAGGGCATTGCCCACGCCTCCAGGTTGCCCACAGAAGGAATACGCAGGAGCAGCCGTCCGAGCCGTTGCCCGTCCAGTAGCTTCCCGTCCTCATTGTCGATGACGGTAGCGCGGTATTTACCGAAGTATTTGTCGTCGGAACTTTCTTCGGCCTGGCTATCGGTCGTTTCGTCGTACATCGTTACCTCGAGTTCACTAGAAACAATGTTTTCTTCGGGTCGGCAAACAAGCTTGTCAAACCCGCGCTCTTACTTTTGACGGCGTTACGAACCAACCGAAATGTCTGACGGTAGCCGTCGGTGGAAAAATGGTGCTTGACCTCATCGACATACCAGAGGCCGTCGTAAGTGCTGCCGGCGCCATTCACCGTGACCGTGCGGTTCGTCTCCAGCACATGGCCGTATGCCGAGCCGTCCAGTTCGCCGGTTGCGCGAATTTTCCATGCGGCTTCATTCGCTATGGCTTGCGCGCGCGCCTTGCGCTCGGCAAGCGTTGCGCCTCGCGGCAGTGGAATGCGCCACATGAAGTCGGAGAGTCCCTTGTTCTTGCTGTTTGCCGGGGTCTCGCCCAGCAGCGCGTAAATGCTCTCGCAAACCTCTTCGGTGGTCTCGCCACAAGGCTCCGACACATCGACAAAGTTGATGCTGTCGGGAATGTGACCATCGTGAGATACGGAAAAGTTATGGCAATTGCTTGCCATGCCGGCATAGATCAGAATCACGGGCTGTGGATCGCCTTCCAGTTTCGGCTCTCCAAAGTAGGGCTCGCCTTTGCGGATATAAAATTCGTAGCCATTGAGCGTGGCCCGGTCTTTGATGAGGTGTATCGGTCTGCCGTCGAACTGAAGAGCGGTGAAGGGCATGCCCGCCCCGATCTTGTCCGGTACGATTTTCATCTTGCTGGCTTTCCCCTGGGGGCTGCCCTCCCAATGGTCTCTCAAAAGCTCCTTGACCAGTTCCATGTCCGTATATGGCCCATCGTCCTCCTTATATGATAATTTAATATGTTTTCGGTCGAGTAGAATGGTTTCGTCCTGGCCTGTGACCCTGACGCTCGCGTTCATGTCATTAGGATAGTCCGCCTTGACATCCCGTATGAAACCGCGCATAATTTCTTCTTTTTTACTGCCAAAATCCGCTTCTATGGTGATCCTGTTCCACGGCTCGAACAGGCCGGAATCCTGGATGTTCCACTCGCCTTTTTCATCGCGCACGGAGGCGAAGGTCAGGGTACAGATCGCCGCGTTCTTCCGGCTGGTCTCGACGCTCACCTGCTCCAGGTAGCGATAGAACTTGGCAATTTCATCACCATTTATCTTGATGATGCATCTGGCAGGCTGCCGCTGTTTTCCACTTATTCCGAACATGGCTTACTCGCTGGCACCCGGTATCAGGAGTGTTTTCCCGGCAGCTTCCCGCTCGCGACCCGCTTCCGGTTCGATGAAAAGATCGACGGCGCACAGGACTTCGGGATTCGCGTCCAGGATGCGCCACCACAAGTCGCTGTCGTTGTAGTAATTGAACGAGAGGGTGTCGATGCGATCCCATTGTTTGAGCTCGTATTCGACAATGCCGGTGGCCGAGCCGATATCCCGTGGACGAATGCCGGGAAACGGGACGGGGAGCCCCGGCTCTGCCGCAAAATAACTCGAATCCTTGTAGCGAGACTGTCTGGACATTTGTTACTCCTCACAGACGGGGAAAAGAGTTCGGAACCACATTAAATAAGGCGTTGGCCGCCATCGACGCAGAGCGGCGTATGGCTTCCGTGATATAGAAAGGATTCTCGCTTTCGATGACTTGCAGATCCAACGACACCTCTGCGCGATAGGGAATCAGCGTCGGTAGAAATTGTTTAGTCTCGATCTGCGCCCTGGTCATGAAAACAGGCAATATGTGTACGCCCCACTTGAATATCAGTACAGAGAGCGCCTGGTATTGCGGAAAGCTTTTTTCGTTGTTTGCGCCCAGCGCAGAGAGCACCGCTGCGCCCGGAGGCTGTTGCGATTTCGGCTCCATCATGGAGCGGAGCACGTCGAGCTCGGGCTGTATGCCTACGGCGCTGGCGATCTTATCACCGGCATTCATGCGGTCGGTAGCGTCGATCAGGATCTTGAAGTTGAGGGTTTCCGGCTGCACACTGATGCCTTGCACTGCCCGCAGGGCTTCCGAAGGCGTCTGGAAATCGTAGCCGCCACGCATTCCAGGCAAACCGCCCATCTTGGTTGAGACAGTGCGTGTGCGTGTAATGCTGGAAGGGTTGAACTCGAAGTCAAGCATCAGCAATCCGCTGGTGAGACCGTACTCGAATATCGTTCCACGCGTGACCCTGAAGACGGAGTAGGCAGTCTCCTTAAACTTTGGATTCAATTTTGCCTCCCTTCGATTCCTCGCAGAATTGCGGCAACCACCTTTTGCGCAATGGCGCCGTCTCCTTCATTCCCGGAAACGGAGACGGGCGGCAATTGCAGTCTGTCGATGTTAATGTCATTGTTCCATTGTTGGCGGCCTAGCTCCGTGCCGATTTGCTGCGAAATCGCGCTTGCTCGCGATTCGAACCCCTGGGGCAGGCGCAAACTCAAATTGTCGACTTTGATCGTCATGCATCCTCCGGCAAATGATTCATCAGGCTGCCCAGGTTTCGCTTGATGCGCTCCCGGCCGTCTTTGCCGAGTTCGGCCCAAACGGCGCGCGCGATTCTCGCGAGGTCGACTTCGCCCTCTTCACCGGCGGCGAGGTAGGCTGCGTGCAGCGCGGCATTGCGTATCTGTCCGCCCGTCAGGACGACGGCGTCGCCCAGCATTCGATGATCGACTTCCGGCGCCAGCGGCGCTTTGGGCGGGATGTGTTGCTTCCAGATCCGGGCGCGGGCGTCCGCGTCCGGTCTCGGAAAATCGACGACGACCTGAAAACGCCTCGCAAAGGCCGAGTCGATGGCGTCCCGCAGGTTGGTGGTCAGGATGCAGGGGCCCTGGTGGCGTTCCATGCGCGCCAGCAGGTGGCTGACTTCCATGTTGGCGTAGCGATCCCGCGCTTCCTTGACTTCTCCGCGCTTGCCGAACAGGGCGTCGGCTTCGTCGAACAGCAGTACCATGGGCTCGCCATGCGTGCTGTCGAACAACATGTTGAGATTCTTTTCGGTCTCGCCGATGTATTTGCTGACCAGCAAACCCAGGTCGACGCGGTAAAGCGGCCAGTCCAGCGCATGCGCAAGCGCCTCGGCCGCGTAGCTCTTGCCCGTGCCGGACGGGCCGCTGAACAGAGCCACCGGCCCGCCCCAGATCTTTGCGCCCCACTGGCCGACGACCACGTCGTGGCAACGAATCCACATCAGGTATTCGCGCAGGGCCTGGAGGCACTTTTCCGGCAATATCAGGTCTTCCATCGTGGCGGTCACGGGCATTTCGATTGCGCCTTTCGGCGCAGTCCGGGCGGCTTTCCAGCCCAGCAGTTCGGAACGCGCCTTGGAAGTTGCGCGCAGAGGCGCGTAGATGTCGCCGTTGATGCCCTCGATCAGACCGTGCCGCGCCAGGGGCGCTCGTCCGTCGAGGCGTTGGTGAAGGACGCTGATGGCGTGTTGATCCAGCCCCAACATCTCACCGATCAACGCCGCGCTGGGATGCACGGAAGTGCCGGACTGCAACATCTGGAACGTCCAGCCGAGACGCGGTTCGGCGTCCGGCGCCAGCGTGAAGGCCAGCACGTCGCTATCCAGCGGCTCCAGCCCATAGCGCGACGCCATGCCGCGCCAGACGCCGTTGTCGCGCGCGGCGTCGACCTGTTGCTGTATCCGGGCCAGTTCCTCGATTTTCTTTTCGTCAACGGATTGACCACGCCGCGACTCGGCCAGACAGTTTGCCAACCTGTCTATCCTCGCCCATTCACAGGCCATCGCGGTGGCGGTCGTGGCGTTCATGGGCCGAGCTCTACCGTAATCAGCACGGGATTGCTGGTCAGCGTCAGCGGCGATCCCCCTTCTCTATTTAACGATCGGGTCGCGCGCAACAAAGCTTGTCCTTTATGGCCAAGCTTGGGCAGATCTATTGAAACTGCCAACGCACTCAACGAGCCCGTATCTTCCGGCAATGAAGAAGCTTTCGGCTGACTGCTTCCTCCATCCAGCCCCGTTTTCCAGCTTCGTGTAGCGTGATCCAGGACTTCCGAGGCTTCCTCGGCTTCCAAGACTTCCCAGACAAGATTCACTTCGGTTTCCGGGTCGCCCAATACGATCAGGGATACCGACGTAGTGCTTACCGGAAACTCTGTCAGAGTATAGGTTGGAGCCCCTGTTTCATCCAAAAAGCATATATGTGGCGACCAGTCGGGACGTTCCGTATCGATCTGAACGAAGGGTACCTGCGGTGTGAAACTGCTTTCTCTTTTGACATGTTCGGGTCTTGTTCCCGTTACCTCTTCTATTTCGTCGAGCAATTCTTTGCTCAACTTTTCCGTCGACCTGGCTTCCAGAGAAACGCTGCTCACTCTGGGGCCGGGGCCGGGGCGAGAGGCCAGCGGAAGCGGCAGCAACGCAAACTCGTAGCCCAACGACAGTCGGTAGGGCGTCTGGCTCTGTGTCGCCCACAGATGATTGATGTCTTCCAATGAGAACGGCGTTGGCACGACTTGCAGGTGCGCGACCGCGACGCCATCCACCACGTTACCGTTCTTGACAACCTTGCCATTCTTGACAACATCGCCATCCGAATCCAGTTTCAGGATGGGATGGCGGTGAAAGTAATCCAGAACGACCCCGATCAGTTTCAGTTCCGTGTCGCCCGACATGATGTCGCCTGAACGCCCACACAGCGCGGAAATCAAACAAAACGCATTCAGGTAAAGGGGATCTTTCGATGTCGTATCCGTCGAGAAGGCGCTGTAGCCTATCCGGTAGAAGAAAACACTCAAATAATTTTCGTCTCCCGACGCCGCGTTGTCCTCCTGCTGCTTTGCGGTCTCGTGCGGTGAGCCGATCACTATCTGAGTCAGATCATTAAGAGAAGAGTCTGCCTTTTTCAATGCTTCTTGCAACAGAGACTGGACAGCTTTCGCAAGTAATTTGAGAGACATCGTTCAGAGCCTCCGCTGGTAATAACGACCTGGATCTCGTGTAAATCCAGTGTTTTGTGAAGAACTCCGTTGCACGACCGGCGTCGATTCGACAATGACTTCAATCGTTCCGATTTGGACCTGGGGTTCTCTTTTCTCGCGCGTTGGTGAGGGAGGAGAGGGGGCGTCGGCCGAAAACAATCCAAGCGCCTCTTTGGCCTGCCGGATCGAGGCGGCTGTAATCGTTGCGTCGCTCTGCTGCGCGACGGCTTCCCGTGTCATTGCCGCCTGGGTTTTTGTCAATCCGTGACGGGGGAGGGCGGGGATTGCGTCCGGCCCGTGCTCCAACGACGCATCGACGGGCGGATTCGGGCTTGCCTGCGGGTGCTGTGTAGGTTGGGGTGAGCTTGCGAACCCCAACATTGGGCGTTCGGTATGCGCAGAATCAGTTTTTTGCTCGAATGCTCCGCTCACACGTTGGGGTTCGCGATGCTCACCCCAACCTACGCGTGCTTCGGGTTCGGTATGCGTAGCCTGTGTAGGTTGGGGTGAGCTTGCGAACCCCAACGTTGGGCGTTCGGTATGCGCAGAATCAGTTTTTTGCTCGAATGCTCCGTCCACACGTTGGGGTTTGCGATGCTCATCCCAACCTACACGTGCTTCGGGTTCGGTATGCGTAGCCTGTGTAGGTTGGGATGAGCTTGCGAACCCCAACGTTGGGCGTTCGGTATGCGCGGAATCTGTTTTTTGCTCAAATGCTTCGCCCACACGTTGGGGTTCACGATGCTCACCCCAACCTACACGTTCGAGCGTTGCTTTTCGTGGAACAGGTTCGGATTTCGAAATGACCTGCTCATCATGTTTCGAGACAGGCGGCGCGGCGACATCGGGCGTAGCGTCAGACAGCGTCTGGATGCCGGGCGTCGGCGTTTCGAGGCGCAACGACGTGGCAAACGCATCCGGCGTGTCGACGGGTTCTGCCGACATCAGTTCGACCGGATTCTCTGCCACGCGCTCCACGGGCCGTCCGAGACTTTGCCTGTTGCGATTTCCGTCACTGATAAAACCCTGAAAAAAGCTCATTTGCCTCATCCATCGAGCACTGCTCGAAACCCGGCAGGCCGCGCCTGCCGACGTTCAATCAAAAACATCATCCTGCGCGACTACGTAACGACATTCCTGCCACGTTCGATCAACCTCAGATAAAGCCGTCTGCGCTCGCGGGACAGGGAAAGAATCTCCCGCTCGCTCCAGTGGTACGCGCTTGCCAGCATGTGCACTTCCTGGAACAGGGTTTCGTGCCTCACGGCGGAATACGGGTCGATCTCCACCTGCTGCGGCTGCCCGCACTCCGGGCAGGCCGTGGCAAGCACCGTGCCCACATACGGCGAGACCTCGTCGAGCGCCTCCTCGATTCTCTGCAAGGCATCGGCGTCGAGCCTGTCGGCGTAACCCGCAGGAACCGCTTTGCCGTTGACCGACAGCAGACAGGCGGACAGCAACAGCGTGGCCGCCTCATCCCCATCGAGCCCCGCAATACGCTCCTGATCCGCGCCGTTGGGCAGCCGTAGCCGCAGCCTGTCCTCACCCAGATCCAGTTCGACGAACGGAAAACCCTCTCCTGCGGCCTTTACCGGCAATTGCCTGGGATCGAGATACAGATCGAAGGGCTGGCCGCAATCGCCGCAATGGCTCTTCAACCAGTAGCCGCCCCCTTGCAGCGCGTGCGCAAGACTGAGCATCAGCCACTGCCGATCCGCAATTGCCAGCGTTGCCGCCTGTTCCGGCGCGGCAGCCTTGCCGCCGAGGCTCAGCAGCGCCGCGCCCAGAATATTGCTGACAACGGCCGGGAGGTTCGACCCGTCGGTCATTGCCGTACTGACTCGCTCTTCCAGCCAGCCGTCGATGGGACGCAATACTGCGTCGCACCGACGGCGGCCATCCACAAGCAAGCCCCCCGGCAGCGTTACAGGGATGCCAGTTTGCATGGGAACTCAGAATCAGTCTTCTTCGGGTTCTTCCACTTCCGTGTCGCGCTGCCAGCCCTCGTGTTGCAGTTGGAGAGTCTGGATGCCGACCGTACTCATCGAGCCCGCGTCAAAGTCCGGCAGGGCCTGAAACTCCGAAACCCAGGCGCGGAAAACCTTGTAAGAAATCACAACTTTCCCTTGAAGATTCAAGACGTTGATTATGATGTTCTTGCGAAAGTCCTTCAGCGACATCTTCGCGTCGCCCTCGATGTTATTGACCAGATTGGCCCATTCCTCGAATACGGGATCGTGCGTCAGCCCTTGTTCCAGCGTGATGGGTTCGTACTTTGTGCCTCCCGGCAACTGGCGCTCATGGCTTGGGTCGCCCGCAGAGCGCCAGACGACAGACTCGGTGCTTTTCTTCAGAGCCGTCATCTTGCTTAGACCGGCAACCGGCTTGCCGTCGATCAGTACCTGGAATTTGAATGTCCGATACGGATCGTAACGTTCGGCATTGACGGAAAACATTGGCGCAGGCATGAGAACTCTCCCTTATTGTTGAGCGACTTTTTGCTGGATACGGACAATCACGAATTCCGCAGGCTTGAGCGGGGCAAAACCCACCTCGACGATGACCCGACCGGC
>WRNU01000056.1 GCA_009776435.1 Betaproteobacteria bacterium | reverse complement strand
AATATCGTCGCGTGAATCAAACGTGACGCGCGCCACGTAGCCCTTGTATTCGATTGTGCTGACGTTCATTCACGTTCTCCTGCGGTTTGTGGCGTAACGCCAATAAACTCAAGTAGCTCCCTGAATTCTTCCACCTGATACTTTTTTGCCTCTTTGCCGGGGTGTGGTCTGTGTGCCCGCCAAACAGCGCCCTTGATGACGATTTTGATGCGTGCCCCTTCACGCTCAACCACATTTCCGCCCAAGGCAAGAACAAGCGTCTCCATCTCAGAGAAAACGATGTTTGAACGCGTTGGCCTGTCGAACACTTCGCGGAGGGTTTTCAGGTGCCTTGATTTCATGATTCAATGATAGCACTCTTTGCAGTCATGTAGCGTCTCGATCATGCGGCTTCAGTGACGGATTGGGAAGACCGTACCCGGTAGAATCCGGCAATGTTCGACATCATCCTTTTCGAGCCGGAGATACCGCCCAACACCGGCAATGTCATCCGTCTCACCGCCAATGGCGGGGCGCGGCTTCATCTCGTGGCACCGCTTGGCTTCGATCTATCCGATCGCCAGTTACGACGCGCGGGGCTGGATTACCACGATCTTGCCCATGTCACCGTGTACCCGGACTGGGCCGCGTGTCGGGCGCGATTCGTAGGACGAAGGATGTTCGCGCTGAGTACGCGCGGCAGGGAGCGTTACGATCGCGTCACTTACGCCGAGGGCGACGTATTGCTCTTCGGCCCTGAAACCCGAGGGCTACCGGAAGCGATACTGGAAGAACTGCCAGCCTCGCGGCGGCTGCGTATCCCGATGCGCCCCGGCAACCGCAGCATCAACCTGTCGAACGCGGTGGCGCTGGTGGTGTACGAGGGTTGGCGGCAGAACGGGTTTGCGGGAGCGGAGTGAGGCGCGGCGCTCAGTATGGCCCCCATTCCTGCTTTGGATTGCGCGCCAGCAGTTGCTTTACCGCGTCGTGGACGTTGACATTGTCATGAAGCAGGGTGTCAACGCCGTTACAGACAGGCATATCCACGCCGAGTCTGCGGCTGAGTTGAACGACTTCGCGCGCGGTGGGAACGCCCTCGGCCACATGGCCGAGTTCGGCCAGAATGTCGGAGAGGGTTTTTCCGGCGGCAAGCGCCAGCCCGACCTGACGATTGCGGGAAAGGTCGCCGGTGCTGGTGAGAATGAGATCCCCCATGCCGGCCAGCCCCATCAGAGTTTCGGAGCGTCCGCCCAGCGCCCTTGCAAGCCGGGCGATTTCGGCCAGCCCACGGGTAATGATCGCGGCCCGCGCATTGAGGCCGAAACCCATGCCGTCGGCCACTCCGGCAGCGATGGCGATGACGTTCTTGAGCGCGCCGCCGACCTCGCAGCCGATGACATCGTCGTTCATATAGATTCTGAATTTTGGCTGATGCAGTTTGTGTGCCCAGTCGGTGGCGAAACCGGCATCGTTCGAGGCCAGAGTGGCGGCTGCGGGCAGCCCGCGCGCAATCTCGGCGGCGAAAGTGGGGCCGGTGAGCACGCCGCAGACAGCATCCTTGCCCATTTCCTCGGCAACGATCTCGTGCGGCAGTTTGCCGCTACCTGCCTCCAGCCCTTTGCAGGCCCAAATGAGCGGTGTAGTGGCAGGGGAGGACTGCTGAAGGCTTGCCAGGGCGCGCGCAGTTTCGCGCAATCCGGCCAGCGGAGTCACGATGAGATGCAAGTCCGCGCCCTGGGCGGTCTGTGTGAAATCGGCGCTGAATCCCAGTTCGGGCCGCAAGGCGATGCCCGGCAGGAAAAGCCTGTTTTCCCGGTCGAGGCGCATCGTCTCGATGTTGTCGACCTCGCGTCCCCACAGGCAGACTTCATGGACGGCAGAAAACGCCTGCGCCAGCGCCGTGCCCCATGCGCCCGCACCGAAAACGGCGATCCGTAGCGACGGTTGCTTCAAAGCCCCCATACCTCGGTAGAACGCAGAAAGCCGCCGCTGCCACTGGCGTGTTGCACCCTGACCCATCCGCTCGGGTCGGTGGAAACGAGTTCGAGCACCACATCGCGGACGACCTCGAACACCACCGGAGAACGCTCGTTCGGTTCGCGCCGCACCGCCACCTGTTCAGCGGTGACGAGCACGGTGCGCTGCTTGCCGAGGGCGTTGCCTTCGATCCACGACAGGACGCCGGAAGGATCGCGCACTTTCACCCATTGCAGGTCGGGACTCGTCACCACCACTTCCACCGGCGTGCCGGGGCGGATGATGGCGAGCTTGCGAGCTTGCAGCGAAGAAGTCTCGAAGAGGATCGCGTTCCGGGTGACGGAAGCGTAGTCGAGAGCCTGGGCCGAACCGGCCAGCAAGGCCAGTCCGGCGGCAAGGATGATGGGGCGGATCATGGAGTTTCCTCCTTGTTGATTGCGGCGCGAACTACTGCATTGGTGTGTCCGGATTGATGCCGGCGTTCTGGCGCGATTGCTGGAAAAGTGCTTCAAAGTTAACCGGGGCGAGCAACACGGGCTGGAAGCCGGCGCGGGTGACGGCGTCCGAGATCGTTTCACGCGCGTAGGGGAAGATGATATTCGGACAACCGATGCCCAGTATCAGTTCAAGTTCCTCTTCGGGCGCATTCTGGATGCGGAAAATGCCCGCCTGGGTGATTTCGACCAGGAAAAGGGAACGGTCTTCGCTCAGGCTGGCCTCGACGGTGATGGTGAGCCTGACCTCGAAGATACCGTTATCGATAGGGCCGCCTTCTGTGCGGAGTTGAACATTGACTTGCGGGGCTTCGCGAACGAGGAAGATTTGCGGCGCGTTGGGGACTTCGAGCGAAAGATCCTTGACGTAGATTTTTTCGATTGCAAAGACGGGCGGATTGTCGGCGGCATTGTCGGTCATGTTGATGTCCTATGGTTGGTGGAACGGGATGAAAAAAGGAAGGGCAGGGCGAATTCAGTCGTCTTGCCCGCTCAGCAGGGCGGTCAAACGTCCTTCGTTGTCGAGGGCATGGAGATCTTCGTAACCACCGACATGGTGGTTGCCGATAAAGATCTGGGGAACCGTGCGGCGCTTGGTGATCCGCATCATCTCGTCACGACGCTCAGCGTCGAGATCGATCCGGATTTTTTCGATCTCCGTCACGCCACGCGCGCGCAAAAGCTGTTCGGCCTGTTTGCAGAACGGGCAGACAGCCGTCGTATACATCTTCACGGGCGGCATGGGCATGGCGGCGGTCTCGGTCATTTTTTCTTTTTGCGGGCAATGGGATATCCGGCTTTTTCCCACTCGTACAACCCTCCGCGCAGGCAGTAGAGTTTCTCGAATCCCGCTTTCTTCAAGGTGGAAATGCCCTTGGCAGCGGTCGATCCGCTGTTGCAGTAAAGGATGAGCGGGCGAGCGCGGAATTTTTCGAGTTCCGTGCTGCGACGTTCGAGATCGGTAGCCGGCAGGTTGCGGGCATTGGGTAGATGGCCCTTTTCGTAATCAGTCTCTCCGCGCACGTCGACCGCGAGCGCGTCCTCGCGGTTGATGAGCAAAGTGGCCTCGACGGGCGTGAGCAGGCTCTTGTCGGCATGCTGGCGGATGAATTCAATGAGCAACCAGGTGCCGGAAACGACAGCCAGAACGGCCCAAAGCAGGTTTTGTTGCAGAAACTCCACGTAAGAAATGCTCCGAGGATAGTATTGATGGGAAACGCGAGACTCGGTGCGTCTGACCTCTTTCAGCCTTCATTCTCGCCTTCGATGTCGAATTTTTCGCCACGAAAGCCCCCCTCAGGAGGCGGCAGAATATAGCAGCAGAAAATCGCAAGTATAAGACAGATTCCGTAACTCCTCAATTTATGCGGATGTCCGGTGGTGTCTTATTTGAAGCTACATCGGCTGTCGTCATTATGATGAGCGCAAGCAACGAAGCAATCCAGAAAAAAGAGGCAAAAAGGATTGCTTCGCTCGCAACGACGCTCTCTCCTGCACGCGGGAGAGAGGACTACTTGGGTTTGAAGTCAACGATCCACATGTTTGTTGGCGCGCCCGGCTGCCAGCCTGTAGCGACGACCAGTTTCATGATGAAATCGTTAGAATCATTTGGCATATGTTGTGGGATGGCCATCATGGGCGGCTTGGGACCAGTAGTGCGAACATTGCCACTGTGCTCGGAATACTCCGATTGCGCTATGAAGTGATGCAACCCGGCTGCGTTGTTAACGTGGAAATTCAGCGACCCTTCTGCACATACCGAGAACGGTGGGATAGACTCGGACTTGGTACGGTTCCACCAGAGTTTGGCCGAAGCCACCCAGCAACTACCTGACCACTCGTGGACAGTAACGGCTACTCGTGGGAAATGGGTTTTGGTCGTGCCATCGTAGGGATGTTTTGTAAATAAACCTGCCAACTTGGTTTCGTTGATCGAAGGTACTGTTGGCTTTGCTGGAACAGGAGCGGTCTGGGCAGTTGTCGTGCCCGCTTCCGTGTCCTGATCACGTTTGAATAATGACGGTGGTGACAGCGACACCTTGGTTGAGCCATCAGCTTGAGACTCTGTGGTTATGCAACCACTAATCAAAACAGTTAATGCAAGAGCGATATACAGGTATTTCATTTTTTCCTCCTTTCATAGTTAAGCCGGATACACTCTGACGGCACCGTAGTGAGATAGATGTGTCTCGCGTCGGAGATACTCTGTTGTAGAACTACTCTCTGGTCGAAAATCGTGCAACCTCATTCCGTCGAGCAGAATCACACACATCGGCTACTATAACACTTGCCTGTATTTACCGCTTCTTTTGCATCAGCCGGGTAGTGTCTCACTTTGAAGTTTCTGGCAACCGAGCACGCTTCTTGTATGTGCCGCGCATTTTCGTCACAGGTTCAGGCACCAGGGCGACCCATGTCCACACATCGCCATGCCCCAGAACATCCTCATGCTCAGGAGCGACGTACTTTTGCCCTGGCTGCCGGTTGATCGAGAACGAGCATTCAGGATGATGCCGACTGTTCACATATCCTGCCTTGCAAACAAGCGGGAAGCCATTGACTGAAGAGAGAATTTTCGGGTGTTCATCGTATAAGTGTCGAGAATTTTTACAACCAACTTCGGCTGCTTGTGATCAGTCCAATCAAAACAACATGTTATGATTACGGCATGATTTTTGCTTATATTTCAAAGCTTTAGGGGCGATCGACCAAAAACAAAACTGTTCGGAGGGAACCAGACCATGAAGCTGTCACTGTTCACCGCCACTTTGGCGCTTTCCGTTGCGTCCGTTTCGGGTAGCGCCCCGGCGTTTGCCGACACCTTGTTTGGTGTCCCCGCTGAAGACGGGTATTTTACATTTTCCGATGACAGGCTCAATCCGGATTCCGCTTCCCCGCAACCGAGTTTTGCAACGCTGGGAGTAGGGCATCCGTTGCCGGAACATCCCGGCCTGAATGTGCACTTCCTCAGCGCATACATGGATCCCAACAACCCGTATTCTTCCAATCCGGGCGCTGCCATTGCGCATCAAGCCTATTACTACACGATATATCCCAGTGGCGACCCTTGGTTTGAGAGAGAACAATATGCCATTGATTCTTCTTTTTTCTGGATTTATATATCAGGATCGGATGGTAGCGCTTGGTATAACTATGAAAACGTAGCAGAAGGCTCTTATTCATACGATCCGTTCGATCGGGATGAGCTCAGGGCCGTGACATATTCAACCCTTCCGCTTTCTACATTCGGTATTTTCGACTTCGAAAATTCATTCGTCTACTACGCAGGGGAAACTGAAGGCGTGTCATTGGCACAGGTTTTCGCCCAGTTTTTCGCGCCCGGCCAACCTGTTTCCCCAGGTGTTTCGGTCGAAGTGTTTCCTGGGGAAAATAATTTCTGGATCAGTTGGGCGGATGACCGCGACATTGTCGCTATCTCTCTTACCTACAATCTCAACGCCATCCCCGAACCCGAAACCTGGGCCATGTTGCTGGCAGGGCTTGGCATTGTGGGCGCGGTTACACGTAGGCGGCGTACCCGAGCGGCGATGTAAATAAGGATGACGTAGGGGCGCGATTTATCGCGCCCTGGTTGGTTACATCCGAATTACGGTATTTGCTGTCATGTTCGCCGTCATTGGGCGCGATAAATCGCGCCCCTACCGAGTCGCCCCACCATAAATGTAAAAGGCGGGGATTCCTCGATACGCTTCAGCTCGCCGCGCGCACGACCAGGTTATCCCGGTGGATCACCTCGGGCGTGTCGACGTAGCCCAGGATGGATTCGATGTCGGCGCTGGATTTGCGCAGAATGCGGCGGCATTCGCTTGCGCCGTAGTTGACGAGACCACGGGCGATCTCTTCCCCGGCTTCGTCGAGGCAGGCAACGGCTTCGCCGCGCCTGAAATCTCCCTTGACTTCGAGCACGCCCACCGGGAGCAGGCTGCGGCCTTCGTGCAAGGCCTTGGCTGCGCCCGCGTCGATGACGAGCGCGCCGGCCAGTTGCAGGTGGTTGGCGAGCCACTGCTTGCGCGCGGCCAGCCGTGAGCTGCTGGCGTGAAGCAGGGTTCCGATACGCTCGCCGCGAGCGAGCCGCAGGAGGACATCCGGTTCATGCCCGCTGGCGATGCAGGTGTGCGTGCCGCCGCGCGCCGCGCGCCGCGCGGCCAGCACCTTGGTGAGCATGCCGCCCTTGCTGAGACTGCTGGCGGCCCCGCCCGCCATGCCTTCGAAGCGGGGATCTTCGGCGGAGCCTTCTTCGATCAGTTCGGCGCTGGGATCGCGGCGGGGGTCGGCGGTATAAAGCCCTTTCTGATCAGTGAGAATGATGAGACCGTCGGCCTCGATGAGATTGGCGACCAGCGCGCCGAGGGTGTCGTTGTCGCCGAACCGGATTTCTTCGGTGACGACGGTGTCGTTTTCGTTGATGATCGGGATCGCGCCCAGTTCGAGCAGCGCGACGAGCGTCGAGCGCGCATTGAGGTAACGCTGCCGGTCGGAAAGATCGTCATGGGTGAGCAGGATTTGCGCGGTTGCGAGACCGTGACGCGAGAAGGTTTTTTCGTAGGCTTCAACCAGCCCCATCTGACCGATGGCCGCCGCAGCCTGAAGGCTGTGCATTTCGCTGGGCCGTTTTTTCCAGCCCAGGCGTTGCATGCCTTCGGCGATGGCGCCGGAGGATACCAGGGCGATTTCGCGTCCTCCTTGCCGCAGGAGGGCGATCTGACGCGCCCAGTCGTCGAGCGCGGCATGGTCGAGCCCCGCGCCGTTGTTGGTGACGAGTGCGGAACCGATCTTGACGACCAGCCGACGGGCTTCGAGGATGCGCGTTCTCATGTTCATCAGGGGAAGTTCTGCGACTCGTTGATGGTTTCTTCGTCGTCGATAGGCGTCCTGGCAGCTTCTTCGTTGGCGCGCGCGTCGTCGAGAAAATCCTGAATGGCGAAAATCAGCTTCTCGCAGCCTTCGCCGTCGATGGCGGAAACCTCGAAATGGCGCTCGACCGGGCCGAAGGCATCGAGAAACGCCTGGACACGGACGGCGCGCTCATCCAAAGGGACGAGATCGAGCTTGTTGAGCACGAGCCAGCGCGGCTTGGCGTACAGGGCTTCGTCGTACTTGCGCAGTTCCTCGACGATGGTGCGGGCATCGCGCACTGGGTCGGTTTCCGTGTCGAAGGGCGCGAGGTCGACCAGGTGCAGCAGCAGATGAGTGCGTTGCAGGTGACGCAGGAATCGGTGTCCGAGACCCGCGCCCTCGGCTGCGCCTTCGATCAGGCCGGGAATGTCGGCAATCACGAAGCTGCGCTGCTCGGTGGTGCGTACTACGCCGAGGTTGGGCGCGAGCGTGGTAAACGGGTAATCGGCCACCTTGGGGCGGGCGGCGGAAACGGCGCGGATGAGGGTGGATTTTCCGGCATTGGGCAGTCCGGCAAGGCCGACATCGGCCAGCACCTTGAGCTCGAGTTGAAGATTGCGCCGCTCGCCTTCATGCCCCAGGGTGCGCTGGCGCGGGGCGCGGTTCGTGCTCGACTTGAAGTGGATGTTGCCCAGCCCGCCGCGTCCGCCGCTGACGAGCAACGCCTGCTTGCCGTCTTCATCGAGATCGGCGAGTTGTTCGCCGGTGTCGCCGTCGCGGATGACGGTTCCCACCGGAAATCGCAGGAGGATGTCTTCGCCACCCCGGCCATAGCAGTCCCGGCTGCCGCCGTTCTCGCCGCGTTGGGCGCGGAAGATGCGGGCGTAGCGGTAATCGATCAGCGTGTTGATGTTGCGGTCGGCAATGGCAAGCACACTGCCGCCATGGCCGCCGTCGCCGCCGCTGGGGCCGCCACGCGGGACGTATTTTTCGCGCCGGAACGTGGCTGCGCCGTCGCCGCCCTTGCCGGCGATGACTTCGATGCGAGCTTCGTCAAAGAATTTCATGGCGAGATTCCGGGTTCCGGGTGATGCGCGAAAGATAAAAAGAAAAGCCCCATCTCGAAGGACAGGGCTTGGAGCGTTTTTTTTGTTTGAGTTTACACAGCGCGAGCAAAAAAACAAAGTAGAGGCAAAAAATTCTACCTCTAGACAGATACCGACGCATGCAATCTCATCAGGCCGCGCTGGCCTCCATAGGGACGATCATGACGGTGCGGCGATTTCTCGGCCCCTTGATCTGGAATTTGACCGTGCCGTCAACGAGCGCAAACAGGGTGTGATCCTTGCCGATGCCGACGTGCTCGCCCGGATGGAACTGGGTTCCGCGCTGACGGACGAGGATGTTGCCCGCAGCGACGAGTTGGCCGCCGTAGCGTTTGACGCCGAGGCGTTTCGATTGCGAGTCGCGACCGTTGCGCGAACTGCCGCCTGCTTTTTTGTGAGCCATGTCGAGTAGCCTCCGCTCTCAGGCCGAAATCGCTTCGATGCGAATTTCGGTGTAGTTCTGGCGATGCCCCTGGTGCTTCTGGTAGTGCTTGCGCCGACGCATCTTGAAAATCCTGACCTTGTCGTGGCGACCGTGCGAGAGCACGGACGCTGTGACGGTGGCCCCGGCAACCACGGGCGTGCCGATCTTGACCGACTCGCCTTCACCGACCATCAGAACCTGGTCGAGAGTGATTTGGGAACCCACGTCGGCCGGTATCTGTTCTACCTTGATCTTTTCGCCAGCGGCAACGCGATACTGCTTGCCTCCGGTTTTTATCACCGCGTACATGGTGTTACTCCAGTTTTGATGAACCCTCTATTCTAGAAGAGAAGCGGGGGAAGGTCAAGTAAACCGTGATGCGAAAAGAGCAACGTGTATACAGGTTGCGAAATATCACGCTATACCGCGCTGTTCGCGATTGTTATTATCGGTATCTCTCGAGTTGCCTTGTCTTTTTCTCATGCGCGTTTCCGTCGAAACCAGCGTTGCCCGCCATACCGGCGACCGTAAGGAACAACAGGATCGTGTTGCGATACTGGCCCATCCGTCGCATCCCGGCGCGTTGCTCGTCGCGCTGGCCGATGGGATGGGCGGGCATAGCGGTGGCGCGATGGCTGCCGAGCAGATCATCCTCGCGGCCCAGCAGGGTCTCGAAGCCTTTTCTCCGGCTACCGAACAACCGTGGCAATTGTTGAACTCGGTGGTTCAGGATGCGCATTCATCCATTCGCCTGAGCCGGTTTACCAGCGAGCAGGACCCGCACAGCACGATCGTGGTGTTCATGCTCTACCGGGGGCGGGCGTACTGGGTGCATTGCGGCGATTCACGCCTCTACCATTTTCGCAACCGCAGGATGATACTGCGCACGCGGGATCATTCGTTGGTCGGGGAGTTGCAACGCCGTGGAAAATTGACAGCGGAAGAGGCTCTTCACCATCCGCAGCGCAACGTGCTGGTTTCCTGTCTGGGCGGAGATCGCACGCCGATGGCCGAGCAGGGCGGTTGCGACAGCGTGGTGGCCGGAGATCACTTCCTGCTTTGTTCTGACGGCCTGTGGAATTACTTCTCCGACGAGGAACTGGCCGATACGCTGGCCAGCCTGTCCGCCAGCGATGCGGCGCAGCGTCTGCTCGATCTGGCTCGCGGACGCTCCCACGGCAGCGGCGACAACATCGCGCTTGCCATCGTCAAGTTCGTTATCGCCAAGGGGTGAGCGCAGATCGGACGCCGTCCTTATCGTGGGTGGCAGGGCGACTCGAACCGGATCGCAGGGTTGCGGACTCCGTTCCTGGTTTTTCCTTCCCTCAGTCCCAGCGTTTCCACCACTCCCCCGTGCCCTTCGAGAAGTACTTGCTGTTGGGAAAGTTCTGGCGCAGCACGCGCTCGGCGTCGTCGCGCAGGGTGTCGAGTTTGAGCCTGTCGTAACTGGCTACCAGCAGGAACAGGGCTTCTTCGTGGGACGGGGCGTTCGGGTATCGCGCGATGACGGACTGACAGCGATTGACGGCGGCGACGTAAGCGCCGCGCCTGTAGTAGTAGCGTGCGACATGGATTTCGTGGGCGGCGAGCGTGTTGACCAGGTATTGCATGCGCATCCGGGAATCGGCAACGTATTTGCTGTTCGGGAAGCGTTCGATGAGCTCACGGAAAGCCTCGAACGCTTCGAGTGCGGCGCGCGGGTCTCGCTGCGTCAGGTCCTTGTTGACCACACCGCCCAGAACGCCGAGGTCTTCGTTGAAATTGGCCAGCCCTTTCAGGTAGTAGGCGTAGTCGACGTCGCTGTGATTGGGATGCAGTTTGATGAATCGGTCGGCCGAGAGGATCGCCAGGTCCGGTTCTCCCGATTTGTAGTAGGCGTAAGCCGTGTCGAGTTGCGCCTGTTGGGCATAGCGACCATAGGGGTAACGCGCTTCGAGCTTCTCGAACATCTTGATCGCCGGATCGTAGTCCTTTTTGGCCATCAGGGACTTGGCTTCGGAATAAAGCTTGTTGGCGTCCCAGTCAGCCGTTTCATCTTTGGACATACTGCCGCACCCGGTCAGGGCCAGGGCGGCGATCAACGCGGTATGCCGGGCCAACTTTCCCGTTACACTTCCAAGTGTGAATGTCATCGAAAGCACTCGCTTGAATAAATCGACGAATTATAGCCATAGCCCGACGGATGCGGGAGGAATTTCCGAGCGAAGGGCCGGGGAGGGTCTGATCGCACGACCGACGGCGGGTGTGATTCCGCCAGAGAGCGCCGGGTTGCGGCTGGATCAGGCGCTGGCGCGTCTGTTTCCCCAATATTCGCGCAGCCGCTTGCAAGCATGGCTGCGCGAGGGGCGTATCCGGGTCGATGGTCGTGTGTCCGATGTTCGCAGCAAGGTGCACGGCGGCGAGCGGCTGGAAATGGAGGTTGCGCCGGAGATGCCCGATGCGCTGGAGGCGGTTGAGGCCGAAGAGATCGCACTTGCCATCGTTTTCGAGGATGAAGACCTGCTGGTGCTCGACAAGCCCGCAGGGTTGGTCGTGCATCCGGGCAACGGCAACCGGAGCGGAACCCTGATGAATGCGCTGCTGCATCATGCTCCGGCGCTGGCCTGCGTGCCGCGTGCGGGCATCGTGCACCGGTTGGACAAGGACACCAGCGGGCTGCTGGTGGTGGCAAAGACACTGACGGCGCAGACCAGTCTGGTTCGGCAGTTGCAGGCGCGCACGGTCGGGCGGCGCTACCTGGCGCTCGTGCACGGCGCGATCGCTCGTGACGGGGAGGTCGACGCGCCGATTGGCCGCCATCCGGTACAGCGCACGAAAATGGCCGTGGTCGGGGGAGGGCGCGCTGCGCGGACCCGCTACGTGGCGCGCGAACGCCTGAATGCAGCAACATTGGTCGAATGTCGGCTGGAGACCGGGCGAACCCACCAGATACGGGTGCACATGGCCCATCTCGGTCATCCCCTCGTCGGCGATCCGGTGTACGGGCCTCGGCGTGTCGCCGACCCGTTGCTGACGGGTTTCGGCCGTCAGGCTTTGCACGCTTTTCGACTGGGGCTGATTCATCCATCGATTGATGAGGCCATGCATTGGTTTTCGCCGCTCCCGGAAGATTTTTCATCCTTGCTGCGCGCCCTCGGCAGTCGTAGCGTAGACGGGATCGACATGGATGCGGACGATGCGTGAACGGGATTCCTTTCTTGTGCCCGACTGGCCTGCGCCGCCCACGGTGCGGGCGCTGGTGACGACCCGGCGCGGCGGGGTCAGCAAGCCGCCTTACGACGAATTCAACCTGGGATTGCACGTCGGCGACGACCCGGCGGCGGTTGTCGCCAATCGCGCCCGATTGCGGCGGCATGTGCCCACTGAGCCGTTCTGGCTCGAACAGGTGCACGGCGTCGAAGTCGCACTGGCCGAAGAGGGGGGAGGCGCGCCGGTTCGCGCCGATGCTTCGGTGACGCGAAAAGCCGGGGTGGTTTGCGCTATCATGACTGCCGACTGTCTTCCCGTCCTGTTCTGTAATGAGGAAGGAACCGTTGTCGCTGCCGCGCACGCGGGTTGGCGCGGCTTGGCGGCTGGCGTGCTTGAAGCGACGCTTGCCGCAATGGCGGTGAAACCGGGACGGATCATGGCCTGGCTCGGGCCTGCAATCGGCCCGAAAGCCTTTGAAGTCGGCGATGAAGTACGGGCGGCCTTTCTGGCATCCGATTCGGACGCAAAAAGAGCTTTCACGCCGCATGAAATAGAAGGAAAATGGTTTGCCGACATTTTTACGCTGGCTCGCCGCAGGCTGATACGAGCGGGAATGAATCAGGATCGGGTTTATGGCGGAGGTGTGTGTACCGTTGCCGGGAGCGAGCGCTTTTACTCCTACCGGCGCGAGGCCAAAACGGGTCGCTTCGCCTCGCTGATCTGGTTTGATGCTTGAGCGTGCGCTATCATCTCCGTTGTGGGCAGCGATGTCACTGGATGGATGACCATCAATAATCAACAGGCGCGGACGACACTACGCAATGTTGTCCGAGTTCAGGGAGAAGAACATGTCTGACAACACAAACAACAAGCAACTAGGCGATGACATGCAGGCCATGATGCAGGCAGGGCAGGCCATGCTGAAAGGTTTTTTTGAAACATTGGCGAAACAACATGTTGCCATGCAGGACACGACGGGGCTGGCCGCAACGAGCCTGCCCATGCCCGATACTGAAACCCTGACGGATCTGCAGAAAGAATTTGCGGCCAGTCACATGGCCTTGTGGACGTCGATGCTGGGACGCAAACCCGGCGAAAAGGCCGATCCGGTCATCTCGCCCGAGCCGGGCGACAAGCGTTTTTCGTCGGCGGAGTGGTTGAACAATCCAATGTACGATTACCTGCGCCAGTCGTATCTGATCAATTCCCGCTTCCTGAGTCAGGTCACGGACAACGTGCCGATGACCGACGAACGGGCCAAGGCTCGCCTGCAATTCCTGACCCGGCAATACATCGATGCGCTGGCGCCGAGCAACTTTGCCGCAACCAATCCGGAGTTCGTTAGCGCCGCGCTCGAAACCGAGGGAAAGAGCATTACGCGCGGCATCCAGAATCTGCTTTCCGACCTCGAAAAGGGGCGGGTCTCGATGACTGACGAGACCGTTTTCGAGGTCGGTCGTGAGTTGGCCATCACGCCGGGCGCGGTCATTTTCGAGAACGAACTGTTCCAGTTGATCCAGTACGCGCCGCTGACGGAAAAGGTTGCGCACACGCCCTTCCTGATCGTGCCGCCCTGCATCAACAAGTATTACATCCTCGATTTACAGGCGGAAAACTCGTTCGTGCGCTACATCGTCGAACAGGGGCACACCGTGTTCCTGGTGTCGTGGAAGAACGCGGGGCCGGAAGACGCCAACAGAACCTGGCACGACTACGTTGAACTGGGTCCGCTCACCGCGCTCAAGGTCGTGCGTGAAGTCACCAAGGTCAAAAAACCCAACATACTCGGGTTCTGTGTCGGTGGAACCATTCTCACCACGGCGCTGGCGGTGGCGCGGGCGCGTGGTGACGACCCGGCTGCCAGCGTGACTTACCTGACGACGTTGCTCGATTTCTCCGACACGGGTGAAATCGGTTGTCTGGTTGACGAGGCAAGCGTACAGATGCGCGAAAACACCATCGGCAGGGGAGGCTTGCTGAAAGGGCAGGAACTCGCCAACGTGTTTTCGTTCCTGCGCGCCAACGATCTCGTCTGGCAGTACGTCGTCGGCAACTACCTCAAGGGGGGCACGCCCAAGGCGTTCGACCTGCTGCACTGGAATTCGGATGCGACCAACCTTCCGGGGCCGTTCCTTGCATGGTACCTGCGTAACATGTACCTCGAAAACAACCTGCGCATACCCGGACGGCTGACCGTGGCAGGAGAGAAGATCGATCTGGGCAAGATAGATGCTCCGGTCTACTTCTTCGCGGCGCTGGAAGATCATATCGTGCCGTGGAAGACATCCTATCTCGGTCGCGCCCTGCTGGGCGGGGAGACCACGTTCGTGCTGGGAGCAAGCGGCCATATCGCGGGAACCATCAACCCGGTGAAGAAAAATCGGCGCAGTTACTGGACGAATCCGGCCAATGTGTCCTCGCCGGACGAATGGCTGGCAGGCGCGCAGGAGCATCCGGGAAGCTGGTGGGCGCACTGGATCGAATGGCTGAACGGTTTTGCGGGTCGTCAGGTGGAAGCGCGCGGCCGACTCGGCAGCGCGAAGTACGAGCCGATCGAGCCGGCGCCCGGACGTTACGTGAAGGTGCGGGCCTGAGGCATCGAACGGGGCAGGGCGGAATACTCCCACCCCCTCTTCCGCAAGCGGGAGAGGGGGGTATTTCGGTCATTCCGGCATTCCCTCTCCCCTCGCGGGAGAGGGTGGCCCGAAGGGCCGGGAGAGGGGGGAGGCAGGTTCAAACTGAGGCGCTACCCGCCTCGGCTCTTTTCTCGTTGTCATTCGTGCTTATGATACAATCTGTAGGTTTTGCGGTGCATCATGCCGCATGATGGGCTGGGCTTTTTACTGCGGGAGCGGTCGAGGTCCAAAGTGTAAATTTTCCCTGGAGAGAACAATGACTCAAAGAGTTGCTCTTGTCACCGGCGCCATGGGCGGCCTCGGTACTGCTATTTGTCAGGAACTGGCCAAAGCCGGTCACAAGGTCGTTGCGGCTTACCATCCTGAGTTCGACAACAAGGACCAGTGGGTACAGGAACAGGTTGCCGCCGGTTTCAAGGATTTCGTCCCGGTTGCAGGCGACGTGGGCGATCTGGCCTCGGTGCAGGCGATGGTAGCCGAGGCCGAGCAGAAGGCCGGTCCCATCGACATTCTCGTCAACAACGCCGGGATCACCCGCGACAAGATGTTTGCCAAGATGGAGCGGGACCAGTGGGACGCGGTCATCAATACCAACCTGACCAGCCTGTTCAACGTCACCAAGCAGGTTTCGGCCAAGATGGCTGATCGTGGATGGGGCCGCATCATCAACATCTCGTC
>WRNU01000055.1 GCA_009776435.1 Betaproteobacteria bacterium | reverse complement strand
GGCACGGCAACTATGATCGAAGACGTTGCAGCCGTCGAAGATGTTTTTGAGGGGATTGAAATGCTGGACAAATACAAAGGAACCTGGTTTGAAAACGAGGCCAGGGAGAACTTTTTGAAGGGCCGGGAAGAGGGTCTGAAGAAGGGTCTGGAGAAGGGCCGGGAAGAGGGCCTGATCTCCGTTGCCCGGAACATGCTCAAGTGTGGTAAGTCCGTCAATGAAATCGTGGAAGCGACTGGGCTTCAGCCGGAGACGATACAGTCCCTGATGCACTGAACCAGCCCGCAAATATCCAACTCTCTTCGGTGAGTTCGCAGGTTGGGCTGAGCGTAGCGAACTTCTGTGCGGTCCAAAATGGGAAGATTATCCGATATGCGCATCCGTATATCATACGGCTGTTTTCTCCTCCAGCGTTGGGGCTCGACAAGCTCACCCTAACCTACACGCTCTGCAATGACTGGGGTGTTTCGCCGACTTGATGGAGAAATGTGATAGAGAGACAGCTCCACGGGAGGGGAATGTCTGGAACTAAACCGAAAACGCCCTGGCTGAACCCGCGCCCGCCTCTTGGCGAACAAGGTAATTCCCGGTTAGATTTGTAAGTTTACCTTGTCTCCTGCGCCAAACTCCTCCCAAAGCCCTCTTTCATGAACCCAACAAACATCCAGATCATCGGCGCACTCCTGTTCGCCGTCGCCATCCTGCATACCTTTTCCGTCGGCCATCTCACGCGAATGGCGGAGAAACACCCTTCGCACGCGGGACTGTGGGAACTGTTTGCCGAAGTGGAATTCGTTTTCGGCTTCTGGGCCGTCATACTGCTTGTTTTCATCGCGTTGACCTCCATTGGAACGGGAGAAAGTTCTTTCAACGCCGTCGTGGGATACCTGGAGAAACGCGACTTCACCGAACCCCTGTTCGTGCTGACCATCATGATCGTGGCGGCAAGCAAGCCGGTGCTTCTCTTTGCTTCCGCCGTCGTGCAGGGCATCTCCCGCCTGTTGCCCATGCCGCGCGCCGTCGCGTTCTATTTCACCGTCCTGACGGTGGTTCCGGTGCTCTCCTCCTTCATCACCGAACCTGCCGCGATGGCGCTGGCCGCGATGATCCTGAGGGAAGCGTACTACCGCAAGGCAATGTCATCGCGCCTGATGTACGCCACCATCGGCGTGCTGTTCGTCAATATTTCCATCGGCGGCACGCTCACCACCTTCGCAGCTCCACCGGTGCTGATGGTAGCGAAAACATGGCATTGGGATAACTGGTTCATGCTCACCCACATCGGCTGGCGCAGCGCGCTTGCCGTACTCGTCAACGCGCTGGCCGTCAGCCTGATCTTCCGCAGGGAGTTGCTCCGGTTCGAGATCGACGGCCATAACGAACACGATGGCGTTCCCGTCCCGGTCATCATTATGCATCTGGCGCTGCTGGGCCTGATCGTGCTCTTCGCCCATCATCCGCACGTTTTCATCGTCATTTTGCTGCTGTTCCTGGCGTTCGCTCACGCCTACCCCCGTTTCCAGGATCGCCTGATCCTGCGCGAAAGCCTGATGGTAAGTTGCTTCCTGGCCGGACTGGTGACGCTCGGCGGGCAACAGAGGTGGTGGCTGGAACCGCTGCTCCAGTCGATGAGTTCCACCACCGTGTATTACGGGGCCGCAGCACTGACGGCCGTCACGGACAATGCCGCCCTCACCTACCTGGGTTCGTTGGTGGAAGGTCTGTCGGACGAATTCAAGCATGCGCTGGTAACGGGCGCGGTCACGGGCGGAGGTCTCACGGTGATCGCCAACGCTCCCAATCCGGCAGGGATATCCATTTTGCAAAAGCATTTCAAGGGCGGCAAGGTCAGCCCGCTCGGTCTGCTCGCCGCTGCCGCCCTGCCGACCCTGGTGACCATCGCCGCGTTCCGGCTTCTTTGAGGACGGCTCGAACGCAATCTGCGAGGGCGTTCTCGCGCAATGCCCCTACTTTTCCGGGATCAGGACGCCGAGGCGCGATTCTTCAACCGCTCGCTCAGGCGTTCCACTATTTCCACGACCAATTGGCGGTCTGTCTGGTTCATGGAAACCAGCAACCGGCTGATGTGTGTCGCCTGATCGACCGGGCGAGAACTTGTTTCGGTCAATAGTTCGGCTGCCTCACACTCGAAAATCGACGCGAATTCAAACAAACGCGCGATATTGGGAATGACGATACCGCGCTCGATCCTTGAAACCGCCTCGCTGCCGATTTCCAGTCGCTCGGCAACCTCTTCCTGAGTCAACCCACTGCGCAGGCGCTGTCGGGCGATGGCACGCCCGATCAGTTCAGCATGGTCAACTTTGCGCATGATGCTTTACTCTACTTACACTGGCATAATGACGACGGTACTATTCACTCGGCAATTAAGGATTGCCGCATATTTGCCCTTTCGGCCCATATGGAGCGTCTCCCGAAAAATCACCCCTTAATTGCCGGAGCAATAACAGATTCTCTGTGCTGACCGCCGAAAGGCGAACAACAACCCACAAAGGGGGCAAAAAACCGGCCATCTGAAGATGGCCGTTCCCAAACTACGCGCACATCCCGAATCAGGACAATGCAATGCGGCGGCGGCGACGCACTCCGAGGCCCACAATGCCAAGCCCCGAGAGCAGCATATACAACGTTCCAGGCTCCGGAATCGTCGAAACATTCCAACCAATGTCCCGCAACGCAGCCAAATCCAGATCCGTCAAATAACAGCGCGTATCCTCACCACAACTGGCGGGCCCCATTATGGCCAACTGCAGTGTCTCCGTGCCCGGCAAGGTGCTCATGGCACCCCTCAATACACCATCAGCATCAATCCAGCCAGCCCAATGGGAATTATCCTCCGTGTGAATAGGCACGGGTTCGCCATAAACGCTGACAACATTTTCACCATGGAAGTAACCATTTGAAAGCTGAGCCCCCCAGGTATCCATCTCGTCGTTAATGCCCAGGACATGACCCAGTTCATGCTGCACCACGGTATAGAGATCCCAGCCACTGAAACTTTCATCGGTGCCGGAATACCAGTTGATACTTTCACCGAATCCAATGTAGCCCATCCAGTCATGCTGGAAATTGGCGACGCGTGGCATTTCATCCCAAGACGCCACCAACACCTCCATGCTCGGAGACGTATCCTGACCGAGATATGGCTTACCATCAGCCCAAGCCACAGCATCGGGGTCATCCTCCCACTCAGAGCCAAGGAGAACAAAAACATTCAGGTCATTTGTAATGTAGTTTTCATAGGTTGATGCCGCTCGCTCTATCGCATTACGTCGATCTGCGGTGAAAAAACTACTATCGGCGTCGTATTCAAAGACGAAGTTCAGCGCCGACGCAGGCGATGAGACCAAGGCGCACGCCAGGACAGGAAGCACTTTATTGATTTTCATGACATATTCTCCGGGTTGAATGAAGGAGTGAAGAAAATGTGGGGTTGGGAGCGCATTCCACCATCGGTCTACCCCGGCTGATGGCCGGGGTAGACCGATACGCGTTCATGGTTCAGAACTTGTCGATACCGAAGCGCGGCATGATCATGTAAGTGGCACTCAGGCCGACCTGGGTATCGTTGTCCCCCTTTGTGCTCACGCCACTTTCCCGTTGCTTGGTACCGTTCATCTTGATTTTCGAACTGCTCGATACCGGGTCGGAATGAGCAACACCGACGCGCAGGACGACATCACCGGCTTCGTGCGCAACGGCAACGCCGGACATGGCGACAAAACCAGCCACGAATACATACTTATGCATTTGAAGTTCCTTCGTTGTTGACAAAAAAACAAAAAGTCACCGAAGGCCACGAAGGCCACGAAGGCCACGAAGGCCACGAAGGCCACGAAGGCCACGAAGGCCACGAAGGCCACGAAGGCCACGAAGGCCACGAAGGCCACGAAGTTAATAATATAATAATAACAGTTTTGCATGCTTCTTTATTGATATAGGTTAAATATTTTAAAAATAATTAAAGAAATGATGCTTTGTTTTCTTTGTTTTACATGTATTAAATATACATTTCATATAATCCATAATGTTACATGAATATATTGCTAATGTCAACACAACCCGACAAGAAAAATAATTTTTTAAAAAATTAATAAATTCAATTAGTTTCACATCTTCAGGCTTGCCTATTGTAGTCTTTATGCAACAATACAACCTGAATGATTGAATATCAACCTGTAAAGATGTTGCTATGGCGTAATGTTTTCTCTAGCATCCAAAACACATTATCGAATATCCCATAAGAGCACGCGACATGCGTATTTTAATCTGCTGTCTTTCCATCGGCATGTTCGTTGCCGCCATGCCTGTGCGAGCCGAGTTACCGTTGAACATCGAGGGCATTCTCACCGACAAAGGCAAAGTCAAGCTTGAGTTCGTAGCGTCGTACTCCAATCTTGAAAGTTCCAAGCTTTCGGTAGGCAACGAAGTTCTCGTCGTACAGACCGGCACGACTTCTTTCGTAACGGTGCCTACAAACGTCGGAGAGCGCACCATAAATGGCGATGCGTTCGTTGGCACGGCAGGTTTGCGATACGGGTTGACGGGCAGAGCCGAGATTTATACGCGGACAAATTATCTGTATTCCCGTCAGCGCAGTATTGACGCAGATGGCACCAAAGACAGCAACAGCCTTAAACGGTGGGCGAGCACTTGGGGCGGCATCAACTACAGATTCAAGGACGACAATAAGACACCCGCCATACTGGGTTTTGCAGAAGTCGCTCTTTATGAAAAGCATACCAAAAGCCGATCCTCATTCAAATCGGCCATGATGGGTTTTACAACCTACAAAGCCATTGATCCGGTGGTATTGTCATTGACCGGCGCATACCTGTTCAGTGGGAAACGCAAGGATGGGGATTTTGACTATAAACCCGGCAACCTTACTTTGGTTAGTCCTTCTGTCGCCTTTGCGGTAAATGATCGTATTACGTTGACAACCGGCGTGCAATGGGTCAATCGCATGGCAGAGCGCGTGGATAAACAGGAACAAGGCATGCGAAATACCAGTACCGATCTCATTTTGGGGGTTGGTTACGGGGTTTCAAAGAGTAATACGCTGAATCTTACATTGCAACCAAACGTGTCAGGTCGTGGCGGGGCCGACCTGCGTTTCAATTGGCTGTATACGCTCTAGTTGTTTTACAGCCGTCCACTCTCCCCGAACCTTTCATTTTTCAGGAGTCTTGCCATGAAACTGAAACTCACCATTCTTGCTGCCGCGATGAGTCTCGCCTCATCGGCTTTCGCTGGTGAAACACAGCAAACGTTCAACGCTGCCGACATGCAACAACTATTCGGCCAGAAATCCAAGCCAGCGCAACTGGCTACGCTGTCTCAGAAGGAGATGAAGGAAACCGAAGGGGCTGCCACCGACACCGGCTGGCGTGTAGATAAAAGCCGAAAGATATATGTAGGCGGCGTGGAGTATTATGTAAGCTGGGAAGTGAGGGATGAAGGTGGTGGGTATACGTATGATACCGGTAATACTAAACTCGTAAGAGTCGTCCCACTGGTGCCAGGTTGCGGAGGTTGTAAAGAGAACACACCGCAGACGACGACTACAACACAGAAGACACAGCAGCCGGTGCAGTCGAATCAGAGTTACTACGTGACTCCAGGCAGCATCAAAGTGCAGAGCATGAACACTTGGAATGGCCAAGGGACAGGGGGGCAACTCGGTATTGCAGGGCAGTTCGGGACGATAAGGTAGATCGTGACGCCATGCAGCAACCATCATCCTTCGAGTGGGCCAGACACATCAGGTCTCGTGACGGGGCTGGCCCGCGTTTCAGTTAATGGCTGCATACGCTCTAGTGCTTTACAGCCATCAACTCTCTCCAAACTTTTTATTTTTCAGGAGTCTTGCCATGAAACTGAAGCTCACCATTCTTGCTGCCGCGATGAGTCTTGCCTCAACGGCTTTCGCAGGAGAAACACAGCAAACGTTCAACGCTGCCGATATGCAACAACTATTCGGTCAGAAATCCAAGCCAGCGCAATTGGCTACGCTGTCTCAGAAGGAGATGAAGGAAACCGAAGGGGCCAATTATCCAGATTGGTATGATTGGAATGCTATTTTACAGCCGCCAGCTTACTGGGAGAATGGGTTGCCTAAATGGAATGTGTACAACGAGAGCAGGCAATCAATGATGGAGGATATGCCGAAGTCGATGTGGCCGGCATCGTGGCGGAATCCGCCAGCCTCGGGTTACTACACGAAGGTGAACGGATCGTTGGTATACGTGCCGCCGCGATCATCAATCGCAGTGCAGAGCATGAACACTTGGAATGGCCAACAGACAGGGGGGCAACTCGGTATCAGTCTCGGTTCGACAGGGGCGCAACTTGGTATTGCAGGGCAGATCAGGACGATAAGGTAGATCGTGACGCCACGCAAGTAACCATCATCCTTCGAGTGGGCCAGAGATCATTTGTCTGGCCCACTGGAGAAAGCAGATGAAATCCGTGCTGAAAAAGTTTTTTCAAAACTTGCCCCTGCTGGGTTTGCTGTTGTCGATCGCCCCGGCACAAGCTGAAAATGACCCGCCCGAACCCGCCAGAAGCGAAAGCGCCTTGGTCATTACGCCTACATTGGCGGGCCATGTCCCCATCAAAAGCTGGAAAACCATGCGCGATGCACGCGTGGTCAAACAGAATCAGGATTTTTCCTGCGGCGCGGCTTCGCTGGCCACAATACTCAACGAGCAGTACAGCCAGACAGTAACCGAAGAAGAAATTCTCAAAGCAATGGGCAAAGAGCATGAACAAGCCAGTTTCGATGCCATGGCCAGCATCATGCCGCAATTCGGTTTCAAGGCACAGGGCTTTGCCGCCAGTTGGGAACAACTGACACAACTGCACATTCCGGTGCTCGTCTATCTGAAAAATCGCAAAGACGACCACTTTTCGGTGCTGCGCGGAATCAGCGACAATACGGTATGGCTGGCAGACCCCTCTCTCGGAAACCGTACTTTCAGCCGCGAACAGTTTTTATCCATGTGGGAAACCCGCAACGACGACATGGAACACGCGCATCTACGCGGCAAATTCCTCGCGATATTGCCCATCCAGCCAGACATTCAGGCATCGGACGACTTCTTCACAAAAACGCCCCTCCGGCAAACGATACTGGCTATAGAGCAACTGAGTATTCGTCCAATGCCATAACGACGACAACCGCAAGGTGATATCTGCCGCTTATGCTAATTGGCACCCAAGCACGCAGCGATTGAGTGCCCAGCGACCGAAGGGAGCGGGGTTGAACATGATGTCAGGATGCGGCGACTTGTCAGGTAGCACTTGCCTTGTGTGGCACAAGCTTGACCTGAAGGTCGCAACCGACAGCCTCCGCGTACCGTTTGAGTGTAGCGATGGATGGCGTGTGCTTACCGGCTGCCTCAAGGCGCGAAATGGCACTTTTTGTGGTGCCCATGATGTGGGCAACGGCATCTTGCGTGAGACCTGCGCGTGCACGTGCATTGAGCATTTGGTTGGCAAGTTGGTACTCCAGTTCCAAGGCTTCGTATGCATCAGTAAAGCCTTTCCGCCTGGACGCACGAGCGATGAATTCCTCATGGTTATGAGCGACGGGTTTGTAATTGAGATTAGTCATTTTGCAGCTCCTTGACCCGTTTTCGGGCCAACTTGAGTTCCTTGTCAGGCGTCTCTTTGGTTTTCTTGATGAAGGCATGAACAACGATGACGCGTTTACCAAGCAAGAAGCAATAAAAGGCGCGCCCAATGCCAGAGCGCCCACGCGGGCGCAACTCAAATAGACCATCACCGAAGGCTTTGGAGTGAGGCAGGCGCAGGCTTGGGCCATGCTGTGCCAACAGTTCAATCAAGCGAGCGTAGTCGGCCAAGACATCAACCGGCCAGGATTCGATCTCTGCCAGAACACCCTGATGGAAGTAGTCGATCTGATAAGTCATGCAGCGATGTTAGCAAATACGCTAACTGCGTGCAAGATACTCGCTGTGCTTTCTGTCACTGAATAGTGCTACATCGGGCATTTAAAATCGACGGTAATGACAGTTGATTAAGTCATGGTTTTGATGTATGATCGAATTACCATATTTAATAATATTGAAGGAGAGCCAACATGGATAATAGCAATAAAATCCAGTTGTTTGAAGACAAAAGAATCCGTACCGCATGGGATACTGAAAAGGAAGAATGGTATTTTTCGATTGTAGATGTGATTGCGGTTTTGGCAGATAATTACAGGCCGCGCAAATATTGGGGTGATTTAAAATTCAAACTCAAAGCCGAAGGAAGTGAACTGTCCGAAAAAATCGGACAGTTGAACACGGGTCTCGCGCAGTATCCGCCATTTATGGCGGAGTCAAGCGAGACAAAGCGTAACGGGAGCCAAAGGCTCCCCAAGACCGTATCAAGGAATCCCCTGCCTTTAGGCAGGGGTGACTCAAAATGAAAGCTGAAGATGGCAAAATACACCTAACCGACGTTGCCGATACAGAGCAGCTTTTACTTATTATTCAATCTATTCCTTCTCCAAACAAGGAGCAAACATTATGGCAATTCCAACAAGCAGAACCAGAGAAAAAGCTCAAATTTACATTGACACTGCCAAATGTGACGGCTGCGGAAAATGTGTAGAAGTCTGCAACGATTCCAGCCTTGAGTTGGTGGATAAGCACATACCAAACGCTATCCCCGAAGCCAAGCCGACTCAAATAGCGAAGGTTAAAGCAACACCCTTCTTCGGTTGCATCGCCTGCGGGCACTGCATGGCGGCATGCCCCAAAATGGCGATAACCATCAACGGCAGGACGTTATCCCCGGACGATTTGTTCAAATTGCCAACCATCAGAAATAAGGCAAATTATGAGCAACTTTTGACTCTACTTCAACGAAGAAGGAGCATCCGCGAATTTACCGACAAAAAGGTCGAACCTGAAATCATCGAAAAGATACTGGAAGCGGCAAGCACGTCGCCTATGGGCTGCCCTCCATCGGATGTCAATGTTCTTGTGTTCGACACCAAAGAAAAAAACCACAATTTCGCCAAAGATTATTGCGCCTATCTTAAAGGCAAGCGGTGGTTCGTGTCTCGGTGGTTTCTGGCGCTTTTGCGCCCGCTCTGGGGGAAAGATAATGACGAAATGTTTCGTAATTTTATCAAACCTCTCTCTGACACTTACATCGACGAAATGGAAAAAGGCATCAATCTGATCAATTACGACGCACCGCTGGCAATGTATTTCTACGGCTCCCCTTTTACCGACCCAGCCGACCCGATTGTCGCCGCTACGACAGCCATGTACGCTGCCGAATCACTGGGATTGGGAACATGCATGATCGGCGCAATACATTGGGCATTTCAATATGGAGATGATGCCAAAAAACTCCGCGAAAAATACGGTGTCCGATATAAGAGCAAAGAAGGTATCGTTGTGATTTTCGGCTATCCATCGGTCAGATACAGAAAAGGCATTAAAAGAACTTTCGCCTCTGTGACGTACAATTAACAGACTGCTCAAAAACCCCGTGCGTACTCGCATCCCGTCATGTCATTGCAGCGTAGAGCCGTCAGGCGTAGTCACTGCAATCCACACGCCGCATGGATCCTGCGACTTCGCGCAGGATGACAGGCGGTGGATGCAGAATTGTTCAGAGGTTCCCTTGGTATTCATGAGGTCTTTCCCTACAGTCCCCAGGGAATCACCAAAAGGATTTTCAGGTCGCGTTCGTCCTGAAAGAGGTTGTTGTAACCCGTCCAACTCGGCTGATTGGTCTTGTTGTCGTAGCGGGTGTAGTGAAGACTGATGCGGGCGTTTTTCAGCGGCCCGTCGGGCACGGCATAGGCGAGATCCGCCGACCAAGCGCGCTCCCGCAAGCGTTCTTCCACGCCATGCACCCGGCCACCCCAGCCAACCGCGCCGGAGAGGCCGACAGTAAAGCCGGAAACCCCCAACAGATCGTCCAGGGAACGGGAAACGCCCAGGAAGACGGCGCTTTCCCTGTTGTGATTCCAGTCGGAGCGGTTGTCCCACCAGGGTTCATACGCGCCGTTCGCGCCGCCATACCGGCCAATCAGACGATAGGCGAAATAGCCCGCGTGTTGCGGCTGGCTGCTGGGCGCGCGGGTATGGAGGAATTCGGCTCTCAGCACCCAGGGCGCCGGACGCCAGGCGGCGGCAAGATAGTGCTGATGGGCAACATGACCGCCGTACTGGTTGTCGGGCGAGTCGGATTCGTCGCGGTCGGCCATGCCGTACAACTGGTAGCTGAGGTAGACTTTTTCGCCCGGTGAGTTGTACTTGAACTTCAAATGGGCGCTCCGCAAAAAACCCTGCGATTCGCCATAGGCCGCTTCCGCTGAAAATCCGGACGCGAAACGAAGACGCGCGCCGAGCGACCAGAGATGATCGACACGGGTCTGACCGTCGTTCCTGCGAAAATGGTAAAGGTCGGAAAACCAGGGCGCCTTGTACTGATCGGCCCAGGCGAAAGCGACACTGAGCGGGCCTTTGTCCAGCCCGGTTTCCAGCCCCCGGTAAGTGCCGGGCATGAGCGACCAGTTGACGCCGATCACGCCGGGGCCGGATGGCTGAAAATAGCCCACCTTGCCCCAAAACTGCCGATCCCCCGATACCTGCCGCAACTTCAGATGGGCGCGATAGAGCGATGTGCCGCTTCTTGCGTCGCGTTTCGACCAGTCCGGCGACCAGGGGACGCTCCAGGGGAAAAAACTCATCTCGTGATCCGGGCTGGCGCTGTTGGCAAGATCGGTCGTGCCAAACAGCCCCAGGTCGACGCCGACGACATCGGCGTAGAAGGGCGTGCTGATGTCTACGTTGCCTTGCAGGGTCTGATGGCGAAGGTTGTCGCGGAAACGCCCCTCCCCAACGTCGTAGCGTTTCCGGTGGCGGTTGAAATAGAAAAGATTACCGGAAACCGCAGGCAACAAACCCTGTTCTGGCTCCGTTGCCTGCCCTTGCTCCGTTGCGGGCGCGGTCTCATTCGAGGCCAACGCCAGTCGGGCATGAAACAAAATCAGAAAACAGAGGATGGAGACTCGAAATTTCATCCGACTCCTTCCTCCCTTTTCCGGTTCATCTCGAACACGTATTGCAGGAGTTTTTCCCCCGATATGGGCGGACTGTAGAAATAGCCCTGGAAAACATGGCATCCAAGGCACAGGAGCATATCGACCTGTTCCTGGTTCTCCACGTACTCGACGACGATCTTCACGTTCAGGGAACGACACAGATCGACGATGGTGCTGATGACTTCCACACAGATATTGCTCGTGGCGACATCCTTGGAGAGCGCCTTGTCGATCTTCAGGATATTGACCGGGAAATACTTGAGATAGACCAGTGAGCTGTGACCCATCCCGAAGTCATCCATCGAGATGACGAATCCCTGCTCATTGAGATCTTTCAATATCAGGGCTTGCGGACTTTCCGGGTCGAGGGCGATGGATTCGGTGACTTCGATGCCGATCATGTAATGCTGTAGACCGTGACGGGTCAGGCAATCCATCACCTTTTTTGCCAGTTTGGCGTCACCGAGTTGCTGAATGGAGACATTGACCGAAGTCTTGAAACGCCTGTCGATGCCTGCATCCCGCCAACGCGCCCGTTCGGCGCAGGCTTCGTTCAGTACCCAGAAGCCGAGGGGACGCATGAAGTCACCGTCCTCGGAAATCGCCACCATGATCGGCGCAGGGATCGGCCCATATACCGGATGCTGCCAACGCACCAACGCCTCCGCGCCAACGACAGTGCCGCTTTCATGATCGACCTGCGGCTGGTATTCGAGAAAAAGGCCGGTATTGGTTTTCAGCGCGTGTTCCAGGTCATTCGCCAGAGCGCGGGCAAGCACACCGATTTCGTCGTCACGGTCGAGGCATTTCTTGCCGGATGGCCCAACTACGTTGCTACAGGCAATTTCCATGAGCGCCTGCATGGCCTTTTTCTGACGGTTTTCCTTTTCCCGGTCGGAAATGCGGATGAAAGGGACGTAAATCAGGGTTCCCAACCCAAGGTTGAAAACTTGCAGCAGGCTGCCCGAAAGCGCGCCAGTGGAAAAATAGCCGCCCAGAATCGGCGGCGTCGTCCAACTGAGCTCCCGAACCGGCAAAGGAACAAAACCGAGATCCACTGCCAGGTAACTGGTCATCGTCATGACAAGCGGAACCAGTACGAAAGGCAGAAGAAAAATGGGATTCAGGATGACGGGCAGGCCGAAGAGCAGNATTTCGTTGATGTTGAATATCCCCGGTATCAGGGAGATTTTTGCCAGCCGACGACTGCCGTTGTTCCTGCTGGCNATCAAGAGCGCCGCNAGCAGGCAGATGGAAGCGCCGGAACCGCCCATGAACACGAAAGTATCCAGAAAATGCTTGGTGATGATGTTGGGCGGCGGCAGGTTCATCTCCAGCGCCTTCTGGTTGGCCAGATGTGCCGCCTCCAGCAAATCCTTGGTCAGGGGATCGAGTACGTTCGCGCCGTGGATGCCGAAAAACCAGAAAAGATCGACGAGAAAAACGTAGGAAATACTCGTCCTCAGCGTATTCTGGAGTCCCTCCACCTGGAAGGGGAATAGAAGTGCGTCATGCACCGCCCGGTGGATCGAGACGCCGAACACTGCCTGAAATAGAAAATAAAAACCGGCGAACAGGCAAACGGTCAGAATACCCGGCACCAGCAGGGCAAAGGCTTGCTGAATCGAAGCCTCCATGCCTTCCGAATAGATCAGCATGGCCAGCCGACGCTTGCGCGCCAGTTTCAGGAAAATACGGCAGGAGACGACAGCTACGAGGATGCTGACGAACAGCCCCGGCGTCCCCATATATTGCAGGATTCCGCCCTCGTCTCCCGATGGCAGAATGACCATCAGGCAGGTCAGTGCCGTCAGGGCAGCAATGACCGGACTGACGGGACTGGCGACATGCCGTTGGTTGTCCAGGACGGCGAGTTGGTAACTCGTGCCCACCAGCATCGGCACAGAGAGCACCCCGAAAGTGCCCTGCCAGACGAGTCCGCCGAACTGTTTCCAGTTTTCACCAAACGCTTCTTTCATGAAGCCCTGGTAACCGGGCAGGGGCAGGTTGTTGAGGAGAATGGCAAGCGCGCCCAGTGTAACCAGCGGCAGACAGAACAAAAAACCGTTCCGGATCGCCTGCATCGTCGGGTAATAGGCCCAATTCGGCACGGCCATCGCGTAGAACCTGTCAGCCACCCACGCGCGCACGCTCCTGTACGAGTATCTACCCGGCACAGTCGGCGCGTCTGATTCTCCGTTCATGAATGGCCTTCACCAAAGAAAATATCCAATGAATTGGACAAAACTTCTTTGGAGTTTCCATGAAACGGGAATTCAGGAACGTAAAAAATTACCCGTTTACCGCCATATAGCGGTGAATCTTCATTTCATTGTATAAACAAATACGGGGAGTTGGAACTCCCCGCGTTTCGTTCATCCCTGGCGGAAGCCGTTTTACCCTTGTTGGTTCCGACGGGTAGCCGCCAGACGTTCCGGCCTCTCCTCCAGCCACAAACGTACCCGCTGCGCATCGACGGTGCGCGTGCTGCGGCCATTCGCGTCCATCAGTACGATCAACAACGGCTGATCCTGCATCCATGCCTGCATCACGAGGCAACGCCCGGCTTCGCTGATATAACCCGTCTTGGAAACGCTGATGACCCAGTCGGGACTCCTGACCAGCCCATTGGTGTTGCCGAAACGCTTTGCCTGACCATTGATATAGAAATAACGCTCTTCCGTCGTGGAAAATTCACGGATCTTCGGATAACCGGATGCGGCTGCCACCAGACGGGACAGATCGCGCGGACTGGAAACATTGCGCGGCGTGAGTCCCGTGCTGTCGTAGAAGCGGGTTTCAGACATGCCGATCAGGCGCGCCTTGACGTTCATCGCATTGATAAAGGCTGCCCGCCCACCCGGATAGTGACGCGCCAAAGCCGAAGCGGCACGGTTTTCCGATGACATCAGCGCCAGCAGCAGCATATCCTCGCGCGTGAGCCGCGTCCCCACCCCCAGGCGGGAGCTTGTGCCTTTCAGGTAGTCGACATCGTCATCGGAGATGGTGAGCATATCGTTCAGATTGCTGCCCGATTCGAGCACCACGATTGCCGTCATGAGCTTGGTAATCGAGGCAATCGGTATGATCTGGCGCGCGTTTCTCTGGAGCAGGACTTCGCCCGTGCTCTGGTTGGCGACGTAGAAAGCCGAAGAGTTCAGACGGGGCTGACCGTGTTCGTCCAATCGCAACGTGATGGGTTCATCCGCAGCCCGAGCCTTGGCGGCCCGTTTTTTTGCAACGGCCAGTTTGCTTTCGAGCGTGCGTTTGGCTTTCGTGACTCTGCCAGGCCTTTCCACCCTTTTTTTGCCTGCCTGTTTTTTGCCTGCCGTACTTTTGCCCGCCGTACTCTTGCTCGCCGTACTTTTCGCCCGCGTAGACTTGCCTTTGCTTGCCGAAGCCGTTGGCGCGGGTTTGCATGCTTTCGTTTTCGATGCCCCCGTGCATTTCGCAGGCGCAGCCGCAGCCCCTTCTCCCAGGGCCAGAGTCAGAACCAGGGCCATCATCATGACAAACAAAATGCGAGGCTTCATCGAGTACCTCATTCAACCCAGAGTCTGAGGGTTGTTTTACATTAAAAACAACAGGATAGCAAAACATCTTAAAGCCATCCCGAAAATCATACATTCATATTCTACCACGTATGCGCCCTATCGACAAACCGCACAAAGCCAAAAACTGCACGACCCGCGCAGTTTTCTTTTTGCATTAGCATAAAAACAACACTTCCGGAAAAGTGGCGCTTCCTCGAACCCGCCATGTCATCTCGCCATGAATGGCGGGGATTCTTACTCCCTCCGTCACGCCTTCGGCGTGCCACCTCCCTCAGGAGGGAGGCTATGGAGTCAGAGGAGCCTTCGGCTCCGTAAACACTTTTACCTCCTCTCCAGGCACCCGGCCTCGACGACGGTCAACGCGGTCATGTTGATGATCCTGCGCACCGTAGCCGAAGGGGTCAGCACATGCACGGGCTTGGCCGAGCCGAGCAGGATCGGCCCGACCGTCAAACCTCCACCGACGGCGGTCTTCAACAGGTTGAAGGCGATATTGGCCGCGTCCAGGGTTGGGAAAACCAGGAGGTTGGCAGCCTCGCCCAGGCGCGAACTCGGCAAGATATGTTGCCGCAACTGGGCATCGAGCGCCGCATCTCCATGCATTTCGCCCTCGACCTCCAACTCGGGATGTTTCTCCCGCAACAGGCGCAGCGCGGCGCGCATCTTCATGGCACTCGGCGTATCGGCGGAGCCGAATGAAGAATGCGACAACAGGGCCGCCTTTGGCTCGATACCGAAGCGTTGCATTTCCTCGGCGGCCAACACGGTCATTTCGACGATCTGTTCTGCCGTCGGGTCGTAATTGACGTTGGTATCGGTCAGGAA
>WRNU01000054.1 GCA_009776435.1 Betaproteobacteria bacterium | reverse complement strand
TCGAATGGCACGATCCCCGGATGGCGCTTCGCTTATCCAGGCTACACGGACTGGAGACCTCAAATGAACCGTCTTTTCCTCACCCTACTGGCCGTGTTTCTCGCGGCAGGCTGCCAGACGCGGGAAGTGATTCCACTGGACAGAGCAACGGTGTTTTACGACCGCGCCACCTTCCCGGACAAACTCCAACAAGACACGAACGCGCCCGATGAGCCGATCCTGCAACATGGCCGATGCACTCTGTTTCTGGCAACGCTCGACATCACGTCGCAAGCTGCGGCGCTCAAAGCCCGAATTTTCGTGCTCCGTAATGTCGAAAACGCTCCATCGCATCCGCCATTTCTTCTTCGGACAACAACACCGGCGGCTCCGGCTGGCAAGCGCGCCAGTACTGTTCACACAGCGCCTCCAACTCGATGGACTGAGCCAGCGCGTGCGCAGGATCGCGCCCATAGGCCACCATCCCGTGATTGGCAAGCAGACAGGCGTTGCGTCCAGCCAATGCCGCCAGCACGTTCTTTGAAAGCGCCTCCGTGCCAAACGTCGCATAAGCCGCGCAGCGCACACTGCTGCCTCCGAAGAGCGCAATCATGTAATGAAACGGCGGAATATCCACGCGCTGACAGGCCAGCGCCGTCGCAAACGGCGGGTGGGCATGCACAATCGCCCCCGCCCCGGAAACACTTGCGTAAATGTCGCGGTGAATCCGCCATTCCGAAGAAGGCGCAAGTTCCCCGACGCAAGCGCCATCCATTCCCATCCACACCATGTCAACGGCCCGCTCCGGCAGCAAGCCGCTCGGCGTAATCAGGAAACCGTCGCCACAACGCACGCTCGTGTTGCCCGAAGTGCCGACATTGAGCCGATGCGCCTTCAAGGCGCGAGTCACTGCCAGCAATTCACCGGCCAGCGCGTTTTCGCTTCCCTCGTTCATGTCCGGACACTCCGCAAAAAATCGGACAAGCCCTCAACCCCGATCATGCCGCGCTCAGTGATGAAGCCCGAAACGAGATCCGCCGGAGTTACATCGAAAGCCGGATTGACGACACAAGTACCCTCCTGGGCCAATCTCAACCGTTTCGGGCAGCCTTCCCCATCCAGCCCCTCGACGAAGAACACCTCCTCCGCGGCGCGCTCCTCCACCGGGATCATTTCCCCGCAAGCCGTTCCTGCATCGAAAGTCGATACCGGGGCCGCAACATAAAACGGAACCCCTGACGCGCGCGCCGCCAGCGCCTTCAGATACGTTCCCACCTTGTTCGCGGTATCGCCATTGGCCGCAATCCGATCCGCGCCGACGATCACCGCATCGACTTCGCCGCGCATGAGCAGCAGCCCGGCGGCATTGTCGGCCATCAGCGTATGCCTGATCCCGGCAGCGGCAAGCTCCCAGGCCGTCAACAAACCCTGGTTGCGCGGGCGCGTTTCGGAAACGAAAACCTCCACCTCCAGCCCCTCGGCACAGGCAGCATAGACCGGCGCAAGCGCCGTGCCCATCCCCGCCGTAGCCAACCAGCCCGCATTGCAGTGGGTCATCACCCGCAAGGTCCGACCGGCGCGTCGAGGCATCGCGCGCAGCAACCCCATCCCGGACGCCCCAATGGCCGCACACATCGCAGCATCCTCCGCGTAAATGTCCCCGGCCTCGATCCATGACGCTTCCCGCCGCGCAGCGGAAGAAAGCGGTCTCAGGCGCGCATCCATGCGATTCAGCGCCCACGCGAGGTTAACCGCAGTCGGTCGCGTCGCCCGCAACACGGTCAGCGCATGATCGAGCACAGCATCATCCCCCGCCCCCGTCGAGAGCGCCACGGCTACGCCATAGGCCGCAACGCAGCCAATCAACGGCGCGCCGCGTACCCGCATCGTGGAAATGGCCTCGGCAACGTCTTCGAGCGTGGCAAGCCGACGCTCCACCACACGCCAGGGCAACCGGGTCTGGTCGAGAATGACCAGAGCGTCGCCATCGCGCCGCAGGGTGGCAATGGGTTGAGTAAACATGAGCCAACGAAGCAGGATCGAAGGCGCAATTCTATGCCAACTCCTCCCGGTGCAATGACAGGGTGACTCAATAAAAAAACGCTCTAATGCCTCCATGCTTGTTATGATCCGAAGCCATATGGTGCACAGCCTTGCGACAGCAAGACCAAAAGCTCCGGAGAGAGAAGAAAACCTATGAGTATTTACGTTCTGGACGAACACAAGCCTCGGATCGGCGAAGGCTCCTGGATTGCCCACAACGCGACGATCATCGGCGATGTGCGCATTGGCCGCGNCGTAAGCGTCTGGTACAACGTGGTCATTCGTGGNGACAACGAACCGATTGAAATCGGCGANGGAACCAACATCCAGGATGGCTCCATCCTCCACAACGATGAGGGCGTGCCGCTGACGATCGGCAAGAACGTCACCGTCGGCCACATGGCCATGTTGCACGGTTGCGTCATCGGCGACGGCTGCCTGATCGGCATCAACGCCGTCGTGCTCAACAATGCCGTCGTTGGCAAGGATTGCCTCATCGCCGCGAAGGCGCTGATTCCCGAAGGCAAGAGCATCCCGGATCGTTCCCTGGTCGTCGGATCGCCGGGTCGGATATTGCGCACGCTTACCGACGAAGAAGTCACACGTCTTCACGGAAACGCCCGTCATTATGTCGACAATGCCCGTCGCTTCCGGGCCGGGCTTCATGAATTGCACACCACGATCGGTCATGTCGAATCCAATGTCACCCACGATGCCTAGAATCGTCCAGCGGTGGGGGCGCCTGGTCCTGTCGATGCTGGCCTGCGCCGTCGTCAGCGCCTGTTCCATCGCGCCGACCTCCGAATACCCATACACCGACATGCTGGCCGGCGACGAAAAATATTCCCCGTTCGCCAAGTATTTCATTATCGACAGCTCTGCCCAACGCGAGGAAATCGTCGTGCGATCGCTCGCCCTGATAGGCACGGAATACCGCTGGGGTGGCGCTCATCCCAGGGAAGGGCTGGACTGTAGCGGCCTGGTGGCGCATGTGGTGGAGCAGGTCAGCAAACGCCGTCTGCCGCATCACGCCGCAACCATCGCCCGAATGACACGTCCCATCAAGCGCAAGGAGCTCACGCCCGGCGATCTCGTTTTCTTCAACACGATGAAGCGCCGGTATTCCCATGTAGGCGTCTACATCGGCAACAGTCGTTTCGTCCACGCCCCTGCACCGGGTCAGAAAGTGCGCGTCGACTCGCTCAAGACCCGTTATTTCGGCGAGCGCCTCGACGGTGTGCGCTCCTTTGCGCGAAAACCCGGCACGTAGCGCGTGTCAGGAAATCCCGCCATGTTTGGCGGGGTAGCTCAAAGACACGTTTTTTACACTGAAACGCGCGGTCATGAATGTACATCCATGGATGTACATTTCGTTGCCTATGCGCTAGACTGTTGATACCACATCCGAAAAGGATAATGTCGTGCTCGTCACCAAGGTCTTTCGCAACGGCAACTCGCAGGCGGTGCGCATTCCGGCTGAACTGGCCTATTCGCAAACCGACATGACGCTGGAAATCGAGCGCATCGGGGATGAGTTGCGCATCCGCCCTGCTCGGCGTTCGCTGGCGGGCGTGCTCGACATTTTTGCCCGCTTTTCGCCGGATTTCGTTGCGGCGGTTGGCGACAGGGAGAAACAGGGACAGCGTGATCGGGAGACATTCTGATGCCTTGCTACATGTTCGATACCAACATGTGCATTTACCTGACGCAACAGCAGCCGCCCGCCGTTGCGGCGAGGTTTGCGCAGTGCCATGTCGGCGATGTGGTGATGTCTTCGATCACCTTTGCCGAACTGGAATACGGTCTTTCCGTTTGCGCCAACCCGGAACGTGAGCGCCAAGTGCTCGATGATCTCGTGGAAATGATTGAAGTGCGGTCTTTCGACATCGATGCCGCCCGCGCCTATGGGCCGGTGCGTCGGGCGACTCGGGATAGAAAAACGGATCATCTCGACAAATTGATTGCCGCGCACTGCATTTCCCTGGGCGCAACGCTCGTTACCAACAATGAACGGGATTTTTCCAGTTATCCCGGTTTGGTTATCGAAAACTGGCTGAAATGAGCAAGCCTCCTTTCGACATCGCCACGCTCGGTCAGGTCTTCACCCCCGATGCCATCGTGCGCGCCATGTTGGACTTGCGCATGAACCAGGGGCGCACGCTCGAACCATCGGCGGGAAAGGGCGCGTTTTCGCGTCATTTGCCGGGGTGCACAGCCATCGAACTGGATGCCCGCATTGCGCCGTCTGACGCACGGGTCATGGACTTTTTCGATCTTCCCGCAACGGAACGGTTTGACACCATCATCGGCAATCCGCCCTACGTGCGCTACCAGGACATCGCCCCCGAAACCCGCGCGCGCTTGTCTTCAAAGCTCTTTGACAGGCGCTCGAACCTCTTTCTTTTCTTTATCGAAAAAAGCATCCGCCACCTTGCCGATGGCGGGGAATTGATTTTCATCGTGCCGCGCGAATTCATCAAACTGACCTCGGCGGCAAAGCTCAACGACTGGCTGTACGGTCAGGGCACGATCTCGCACTGGTGTGAGACCGGGGACACGCGCCTTTTCATGGACGCGGTACCCAATTGCGCGATTTTCCGGTTCGTGCGCGGCGACTTTTCGCGCCGCACCCTCTGGCGACGGCTGGGCGACGCGCAATGGGACACGCGCAAAATGGTGCATCTGCAAGGACAAATCGCCTTCACCCATGCCCATCTTTGTGTGCCGCTTGCCGATCTGTTCGAGGTCAAGGTCGGAGGCGTATCGGGGGCAGACAAGATTTATATCCACCCGGAAGGCAATCTCGAACTTGTCTGCTCACACACAGTCACAACCGGGAAAACCCGGCGTATGATCTACAATCTTCATCATCCTTATCTGGAATCCCACAAAGAAACACTGCTTGCGCGTCGAATACAGAAATTTGATGAAAGCAACTGGTGGAAATGGGGACGCGATTATCACAAATCGGCGGCAGGACGCATTTACATCAATGCAAAAACACGAAACAAACGGCCATTTTTCAAGCACCCCTGCAAGGCTTACGATGGCTCCATCCTGGCCCTGTTCCCAAAGACGGAAATGAATATCGACTGCGCCATTGAATTGCTCAACGATGCCGTACCCTGGGAAGAGCTCGGCTTCATCGTGGATGGACGATACTTGTTTACCCAGCGTAGTCTGGCGACCCTGATGTTGCCCGAAATTTTCGCCGGCCTGCTCCCGAAAAACCTGGGCCGAGCGCAATCCCCGCCATCGATGGCGGGATGACTCGAAAGCATGGCATGAAGAAGCAAGAAGCAATGAATCCGTGGAGAAGGGCGTTCCTGCGCGTCGGCCTTGCCTGCTGTGCGCTGCCGTTGATCGGCTGTGGCAACGGGTCGCGCTTTCACAATCTCGACATCAGCGGCGCGGACTATGGGCGCGATTTCGCGCTCCTCGACCCCGATGGCAACACCCGGCGGCTCTCCGAGTTCCGGGGCAAGGTCGTGATGGTGTTTTTCGGCTTCGTACAGTGTCCGGACGTGTGTCCCACCGCGCTGCAACGCGCCGCCGCCGTGCGCCGTCTTCTCGGCGCCGATGGCGAACGGTTTCAAATCATCTTCATCACCCTCGACCCCGAACGCGATCTTCCCGGAGTCCTGCGTGAATACAGCGCCGCCTTTGACGCCAACGTCATTGGTCTTTATGATACGCTGGAAAAGACACGAGAAACGGCGGACGCCTTTCGGATTTATTTCCGCAAAGTGCCTACCAGTTTTGGCTACACCATCGACCATACTGCGACCAGCTACGTGTACGACCCGGAGGGCCGTTTGCGGCTGGCGGTGACTCATCAGAGCACTGCTGAGCTTATTGCTGCCGACGTGGCGCTTCTTCTTGACCCATTGTCCACCACCGATAAGGAAACCCGATGATGAAACAGCACCTGTTCATGGCTCTTGCCGTGATGCTCTTTGCTGCTCCTGCCGTTCATGCCCAGGTCAGCATTACAGAACCCTGGGTACGCGCGACCGTTCCGGAACAAAAAACCACCGGCGCCTTCATGAAAATCACTTCTCCGGTCGATGCCAAACTGGTGGATGTACGCACGACCCTGGCCGGACGGGCGGAGATTCACGAAATGGCCATGATCGGCGACACCATGAAAATGCGCCAGATTTCGAATCTCCCTCTGCCTGCGGGCGCAACGGTCGAACTCAAGCCCGGCGGTTTTCATGTGATGCTGTTCGAGCTCACCGTGCAGGCAAAAGAAGGAAACATCGTACCGCTCACCCTCGTGATCGAGGCCGGGGGCAAGCAGGAAACCGTGGAAGTCAACGCGGTGGTGCGTCCCTTGAACAAACCCGCGCATTGACCGGCTTGCGGACATTCATCACCCGTGTCACCATCGCGCCCTCGCGTAACCCGACGGCGTTACGCGAGGACGCGAGGCTTGCAGGAGGTGTGGCAGAGTGGTCGATTGCACCGGTCTTGAAAACCGGCGACGGGCAACCGTCCGTGAGTTCGAATCTCACCGCCTCCGCCAGTAACGAACCGCTATCCCGACATTGGGCGGAAGATAACCGTATGGCCCTCCGCCCTTCGGGCATCCCTCCAGGCAGGGGAACAAGGCGGGCTATGGCGCCTTGATCAGCATGCCGTCTACGAGCGGGACTCTTTCGCCTGCCCCGTCGCGTCGGTAAAAGTCCACCGGAACCGACAGTTGGACCACCTCACCCCTATCCGAAATGGCCGCCCGCCGCACGTCGAAATGCAGGTGCGGGCCGTGGCTGTAGCCGGTATTGCCGGAGTAGGCAATGGCTTCGCCAGCGAGCACTTGCTGGCCGGGTTTGACGAGTACGCCGCGTGGCGACAGATGCACGTAATAGGCGACGCTGCGGTCGGCGTGCATGATGCCGACGAAGTTGGCCTTGCCGCTGAGCGACGGGTCGGGTCGGCCTACGGTGAAGGTATCCACTATGTCGACCACGACGCCGTCTCGCGCAGCGGTGACAAGCGTGCCTTCGGCAACGCCAAAGTCGAAAGCGTACCGGGAGTGATCGTTGTTGTGGGTGATGAGGGTGCCGGTTCCGGGTTTGCTGGTGGGACTCTGCACGACGAGAAACGGCTCGCCTTTGCTGAACGGCAGGAGGTAGCGGGCGTACCCGTCGGGCGGCATGAATGCGTCACCGGGCTGGAACGAGTATCGGAGACTGAAACGTAAGGGTTCCCAGCGTGTTGCCGGGGTAATCTGGGCGATGTCGTAGCTGGAATAGGGATTGACGACGAACGTGACGGGCAGCATTTTGTCCGAATCGAAATTGCTTCCATCCAGTCCGAAAGAGACGGTGATCGCCGCCGCACTGCTGTTGACGGCGACGAACCGGGTCCTTTGCGGAGATTTGTATGCGTTGATTCGGAACGGATATTTGTCATCGCCTTCATTCCGGGCTGCCGCAGGCGGCCGGTCGGGCGGGAGGAAATCCTGATCCTGTGCAGCCGCATGCGGCCAGACGAGTAGTGTCAGGACGAACAGGACGATTCTCGTCGCCGGGAGTTGCCGAACGGATACGTCCAGTGTCGAGGGCATCGGCAGGCTCATGGCATCTCGCACAGGCAATGCATGTAGATGTGGCGTGGATCGTTCCAGAGTGCCAGCGATTTGAGATCGGCGGCAAGGCGCACGAGGAGGTCGTTGGTTGGAGAGGATCTGGCAGCGGCAGGATTTTCGTCGTTGTCCGTGCCGAATATCTGCTTCAACAACTGGCGCATGGGTGGAACGCTCTGCGTCGGCCAGGTGACGCTGTAGCTCCTTTCCTTCAGTTTGGCGCGACTGGCAGCGGAGAGCAGCGCGGCATCGAGTCCCCCCACATGGTCGACGAGTCCCAGATCGAGCGCCTCCTGGCCACTCCAGACCCGGCCCTGGGCGATTTTATCGACGGCGTCGGGTTCCATTTTGCGCGCCTTGGCGACGGTTTCGAGAAAACGGCGGTAGGTGTGTTCGACATTCAGTTGCAGGGCTTCGGCCACTGCGGGGTCGAGCGGGCGACGCGGATCGAGCGCGGCGGCCAAGGGGGCGGTGGCGACGCCGTCGACGCTCAACCCCAGCTTGCCGAGCGGATCGGAGAACTCGGGAAACATGCCCCAAACGCCGATCGAGCCGGTCAAGGTAGCGGGTTCGGCAAAAATTTCATCGCTCCCTGCTGCGATCCAGTACCCGCCGGAGGCCGCCAGAGAACTCATCGAAGCGACGACGGGCTTACCGGCTTCACGGGTAAGTTCGAGTTCTCGACGGATGACTTCGGACGCTCCGGCGCTGCCGCCGGGGCTGTCGATGCGGATGACCAACGCCTTGATCCGCTTGTTTTCGCGCGCCTGGCGGATCAGGCGGGCGAAGCTGTCGCCGCCGACGGAGCCGGGCGGTTGTTCACCGTCGACGATGGTTCCCTGTGCAACCAGCACGGCGATTTGGTCGAGCTTCTCGGGGCGGGCGCGGCGAACTGCGGTGAGGTAGTCGCTGGCGTTGATATGGCGGTAATCCTTGTCGGCGCTGTCGGCGCCGCCAAGACTCTCCTTGATCCGCGCACGCCATTGATCGCGGGTGGAAAAGCGGTCGATGAATCCGGCGCTCTGTGCGATGGCGGCGGGATCGCCCTTGGCGGCCTTGAGTGTTTTGAGGTAATCGAGGGTGTACTGGTCGAATGTCTCGGGGGTCAGCTTGCGTGCGGCGCTGATCTCGCTGCGGATGTGCCCCCAAAGCCCGTTGAGAAGCGTCAGACTTGCCTCGCGGTCTTCTTTCGACATGTCGTTGCGGGTAAACGGTTCGCCGAAGGATTTGTATTCCCCGCCACGGAACAGGTGCACCTTGACGCCGAGTTTGTCGAGTGCGCCCCGGTAATACGTGGGAAATCTTGCCAGCCCTTGCAGGAGCACATGGCCGTCGGGGGCCAGATGTACTTCATCGGCGATGGAGGCGAGGAAATACTGGTTTTGGTTGAAGTGTTCGCCGCGTGCCAGCACCTTCTTGCCCGAAGTCTTGAAATCGGCGATGGCTGCGCGCAGTTCGCCGAACTTGGCAAGACCGCCGCCTTCGATTTTGTCGGTTTCGAGCACGATGAGCTTGATGCGTGAATCGTCACGGGCGGCGCGTATGGCTTCGAGCAGGTCGGGCAGCGGCGTTTCTTTCTGCTGCTCGTCGGACAGAGAGCTCAGGGAGAACTCGAAGGTGGCCTGTTCGACCAGGGTGCCGACAGGCCGCACGAGCAGTGCCGCCCCGGCCTTGGGCACGGTCGGCCCCGGATGCGCAATGGCGGCAATGACCATTACGATGATGAGCAGCAGGATGAGGTTCATGGCAACACGGCGCGCGCCGTCTATGAAAAGCCAGATATGGCGCAACAAACGGGCAATGAATTTGAGCATGGGGAACCTTTTTCTGTTTTTGAGTCACCCCTGCCTGAAGGCAGGGGATTCCTCGATACGGTCTTGGGGAGCCTTCGGCTCCCTGTTACGCTTTGTCTCGCTCGACTCCGCCATAAATGGCGGAGACAAGCGCGAGACCCGTGTTCAGGCAAACAACCCTGTTACCGGCAACAGCAGCAAAAGCCGGTTGTCTGGCGCGGGGGCGAATCCAAAACGCGCATAATAATCTGCCGCCTGTTCATCAATGGCATCAACGAACAAGCCGATGCCGCCTGCCTCGACCGTGACGCGCCGTGTCCGCATGAGCGCATCGGTCAACAACAATTCGCCCAACCCCTTACCCTGGAATGCCTTGTCAACTGCAAGTCGTCCCAGACGGACACCCGGAATCCGGCGCGGCAGCTTCTTGCGCCAGACATCGGGCAGGTAACGCGTTTCGAGTTCGGCAAGCGTCAGGGCATAATAGCCGCAAATTCGCCTGGAACCGTCCTCGTGTGTCGCAACGAAACTCTTCGATAGCCCCTTGTCCTGATGTTGGCAGGCGACCTGCCGCAGCCAGATGTTCAACTCCGGGCGACCGCATTCGAAGCCGTGCCGGTCATGATTGCGGGTCAGGGGTTGTATCCGCATCGCTTTGCACGGTTTCGTGGTAACGCGCCATTGCTGCCTTCAGTCTGGCATTGGGCGGGTTTTCCACGAGTTCCAGCAGCCAGTTCCAGTCGCGCGGAGACAGGCGAATCACGTCTTCCCGCTCGATGACGGCTTGAGCCTCCTTGAGCGCGGCCTGAACGAGAAACTGGTTGACGGTGGCGCCCGTCAACTCGGCGGCGCGGCGCAGCGTCTCGTAGACTTCGTGAGGAACACGCGCGCCAATGCGGCTCTGAATCGTAGCGGGGGTTGCCATCTTGGACTCTCTGATCTCGACCGGAAATAAACTCTAACACATGCCGCCATTTTGGCGACATGTGTGTTCGATCCGGGATTATCGACCCGGCTTTGGATCGTGCGCTGCGTAGAGATACACAAAGGAACCTCTGAACAACCCTCATGTCATTGCAGCGCGTAGCGAAGCGAAGTCGCTGCAATCCACACATCGCATGGATCCTGCGACTTCGCGCAGGATGACAAACAGTGGATACGGAGTTGTTCAGAGGTTCCCGAACGGCTGACGGATGGTGGATTCCGTCCTACTGAGGCCGCCGGAAAACGACATCCCATACACCGTGCCCGAGTCGCAGGCCGCGATGCTCGAACTTGGTCGGCAGCCGGTATGCGGGCCGGGGCGCAAAGCCGTCGGCGGTGTTTTCCAGCGTGCTTGCCGAGAGGGTTTCGAGCATCCATTCGGCGTAGTTTTCCCAGTCGGTCGCGCAGTGGAGATAACCGCCGGGAGCGAGTTTTATCGCTGTGAGATCGACGAAGTCGGGCTGTATCAGGCGGCGTTTGTGATGACGAGCCTTGCGCCAGGGGTCGGGGAAAAACACATGCACCCCGGCCAGCGCGCCGTCGGGGATCATGTCGCGCAACACCTCGACGGCATCGTGCTGGACGATGCGCAGGTTCGTGATATTGCCTTCAGCGATGAGTTTGCACAGCGCGCCGACCCCTGGGCCGTGCACTTCGACTCCGAGATAGTCGATTTCGGGGTTGGCTGTGGCGATTTTCGCCGTGGTCTCGCCCATGCCGAAGCCGATTTCAAGGATTTTCGGCGCGGCGCGACCAAATGCCGCCGTGAGATCGAGCGGCTCCGGTCGGTATGGAATGCCGATTTTCGGCATCATTTCATCGAGATGGCGGCATTGCGCGGGCGACATGCGCCCTTGGCGCAGCACGAAACTGCGGATCGAGCGGCTGGAGAAGCGGTGCGCGGGCAGGGGGATGGAGTCGTTGTCGGTGTCGGTTTCCGTGGCGGCGCTGCGCGCAGTCACGTTCATGAACCGATCAGCCCCGTGAGCGGCGAACTGGGATCGGCCACGTAGGTTTTTTTCGGCATCCGGCCCGCCAGCCAGGCTTCGCGTCCGGACTCGACCGCCTTTTTCATCGCGCCCGCCATGCGTACCGGGTCTTTCGCGTGGGCGATGGCGGTGTTCATCAGCACGCCGTCGCACCCCAGTTCCATCGCAATCGTGGCATCGGAGGCCGTGCCGACCCCGGCATCGACGATGACGGGCACGCCGATCCGTTCGATGATGAGCGCGAGGTTCCACGGATTGAGGATGCCCATGCCGGAGCCGATGAGAGAAGCCAGCGGCATGATCGCCACGCAACCGATGTCTTCGAGCATTTTTGCCTGGATAGGATCGTCGGCGCAGTAGACCATGACCTGAAAACCTTCCCTGACCAAGACATCGGCGGCTTTCAGGGTTTCGGGCATGTTCGGGTAAAGCGACTGGGCCTCACCCAGCACTTCGAGCTTGACCAGCGCCGCGCCGTCGAGCAGTTCGCGCGCCAGTCGCAGGGTGCGCACGGCCTCATCGGCGGTAAAGCAACCGGCGGTATTGGGCAGAATGGTGAAACGCCCTGGAGGCAGAAAATCGAGCAGGTTTGGCTCGTTCGGATTCTGGCCCAGGTTGGTGCGGCGGATAGCCACGGTGACGATTTCTGCGCCGCAGGCATCGACTGCCGCGCGCGTCTGGGCGAAGTCCCGGTACTTGCCGGTTCCGACCAGCAGGCGGGAGGTGAAGTCTTTACCGGCGATTGTCAGAGAATCGTTCATGTTCGGGCCAGGATAAATGGATGGGGTAAAGGAAAATCAGCCGCCGCCCACCGCAGAGACGATTTCCAGTGTATCGCCTTCTGCAAGAAGGGTATCGGCGTGGCGCGCGCGTGGCACGATCTCGCCATTGCGTTCGACGGCCAGACGCATGCCCGTCAACTCGCGTTGTTCGAGCAGGGCCGACACGCTGGAGCCTGTCGGCAGGGTTTCGGGCTGTCCGTTGACGGTGATGTGGATCATGCGGTGGATGATACTTCGGAACGGGTGGAGCAACTTGTAACGATACAATACAATTATCCGCTCGATCACAAAATCCGAAGGGGGCAGGGGAACGGCTGATGCTACAATCCTCCTCCGGAGAGCGTTCGCGCCTCCTCCAAGGGGTCAGAGCGGGTGTAGTTCAATGGTAGAACGGTAGCTTCCCAAGCTGCATACGAGGGTTCGATTCCCTTCACCCGCTCCACGCAGCCGATAGCATGCAGGTTGGGATGAGATCAGCGAATCCCAACGTTTAGCCGCTTGAAGTAACGGCGCTCGCAAACCACCGCCGGTTTGCCGCGCCGTTCATGTTTTCGGGCGCAGGCCAGACGAAAGGAATCGAGGACACGATGCAAGCCGACCGCACACTCCGCCAACTGCTCACCCGCCGCATCCTGGTGCTGGATGGGGCGATGGGCACGATGATCCAGCAGCGGGGGCTGACGGAAGCCGACTACCGGGGCGAACGCTTCAAGGATCATCCGAAAGAAATCAAGGGTAATAACGATGTGCTCGTGCTCACACGGCCCGATGTCATCGGCGATATTCACCGCGCTTACCTGGAAGCCGGGGCGGACATCATCGAGACTTGTTCGTTCAACGCGACCCGTGTATCGCAGGCGGATTACGATCTCTCGGAGATTGCGTATGAGCTGAACGTGGCAAGCGCCCGGCTGGCGCGTGCGCTGTGCGACGAATTCACCGCGCGCACGCCCGATAAACCCCGCTTTTGCGCGGGCGTGTTGGGGCCGACTTCGCGCACGTTGTCGATTTCGCCGGACGTGAACGATCCGGGTTTTCGCAATATTGAATTCGAGGCGCTTGCCGACGATTATTTCGACGCGGCGCGCGGCCTCGTGGACGGTGGGGCCGACGTGCTGCTGATCGAAACGATTTTCGACACGCTGAACGCGAAGGCAGCCGTCTTTGCTATCGAACGCCTGTTCGACGAACGCGGCCAACGCCTGCCGGTGATGATCTCCGGCACGATCACGGATGCCTCCGGGCGCACGCTTTCAGGGCAGACGGTTGTGGCCTTCTGGCATTCGCTCATGCACGCGGGGGCGCTTGCCTTCGGTTTGAACTGTGCCCTTGGGGCGAAAGAACTCCGGCCTTACGTGGCGGAACTCGCCGCCCACTGCGGGAGCTTCGTTTCCGCCCACCCGAATGCGGGGTTGCCGAATCCGCTCTCGCCAAGCGGCTACGATGAAACGCCGGAAGCACTCGCCGCCGAGATCGGCGACTGGGCGCGGGCCGGGTTGGTGAATATCATTGGCGGTTGCTGCGGAACCACGCCGGAACACATCGCGGCAATCGTTCGCGCGGTGGAGGGTGTCGCGCCGCGTCGCTTGCCGGAACCCGCGCCCCGGCTACGGCTCTCGGGGCTGGAAGCATTCGAGGTCGACAAGGAAAGCCTGTTCGTGAATGTGGGCGAACGCACGAATGTGACCGGCTCGCGCGTCTTCGCCCGCATGATCGGGGAAGGCCGTTACGAGGACGCCCTCTCCGTGGCGCGGCAGCAGGTGGAAAACGGGGCGCAGGTCGTCGATGTCAACATGGACGAAGCGATGCTCGACTCGGAAGCGGCTATGACGCGCTTTCTGAAACTCGTCGCCACCGAGCCGGACATCGCCAAGGTGCCGATGATGATCGACTCCTCGCGCTGGGAAGTCATCGAGGCGGGGCTGCGTTGCATTCAGGGCAAGGGCATCGTCAATTCCATTTCGCTCAAGGCGGGCGATGCGGAGTTTCTGCGGCAGGCGCGGCTTGCGCGGCGCTATGGCGCGGCCATCGTCGTCATGGCGTTCGACGAGACGGGTCAGGCCGACACGCTCGCGCGCAAGATTTCGATTTGCCAGCGCGCTTACGATTTGCTGGTCGGGCCGCTGGCCGAAGGCGGCGCGGATTTTCCGCCCGAAGACATCATCTTCGACCCCAACATCTTCGCCATTGGAACCGGCATCGAGGCGCACGACAATTACGCCAACGATTTCTTCGAGGCGGTGCGCTGGATCGGGGAGAACCTGCCGCGTGCGCATACCTCCGGCGGGGTCTCGAACGTGAGTTTCAGCTTCCGGGGGAACGACACGGTGCGGGAGGCCATCAACACGGTTTTCCTCACCCACGCCATTCGCGCCGGACTGACGATGGGCATCGTCAACGCCGGGATGCTCGGCGTCTACGACGCGCTCGATGCCGATCTGCGCGAAAAAGTGGAAGACGTGGTGCTGAACCGTCATCCCGGCGCAGCCGAGGCGTTGATCGAGTTTGCCAAAACGATGAAGGAGGCAGGCAGGGCGCAAGGCGCGGGGCCGAGTCAAGACACCGCCTGGCGCGACGCGCCGGTGGAGGAACGGCTCAAACACGCGCTCATCAAGGGCGTTGCCGATTTCGTCGTCGCCGATACCGAAGAGCTTCGCGCCCGGCTGGAAGCCGAAGGCAAACCCCCGCTCGCGGTCATCGAAGGCCCGCTCATGGCCGGAATGGAAGTCGTCGGCGAGTTGTTCGGCGCGGGCAAGATGTTTTTGCCGCAAGTCGTCAAATCTGCGCGGGTGATGAAGCAGGCCGTGGCGCATCTCGTGCCCTTCATCGAGGCGGACAAGGCACGTAGCGGCGGAGCAAGCAAGGGCCGTATCGTGTTGGCCACCGTGAAGGGCGACGTGCACGACATTGGCAAGAACATCGTGGCCGTGGTGCTGGCTTGCAACGGATTCGAGGTGATCGACCTCGGCGTGATGGTTCCCGCCGACAAAATCCTGGCGGCGGCGCGTGAGCATGAAGCCATCGCCGTCGGCCTGTCCGGCCTCATCACTCCCTCGCTCGAAGAAATGTGTGGCGTTGCCGCCGAAATGCAGCGCCAGGGCTTTTCGATGCCGCTCCTGATCGGTGGAGCCACCACGAGTCTCGCTCATACCGCCATCAAGATCGCGCCCCATTACGCGCAGCCCGTCGTCTACGTGCCCGATGCCTCCCGCGCCGTCGGCGTCATCGGCGCGTTGCTTTCCAGCACCGGCACAAACGCCAGTGAATTCCGGGAGCGGCTTGCCGCCGACTACGCCCGCGTGCGCGACAACCATGCCAACATACAAGCGCGGCCCCGTGTGTCGCTGGAGACCGCGCGGGCCAACG
>WRNU01000053.1 GCA_009776435.1 Betaproteobacteria bacterium | reverse complement strand
AAAATGACGTAGGGGCGCGATTTATCGCGCCCAATGAGCACGAGCGCCGCAATTTGGGCGCGATAAATCGCGCCTCTACGAGTGTCCATCAAGCCCCTCGTGACCATCTCACTGCCACGGGTAGGCTCGGGCTACACTTGCTATTGTTCAGGGCCGACTACAAAACACACAGGCTGTTATGACATGGCAGGAGTTGGTGACGCTGCTGTGTGGGCTTGGATACCGACAGGAACAAGGCAGCGGTTCCCGCGTCAAGTTCGACAATGGCAACCCGCTTGCAGCCATCAGCCTGCACAGACCGCATCCGGGAAACGAGCTTAAATTCTACGTAAAACGCCTCGTTATGGAACACCTGAAAGAAGGGGGTATGATCTGATGAACAGCATGCTGAATTACCGTGGATACTACGGTTCCATCGAAGCAAGCCCGGAAGATAACTGTCTGTTTGGAAGATTGCAGTTCGTGCGCACCCTGGCGAGCTACGAGGGGCAAACGGTGGCGGAGCTTGAGCAAGCATTCCGCGAAGCTGTAGATGATTATTTGGCCGATTGCGAGGAGCGAGGCCGCAGCCCCGAGATACCCTGTAAGGGATCATTCAATGTGCGTGTTGGGCATGACCTGCATTTGGCTGCCAGCGTCGAGGCAGCGCGTCGCTCCATGACGCTTAATGACCTGACCCGTCGGGCGCTTGCTGCGTACATCGGTCAGTAAATCGCCTTCGCCAGGGTAGCACTGTAGGTTGGGGTGAGCGTAGCGAACCCCAACGTATGCGCGTTCCAAAATGGGAAGATCATCTGATATGCGCATCCGTATATCATACGGTTATTTTTTCCTCCAGCGTTGGGGTTCGCTCTGCTCACCCCAACCTACACGCTATTGCAAAGGCCAGTGTGAAAGAACGTGTCTTTCACACTGGCCTACGGGCTGCAATTACACGCGGGTATTACATCAAAGCCGGAACTTGACGTAAGAGCCGGGAGCGTCTTCCAACGCCTTCAGCGCCCCGTTGGACGGGTCGCGCGCGGCGACTTTCGTGTTGTCATGCTCCGCAATCCATTTCTGCCAATCGACCCACCACGACCCTTCGTGCTGCACCACCCCGGAGAACCATTCGTCCGCAGTCGGGGCAAGCTCGGCGGCAGGATTGATCCAGTAGCCGTACTTGTTGGCGACAGGCGGATTGACCACGCCGGCGATGTGGCCGGAGCCGCCCAGCACAAAACGCACGGGCGCGGTTAAGCGGGTCGCACCCATGAAGGTGCTCTTCCACGGAGCGATGTGATCTTCGATGGTGGAGATGAAATAGCACGGCACATTGATTTTGCCAAGATCGAGCGGCACGCCGTCGATCTCGATGCCGCCCGGCTCGACGAGCTTGTTTTCCATGTACATCTTGCGCAGGTAGAAGCTGTGCATCTTCGCGGGCAGACGGGTGGAGTCGGAGTTCCAGTACAGCAGGTCGAACGGGAACGGGTTCCTGCCCATCAGGTAGTTGTTGACGACGAATGACCAGATGAGATCGTTGGCGCGCAGCATGTTGAAGGTTCCCGCCATCTCGGAACCTTCTAGGAAACCACGCTCGAACATTCTCCTTTCAAGATTGCTGATCTGATCTTCGTCGATGAACACGCTCAATTCGCCCGGATCGGAAAAATCGGTGAGCGTGGTGAGAAAGGTTGCCGAGGCGATGCGCTTTTGTTTTTTGCCCGCAAGATACGCCAGCGTGACGGCAAGCAGCGTTCCGCCAAGACAATAACCAACGGCGTTGACTTGCTTTTCTCCGGTCTGCTTTTCGATGGCGTCGATTGCATCAAAAATACCTTCCTTCATGTAGGAATCAAACGTTTTCCCCGCCAGCCGTTCATCCGGGTTGACCCAGGAGATGACGAATACGGTCTGGCCCTGCTCGACGAGCCATCTGATGAAGGAATTCTTCTCGCGCAAGTCGAGAATGTAGAATTTGTTGATCCAGGGGGGCACGATGAGCACCGGGCGCTTGGCTACCTTCTCTGTACTGGGCTGGTACTGAATCAACTGCATCATGTCGTTCTGGAAAACGATCTTGCCCGGCGTGGTGGCTACGTTCTTGCCCAATTCAAAGACCGAGGTGTCCGTCATGCGCACCCGCAGACTACCGTTACCCTCCTCGATGTCGCGCAGAAGGTTGTTCAGTCCCTTGATGAGATTCTGGCCGTTGCTATTTACCGTCTCCCGGAAAACTTCCGGGTTGGTCAGAGCAAAATTGGATGGAGAAAGCGCGTCGATATATTGACGAGTGTAGAAGCTGACTTTCCTGGCTGTCTGTTCGTCCAGTCCTTCAACGCTGCTGACGGTTTCGTGGATGTGACGCGCAGTGATGAGATAGGACTGTTTGACGAAGTCAAACATGAAGTGCTCCTGCCATTCCTCATCACGAAAGCGTTTGTCGCTGTGCGAGGGCGCGACGACCGGCGCAGGCTGCATGCCCGCAAAGCGCAGCATGGATTTTTGCCAAAGGGTGAAGTAGTCCCACACCAGGCTCATCTGCGCCTGCGCAAGCTTGTAGGGGTTGGACAGCAGGCGGGACATCATGTCCATGAATGCCTGGGCAATGCCCAGTTCGTCCGTCGGGGGTTGGATGCCTTTCTGGAGGCGTCGCTGTATATGCTCGCCAATCAGATGCGAAGCCCGACGGGCGACTTCGGCGTAAGTGCTGGCGATGTCTTCGGGGTTGGGGGATTGGGAAACGTTTTGTTCCAGGGTAACGCTCATGGTAGATCGACTCCTGATTGTTTTGTGGTGAAGCAGTGAAAACGCATGTTTTTCTGTGAATACCTATCCTTTACGGGTTCAGGCATCGAGGCGGGCAAAAGCCTCGATGACTTCAGATGGCGCCTGAACGAGTTCGATCAGAACGCCTTCTGCGCCAATGGGAAACTCATCGTTGCCCTTCGGGTGCAGAAAGGTAATGTCGTAACCCGCCGCGCCCTTGCGAATGCCGCCAGGCGCAAAACGCACGCCCTGGGCGGCAAGCCATTCGACCGCGCGCGGCAGATCGTCGACCCACAGGCCGACGTGATTGAGCGGCGTGGCATGGACGGCGGGTTTCATCGTAGGGTCGACCGGCTGCATCAGGTCGACTTCGACCTTGAACGGGCCGCTGCCCATCGCGCAGATGTCTTCATCCACATTTTCGCGTTCAGACACGAAATTTCCCGTCACGCCGAGTCCGAGCATATCGACCCACAGGGTACGCAATTTCTGTTTGCATACGCCTCCGATGGCGATCTGCTGGATGCCAAGTATCTTGAACGGACGTTGGGCCATATTGGGCCGCCTCCAAAAGTAACATAAAAAAATCAGAGTATTCTAGCATGTTGTCGCCACCATGTCACGGTAACATACATCACATGGCGGCGAATTCCTCTTGCATGCAGGGATGAAATTGTCACGGACGACTCCAAACGATTTTTGACTAAAAAAAAGCAAAATAACCCCCTCCTCCCGGTGTTTATCCGGGAGTCGGAGCATTTTTGTTCAACCAGGCAGTCTTACTTGTCGCTGGTCGCGGTCTTGCGTTTCGCGCGGGGTTTCTCGTCGTCGGCCGCAACGGGCACGCCGGCAGCAAGCGTTGCCTTTTTTTCCGCTTCCGGCATGCTGTTCATCATGTTCCACGGCCAGAGGAACGGGTTGCTCCCGGCATCGCTTTCCACGGCCGCTTCCTGGCCGCCGTTCTGCGCGGGCTGCATCGGCTGACTCATCGCATGTACCGCCGCAATGGCGGCACGCTGCATGTCGAGTCCCTGAATGGCCATCTGCAACATGCTGAGATTCATCTTCAGCCAGCCTTCGACCGCCCGCATGTCGCCGATGCGCTTTTCGAGTTCACCGACATCGAGCGTCGGCGTCACCATGCCCGGCAGCGCAAACCCCATTCGGCTCCACATGTTGCGCACAAATTCCAGCGGATCATGAGCCATGTTGTCTGTTGTCATCATCTCCCTCCTCCCATGGGTTGCATGTCTCGTTATCTTAACCGAAGCAGATGGGTTCGGCACACGCGCGCCATGCATGAGGGAAAAAATTTACCCTCACGCTTACGCATGACGCAGGCGCATCGGCGTCTCGGCAGCCGGTAGCCGCTCGATGTGGCAACCCACGCGCACTTCGTCGTCGTCGGTATCGCCGTCGATTTCCAGGATATCCAGCACTTCGCGCCCAAGGGCGCGGCAAGCCCGGATGAGCGGGCTGGGCAGATTCTCCGGCATCTGTTTTTGCAGCAACAGTTTGGACGCAGACAACGCACCCACCGGCTTGAGGAGACGGTCGCGGAAAGCGCCCATCAACTGCAGGACGTTACGGTCGGCAGCCTCGCGCTGCCAGAGGTTGCTCGGCCATTGCGCCGGCACGCCATAGGCGCGGGGAAAAAGGTCGAGATCCCGAACGACGGCGCGAATGTCTTCGTGCGAGTCGCGGAACGGCAACAGCACGATATCGGCCAGGCCGTAGAGCTTGTGATCCATGTCGGTACGGTTTCCCGCGCCGTCGACGACGCCGACCCATTCATCGAGCGTGCGCAGTTTGTCGATGACCTTGGCCAGAGCATCTCCGTTGCGGGCGTCTGCCGTGATGTAGCGGCGGCCATTGGGAGAAAGCGGCTCACGGGAAACATCGGTCAACACGCAGGCGGCGCGGTATCCGAGTAACCCCAGCCCCTGGCACAGCATATGGGAAAGCGTAGTCTTGCCTGTGCCGCCTTTGTTGCCGATTACGCAGATGATCCTTGCCATGACTCAATCCTGAAAACGCGCGGGAGAAACCGCAGTCCGCCCATTGTGGCCGCCGATCCTTGTCTGTCAGTCTCGAAAAAACGCCCGTTCGCAGGGCTAATTCGGCGTTTCGCGCGCAAAGGAATTGCCCGTGACGAACGACAGGCAGGGGCGGCATTCTAGCGGCCGCCCAGTGTTCCAGACCTACAGCCGCATCCGCGCCGACCTGGCATGTGCCTGCAAGCCCTCGCCATCGGCCAGGGCGGCTGCGGCAGGGGCGAGCTTTTGTGCGCCTTCCCGTGAAATCTGCACGATGCTGGATCGCTTCTGGAAGTCATAGACGCCCAGCGGCGAAGAAAACCGCGCGCTGCGCATCGTCGGCAGGACGTGGTTCGGCCCCGCGCAGTAATCACCCAGTGCCTCGACCGCCCAATGCCCCACAAAGATGGCTCCGGCGTGACGGATCTTTTCGATCCATTCCTCCGCCCGGTCGAGCGCGAGTTCGAGGTGTTCGGGAGCGATGTGGTTGGCAATCTCGCAGGCCCGATCGAGGCTCTCGACGTGAATCAGCGCGCCCCGACCCGTGAGCGAACGGGCGATGGTCTCGGCGCGCGGCATCTCGGGCAGCAGGCGGTCGATGGCCGCGTGCACGGCTTCGATGAAAGCGGCATCCGTGCAAAGCAGGATGGATTGCGCCAGATCGTCGTGTTCAGCCTGGGCGAACAGATCCATTGCCACCCAGTCCGCATGGCCGCTGCCGTCGGAGATGATCAGCACTTCGGACGGCCCGGCCACCATGTCGATGCCCACCGTTCCGAACACCCGACGCTTGGCTTCCGCCACGAAGGCGTTGCCGGGGCCGACGATCTTGTCGACGCGGGGGATGGTCTGTGTACCGTAGGCAAGCGCCGCGATGGCCTGCGCCCCCCCCACGGTAAAGACGCGATCCACGCCCGTGACGGCCGCCGCCGCCAACACGAGCGGATTCTTTTCTCCCATCGGGGCCGGCGCGGTCATGATGAGCTCGCCGACGCCCGCGACCCTGGCAGGAAGCGCGTTCATCAACACCGAACTCGGATAGGCCGCCCGACCTCCCGGCACGTAAAGTCCCACGCGGTCGAGCGGAGTCACCTTCTGCCCCAGTACTGTGCCGTCGGCCTCGGTGTACGTCCAGGAACTCTCTTTCTGGCGCTCGTGAAAGAGGCGTACCCGTTCGACAGCCATTTCCAGCGCCTCGCGCTGTTCCCTGCCCAGACCGTCGAGCGCCGCCCTCAGTTCGCTCCGGGGAACTTCCAACGCCTGGGCTGAGAGCGCGTCCAGCCCGTCGAAGCGGCGCGTGTATTCGAGCACCGCCGCGTCTCCCCTTTCACGCACCGCGCGCAGGATTTCGGTCACGGCCCGATCGATGATCTCATCGGCGGAGGACTCGAAAGCGAGCAATGCATCGAGGGTAGCGGAAAAATCGGGGGCGCGGGCATCGAGCCGGCGGATGGCTGTCTGGCTCATGTTCGGACTCCGTCAACGGAACTTTGAAAGGCATCGAGCAAAGGCTGGATGAGATCGCGCTTGAGTTTGAGCGCAGCCTGATTGACGATCAGCCGGGAACTGATCGACATGATTTCTTCGACTTCCACGAGATCGTTGGCGCGTAGCGTGCCGCCCGAAGATACCAGATCGACGATGGCATCGGCCAGCCCCACGAGCGGCGCGAGTTCCATCGAGCCGTAGAGCTTGATGAGATCGACGTGCATGCCCTTGTCGGCAAAGTGCGCCCTAGCCGTATCGATGTACTTGGTTGCCACGCGGATACGCCCGCCGGGCCGCGCCGCCGCCGCGTAATCGAACCCCTTGCGGGTGGCCACGCACAAACGACAACGCGCGATATTGAGATCGAGCGGCTGATACAGCCCCGCGCCGCCGTGCTCCAGCAAGACATCCTTGCCGGCGATGCCCAGATCGGCTGCGCCATACTGCACGTAAGTGGGCGTGTCGGTCGCGCGCACGATCAGCAGCCGCACATCGGGCCGGTTGGTGTCGATGATGAGCTTGCGCGAACGCTCGGGATCGTCGACGGGGTTGATCCCTGCCGCAGCGAGCAGCGGCAGGGTTTCCTCGAAAATACGCCCTTTGGAAAGGGCCAGGGTGATGCGGGTCACAGCGCGAACCTTGTGGAAGCGGGGCGGTATTGTAACCTGCGCGGAAACGTATGCATGTGCTCGACTTGCCTGCCGTCTTACCGACTTCGAGCCACCCCCTTTGTCACACAGGAACAATCACGGCAGAATTCGGCTTTCGATCCTGACTCAGCCTCCTCCGAAGGAATCCACCTTGAGCGCCAAATCTTTCACGCCCCCTCCCGCCGGTTCCCGTCTCCTGATGTCCGGCAACGAAGCCATTGCCCGCGCCGTATGGGACGCAGGCGTGCGCGTCGCCGCCGCCTATCCGGGCACGCCCTCCACGGAAATCCTGGAGAATATCGCGCGTTACCCCGACCTCTACGCCGAATGGTCGGTCAACGAAAAGGTCTCGCTCGAAGTCGCCATCGGCGCATCCATTACCGGTGCGCGCAGTTTTTGCGCGATGAAGCATGTGGGTTTGAACGTCGCCTCCGACGCGCTGATGACGCTCACGCTCACCGGCGTCGTGGGCGGACTCATCATCGCCGTGGCCGATGACGTGGGTTTTTCTTCCTCGCAAAACGAACAGGATTCTCGCTTCTGGGGGCGCTTCGCGCATCTGCCCATCATGGAGCCTTCCGACTCGCAAGAAGCTTACGCGATGACGCTGGCCGCTTTCGATCTCTCGGAAAAATTCGAGGTTCCGGTCATCCTGCGGCTCACCACCCGCATCTGTCACGTGAAATGCCCGGTTGAAGTCGGCGAGCGCGAAGTCAAGCGCGCCGCCGAGGGCTTCACCAAAAATCCCGCGCGATGGGTCATGGTGCCTGCCAACGCGCAAAAGCGCGTGCCCGGACTCTTCGCGCGTGAAAAGGCGCTCCACGAAGAGTCCGAGGCAAGCGTTCTCAACCGGCTGGAACCCGGCAGCGACCGACGTGTCGGCTTCGTCACCTCCGGTCCCGCCTTTATGCACGTGCGCGAAGCCTTCCCCGACGCCCCCGCCCTGAAACTCGGCATTTCCTACCCCGTCCCGATGAACAAGGTGCGAGAACTCGCCGCCCTGGTAGACACCCTGGTCGTCGTCGAAGAAACCGAACAACTGCTCGAAACCGAAATCCTCGCCGCAGGCATCCCGACGCGCGGCAAGGATCTCCTTCCCTCCGCCGGGGAAATGCCCCCGCACATTCTGAAGAAACACCTTGTTGCCCTCTTCCCGGAGTTGCGGGATGCCGCCGAGACGGCTGCCCCCCTGCCTGCTCCGTTGCCGGTCTTCCCGCGTCCGCCCACGATGTGCGTGGCTTGCCCGCACCTGGGCGTGTATTACACGCTTTCCCAGTTGCGCAATCTGACCATCACGGGCGACATCGGCTGCTACACCCTTGGCGCGGGCCACCCCTGGAACGCGCTCGACACCACCATCTGCATGGGCGCCTCGATGGGCATGGCGCTCGGCATGGACAAGGGGCGCGGCCCGAACGACGAAAAGAAAAACATCGTCGCCGTCATCGGAGATTCCACTTTCATGCACATGGGCATGCAAGGTCTGCTCGACATCGCCTGGAACCGGGGCAACGTCACTGTTTTACTGCTCGACAACCGCACCGTCGGCATGACCGGCGGACAGGACAACCCCGCCAGCGGACGCGACATCCACGGCGAGGAAGCGCCCCGGATCGATTTTGCCAAAGTGGTCGAATCCCTCGGCGTCGCCCCCGAGCACGTCCGCGTGGTCGACCCTTACCTGCTCCCCGTCCTCTTCAAGACCCTGCGCGAAGAAATCAAGTACAACGGCCCCTCGGTCGTCATCACCGACCGTCCCTGCGTGCTGATCGACGACTACAAGAAACTGCCCGCCTACGAGGTCATCGAGTCCGCCTGTACCGGCTGCGGCAACTGCGTGGACGTCGGCTGTCCGGCCATTCACGTCACCCGCCGCGAAAAGGCCGTCAAGCCCTCCGGCAAGGAAGTGGAACTGGCCTTCGTCAGCATCGAAACGGCAGCCTGCACCGGCTGCGGTCTGTGCCTGCAACCCTGCGCGCCGGACGCCATCAAACCGGCAAAGCCGAAACCGATAAAAGTGGAGTTTGTGTGAAAAACATGGACATGGATGCTCAGCGCCACAAGGCATGCCAAGGCATGCCTCGGAAACGGCGTGTCTTCATGATCGCGGCGACTCTCTGTTTTGCGCTATTGTCCTATACAGACCATGCGGCAGCCGATTCGGCGCTCACCGGAGAACCCGATGCCTACACTCATGTCTCCTCCGCAGTGCGGCAGGACATCCTGAAAACGGCCAGTGCGCTTTTCAAGGCCGCGACCGGCTGTGGCCGCATCGAGCAGTTGGACATCACGATCAAGAACATCAGAATGATGTTCCTGAAAAAAATCCTGAACGGAAAAACGCTCCAACCCCTGCCCTCAGGCGGATTCCTGCTGGACGATCAGGAAATTCCTCCGGACGGTTACGTACAGGAAAACGATGAAATCTGGCAGATCAGCGGCTGTAAAACCAGCCGTGAATTTACTGTGAAAATATTCGGAGACGATCGGGGCGACACCTATTTCGGCGTGTACGATCACGAGAAGCACCCGGCTCCCGACGAGTAAAACCGGCGTTTTTGGCGATAAGCAATGCGCCCGATGTCACTCAGACTTCGACGACATCGGGCGTGCTGACCAACCGGAGGCCCCCCCCTCAGGAAGGCAGCCTCGAATTCAACGGCTTCTCAATCATCTCGACGAGCCGTGTGATCTGTTCCTGCCGGTTCCGCAACCACCCCGGCAGCCAGACCCGCGCGACAGCAGGCCAGTGCATGCTGTCTCGTAACCGGAATGGCGCGCCGTCACGGTCCATTACCGTCAACCGGGATTTCCACTCCGGGCCGTCGAGCATGACGGCCAGCCGCCAGCTTTTTTCCCCGGTTTTTTTCACGGCAAGATCGACCCGAAAGACTGAATGACCCACGCCGGTTTGCGTGACGTATCCACGCTCTTTCAGGGCTTTGGCGATCTCCTGCGCCAGAATGCCGCGTTCCTGCTCCATAAGGGACGAACCCGGCGTCGTCTCGCCGGCGTTGGCCGCAAACACCAGGTAGTCCCTCAGATCCTTCAACCCGGCCGTTATCACGCGCATGGAATCAATGTGTTCCGGACCGAACGAGCCAAGGAGTCTCACCTGCTTGCGGGCGCGCGTGAGCGCAACATTGAGCCACCGCTCGCCTCCCCTGAGACTCAACGGGCCACAGTCCGGCGGCAATACGTTCGTTACCGAATCGGGCGAGAGCACGAGCGAAATCAGAACGACATCGCGCTCTTCGCCTTGCGCATGCTCAAAACTCTTCACGAAAAGCCTCCGGTCGGCAGGGGCCGCAAAGGCATCACGAATCAAGGGGTCTTCCGATCCTTCCAGCAGGTCCAGGATCAGGTCGCGCTGCGGGGCATTGAGGCACAGGACGCCCAGGGATTCGTCCCGGCTGGCCGGGTCACGAAGCCGGGCAATCAGTTCGTCGACCAGCGCACGCGCCTCGATCGGGTTGGTGTCATCCGTGCCGCACAGGAATTTGCCTTCGATCCGCCTCCAGGTGACGCCCGCGTGGGCATCACGGCGCATGGACGGCAAAACGGCAAGTTCCCCGCCATAGTACCGGGTATTCGGGAACGCGATAAGTTCCTCGTTTTCGCTGCGGTAATGCCACTTCAACCAGAGTTGCGGCAGACCGGAATCCAGCGCCGCTCTCAGGATGCTTTCCTGTTCTTCCACGGAGCCTGCCGTCTGTCCGGATCGCGAGGCGGTTTTCATCGCACCAACGGGAGGCAGTTGTTTCGAGTCGCCGACAATTGCGATGGTCGCGCCCCGCCCCATCGCGCCAATCGCTTCGGCTGTCCGTATCCGGGAAGCTTCGTCGAAAATCACCAGATCGAATTTCAGTGATCCGGCATCGAGAATGTGCGCGACCGAGCCGGGACTCATCAGGAAGGCCGGAGCAAAGGTCAACAAGGCTTCGGGATAGCGGGCGGAAATTTCTCTCAGCCCCATGCCGGCGCGTTTGCGCTCGATCTGCCGCACGAGGGCGGTGACTTCGCCAAGGATGTTGTTCGCGCGAAAAGGCCGCCTTGCAAGCAGTCTGGCAGGGCCGGCCTGTATGGCGTATTTGCGCGCTTCGCGCGCGCTTTCCAGAAAGGCGGAAACCGCCTTGTTCTGTGCGGCATCATCAAAGTCTTCCATGCCACAGGCCGTCTGACGCTCGCGTAGCGAGGCCAGCGCCAGGCCCCGCCGCATGACCGTCCCGGCTTCGTCCAGCGGGAAAGCCCGGTGCGCCAGTTTGTTCGCAATGTCGATGCCCCCAGCCCACTCGATCGCCCGAAGTTCCTTGCGCAACGAGGCATGACGTTGCAACTGCAATAGCCCTGTGCCGGCCAGATCGTTTTCCCAGCGGGACATGGCTTCGTCCCAGGTCTCCAGCCAGGATCGACCCGCCAGCCATTGATCGATGTTGTGTTCCGTCGCTCCGATGACGGAGAGCCAGCGCGACCAGGCCGCTTCAATCTCTTTCAGTGTGCCGATCTCCCGCGCATCCCTGGGTTCCAACGCCTTCAACCAGGCCGCCGGAGCAGCCCGCTCCAGCCAGACGGCACGTTGCGACAGATCGATGGCGGCATCCAGTTCTTCCAGCGCCCTGGGACGATGCGCAGCCCAGTTGGTGGGCAGGATCAGACCCACGATGGCAACCGCGTGGGTTCTCAATTCGGCTACCTGGGTACGGAGGCTTTGCGCGCTCTGCAAGACGGCCAGCAGGTTCTCACCTTCCAGGTCGACATCGCGCTGTACGAGCGGTTTGACGGCGGCGCGCAGCGGTTTGCGGCGGAATTCGGCAAACAGCCTGACTTTGGCCAGACTGTTTGCCTGAATCGTCCAGTCGTTGAGCATCGGGGAGTCGATGAGCCCCGGCGCAAGCTGTGAGAGCGCCTCATAGTTGGAATCGAGGAAGAATTCCAGTTTTTCCCGCAACGCGGCGGTGGCGCTTCGCCAGGCGGGACGGTCGATGTCACGGAAATACGCCTTGCTCGGCAAAAGCCCAAGCTGGTTTGCGGTGACACATTCGTTGAGGGTCGCCAGCAGCTTGCCGGGCCTCAACTCCTTGAACGCTTCCGGCCAGCCACGACCCAGTTCCTCGATCCGCTTGCGCGCCTGCGCCAGGTCTTCGAGGGCGCTGGTCAAGGTCGTGAAAGTCAGGCTGTCCACGTTGTCCAACCCGAGGAGCAGCCAATGGTCACGTTCCGGTTGGCCGATTTTCCGAATGATCTGAACCGCGCGTTCCAGCGCGTCCGACATGGCGCGCGGATCGACTTTTCCAATGTGTTTCGGATCGAGTTCCCATCCCGGCCCTTCGCCCAGACGCGCCAGTTCATCGTATGCCGACCACAGGGAAAATCCGGCGGCGTTGGGTGTGTGCAGGCGCGTGAAGTAATCGCGTAGCGCCGTGACCGTGCCGGCGTATTTGTCGAAGGCTGCTTTCCAGACCCTTTCGTGGGCGTCCCCCGCCGCGCGCATGGAGCGTTTCAACTGTTGCCGGATGTCGTGCATGCTCATCCTGGAGCCATACGCTTGCAGCGTGAAGTCTTCCAGACCAATGGCTGCCAGGCGCTGGCTCACGGCTTCGAGCGCCGCTTCCTTGCCGGAGACGAACAGCACGCGCTTGCCCATTTCCAGCCCGCGCGCAATCATGTTGGCGATGGTCTGCGATTTTCCGGAACCCGGAGCGCCTTCCAGAACGAAGGATTTTCCGTCCATCGCCGCCGCAATGGCGGCCATGTGCGAACCGTCGGCAGCCAGCGGGAGAATCAGGTTTTCTTCCTCGAAAGACGCCTCTTCCAGTGACGCCTGTTCGAAGGCTTCCCCCGTGTGTTCGACGAGATGGCGAACGACGGAGTTTTCCATGAGGATCGGCCAGTTCCTGTCCAGATCCTTCCACATCTGGAACGCGGCGCAGTCCAGAATTGCCAGGGTTGCGCTTTCTTCGATCTGCCAGGGAAGTTGCGCCGCGAGCAATCCGGCGCGGATTTTCTCGAATGCCGCATCGAGCGCCCCACTCGCACCATCGAGACAGGGGATGTCCAGCCCGTCGAGCGTCAGGTTATGGGAGGCGCGCAGCCATTCGAGCAGGCAGGGATTGGGTTGCGCCGTCTCTTCGCCGACAAGGGAAATATCGAAGGCGCTTGCGCCCGAAACGTCCTTGTTGCCCGCGCCCACAGTCACGGGAAGCAGGAACAGGGGCGATTTCGCTGCCTTGCCCCGGTTGCCCGGATGAATCAACGCGCCGAGAGTCAGGTACAGATGATGACTCCCCGTCTCCTGTTCCAGTGTCTCGGACTCGCGCTTCAGGACGCGCAAACGCGCCGACGCCCGAGCGGGTTCCAGCCCCTTGAATGCGGCTGCGGCGGGACTCTTGCCCTTGTACAGCGCCTCGGCAATCTCACCCAATTTGCGGCTGCCTTCGACGGCCAGTTCGAGCGCCTGACGGGCGCGCGGCAGATCGAGCAACGGATTGCGCAGGCTGAAATCGAACAGCGACTGTTTCCACTGCCTGATACGGGTCGGCGTGTCGTTCTTGTACTCTGTTGGAACGGCTGCGGTCTCCTCGCTTGCAGGTTCTTCGGCATCAGGTTCCGTCGCAACGGCTTCCGGCGCGACGGGGGACTCTGTCGCAACGGCTTCCACGGAAGCGGATGCTTGCTCCTGCAACGATGCCTTGTCCGCAACAGGTTCAGGCGCAGGCGGCGGTGCGCTTTCCGCCACGGCTTCTTCAACCGGCAAGGGAAGTTCGTCTTCGGACAAAGGCCCGGAAAGGATGCCTTCGCGGCGACATTGCGAAATGACCACGGCAGCCTTCAATTCGTTGGAAAGGCTGCCGACGTAGTCGGAGGCTTTTTTCACGGCTCCGCGAAAACTCAGGGAACGCTTGCCAAGCCCGATGCCGCCGAGTTCCACCGGAATGATGGACTTCATCGCCACGAGTTTGGCGATGACCGAGCCATCGTCGATGACCTTTTCTTCCAGAAAGTCGAACCCTTCGCCGCTGCCAAGCGCCAGCGAGTATTCCAGTTCGGAAACGGCAACGAAGGCGGGAAAGGCGCGGGATGCCGTAAAAATGATAATGGGATGTAGTCCCGCCGCTTCGCAGCACGAGGCGTAGGTGACGGACAGTTCGATGCAATCGCCGAACCGCTGCCCAAGCACCTGCCCGGCCCCTCTGAGCTTTTGTCCCACGGCCTCGAACGAAGCCGGAGAGCCGCCACAGACGATCTGCTCTTCGCGCATCGCCAGGTAGATCGCCTCCGCAATGAGCTTTGCGCGCGCAAGACTGGTTTTGTATCCGTCCAGTTCGCCCAGCCCCGTTTTCTGGAGCATAAGCTCCGAGGCCGAGCGGAGAATATCCGACACCGCCCTGCTTTGGGGTTGCACGAAAACGGCAATGGATTGCCAGGCGCCGGTGCGTTTGAGGAATTCGCTAGAAGCGCCGATCTCGACCGTCGCGGCAAGCGAGACTTCACCGCCCTCATTCTCGCCCGGCCCGTCCGCGCCCGCAGCAGACGCCTGGAGCTGATGTGCGGCAACGGTCAACGTGGCAAGGGCCGATTCATGCCGTTGCCCGATCAGGGTATCGAACTCCGGGAAACGCCCACGCCCGTTGAAATGAATCGCGCTGCCCGTTGGCACGCTTTTTTCTTCCCGACAGGCAAGCCAGCGCGTGGCATCGCTCTCCACGGCCAGTCCGACCGATAGCTCGATGCCCGGCAAATCGTTGCCGGTTTCGTTATAGACGGTAATCGTTCGGATGAGCGGCATGCGGCTCGCAAGCAGCGAGGCGTTGATCCGCCGCTGGAACTCGACCTGCAACCGGATTCCCGATGCCGCGTGATCCAGAACTTCGTATATCGTGCTTCGTTCTTCGGCTGGCACGTTGTTTCCCTGGGGACGAATCCTGTTCCTAAAAGTGTTCGATTGTGATTGTATTCCGGACGAAAAGCCGGAAACTCCTGAAGAATGCCCCATAATGCTGCCCTCTTCGTGATCTACGTCACATAACTCCACCATGTTGTGCGCTTCCGGGCCGTATTTCTTCCTGCCCGAATCCGAACCCTGAGATCGGTTCTGGTCGGTCATGCCCATCAAGTCAGGAATTCGTGCCATTTCCGATTTTCTCCAGCAAGGTGTGGGTTTCCGCGATATCGCGCCTCTGCTTGTGACTGTCGTTTGCTTTTTCATCAAGCTGCCATGATCAGAGCATTTTTAAGGGTATTGCCGCCGATGATGCGCATGAGTTTGTCGGCATACGATGGATCGGTGGCATAGCCCGCTTTTTTGAGTCCCTGCGCAAATCCGGCGGCATCGTTTCTGCCGAGCACTTCGGCATAGCGCGGACTGTCGGTGAGCAGCTTCGCGTAGTCGGCGAACGCTTCGGCCCAGGATGTATAGGACCGGAACGCGGCCCGTTGGTTCTGCCAGCCTCCGTTCTCGAATTCAGACACGAACCTTTGCGCGGTGGTCGGGCCGTTCCAGCCTGGCCCCGCCTTGATGTTGAACAGGTTGTAGCTGGGTGAGCCGTCGGCGTTCTTCAGTTGTTTCGTGCCCCATCCGGTTTCCAGCGCCGCCTGCGCCACCATGA
>WRNU01000052.1 GCA_009776435.1 Betaproteobacteria bacterium | reverse complement strand
CAGCATGCCCGGAATGGCGAGGAAGAAGCAGAACCAGAAAAAGTTGAACCATCCGCCCATGCCTTCCACCAGCCATCCGGCGCTGGCATTGACGAAGGTGCGCGGAACGGCTGTCAGGCTCGTCAGCAGTGCGAACTGCGTGGCAACATACGCGGGATGCGTGGTACGCGCAATGAAAGAGACGGATGCCGCCGTGCCCAGGCCGACTCCAAGCGCCTCCAAACCGATCACACCGGCAAGTATCCATAGGCGCTCGGCGGTCGCGGGAGCTGGCCCCTGATACGCCAGCCAGGCAAAACCCAGAATGGCAACGGCCTGCAACACGCCGAAAATCCAGAGCGCACGATTGACACCGATACGGGTCATCAGAACACCGCCGATCACGCCACCGATCACGCTCGGCCACAGGCCGGCGTTCTTGGCGACGAGTCCGATTTCCGTGCGCGTAAAACCCATCTCCAGATAAAACGGGGTCGCCAGCGCGGTACACAGGGAATCGCCCAGCTTATAGAGCAGGATGAAAGCAAGGGTACAGAGAGCGAACTGGGTACCGTGACGGTGAAAAAATTCCAGGAAAGGCTCGACGATGGCCGCGCGCAGGGTTCTGGGGGGCTTGATTTCGACACGCGGTTCACTGACCAACAGAGTCATGACGACTCCGGGCAGCATGAACAGGGCCGTGATGAAGAACACCTGCGACCACGGCAGATGATCCGAAAGAACCAGAGACAGTGACCCTGGTACCAGGCTGGCAATCTTGTACGCATTCACATGCAGCGTGTTGCCCATTTCCTGCTCTACGTCGGCAAGCAGGGTGCGACGGAAAGCATCGAGCACGATGTCGAGCGAAGCCGAGACGAAAGCCAGCAGCGCCGTCAGGAGCACGACGAGATGCAAATCTTCCTTGGGCGACAACTGTCCGAGCCAGGCAATGATGCCCACCAAGGCAAGCTGGAACACGGCCATCCAGCCCCGGCGGTGGCCGAGCCACGGTAGCGCGTAGCGATCGAGCAGGGGAGACCAGAGAAACTTCCAGGTATAGGGAAACTGAATCAGCGCGAAAGCGCCAATAGCTTTCAGACTCAGCCCTTCCGTCTTGAGCCAGGCAGGCAAAAGATTGAAAAGCAAATACAACGGCATGCCGGAAGCAAATCCGGTGAAGATGCAGATCAGCATGCGGCGATTGAGGATGGCGCGCAGCCATGCAGGAGAGGATGTTATCTGGGTCACGGGGATCGTCCGACAAAACTAGCCGGAGATTATCCCAGATGCAGCCGTAGAAAGGGGAAAACCATCCCGCCCCGGAAATCGGCTGCAAGCGGGTAGCGTCCGTACAACACCCTGAAACGGAAAGAGGCGAGGATTGCTCCCCCCGTCAACAGATCCCCTCCTGGGCTTGTGGATAATTTGGCGGCGCGCGAATAAAACAGGTAGAATTTCACATCTGTCCGGTCAAAGCCATGTCACAACGCTATGGCCGCTTTCCTGATCTGGCCGCAAGGCCAAGTGTCTGCCGCCCGGTGTTCCGGAGTGGCGTGTTTGATGTTTCTTTGAACGCCGTGCCCCAAACGCAAACCGTCCCTTCCGTACAGCAGGAATTCTGGCCCTACTGCCTGGCATGCCTCGAGCAAGAGTTGCCTGCGCAGCAGTTCAACACGTGGATCAAGCCGCTGCCCGTCGAGTACGCCGACGATGATGGCGGCGGCCATCCCAGCCTGACGCTGAAGGCTCCCAACCGTTTCATACTGCAATGGGTGCGCGATCGCTACCTGCGCCGCATCGGCGAACTGGGCGAAGCATTCCACGGCGTGCCGCTACGGCTCGACTTGCAACTGGTTTCCGTGGTGGCCGCTCCCCCCGCAGCCGCCACCGTCACGCCACTCCCCGGCAAGGATGGCGATACGGCAAAGATCCCTGCCCGATCGTCCGCTTCCGCCGCCCGCAAGGCATCGAATGCGTCCGAAGAACCTGCCAGAACGGCATCGGGCGCGACGGGGATCGAACTCGCTTACGAAAAAACCCGACTCAACCCCGATTTCACCTTCGAGACGCTCGTCACCGGTCGCGCCAACGATCTGGCCCGCGCCGCCGCGATGCAGGTTGCCCAGAATCCCGGCACGTCCTACAACCCGCTTTTCATCTATGGCGGCGTCGGCCTGGGCAAGACCCACCTCGTGCACGCCATCGGCAACGCCGTGTTCCAATGCAACCCGCGCGCGGTGGTGCGTTACGTGCACTCCGAGGATTTCGGCTCCGATGTCGTGCGCGCCTACCAGCAAAAGAGTTTTGACGCCCTCAAGCGCCACTACCGCTCGCTCGACCTGCTCATCATCGACGACATCCAGTTCTTCCGCACCAAGGAACGGACCAAAGAAGAATTCTTCCACGCCTTCAACGCGCTGACCGAGGCAAAAAAGCAAATCATCATCACCTGCGACACCTACCCCAAGGACATCCAGGGGCTCGAAGACCGCCTCGTCTCGCGCTTCGACTGGGGGCTGACGGTGCAGATCGAAGCGCCCGAACTGGAGATGCGCGTCGCCATCCTGCAAAAGAAGGCCGAGGCGTTACAGGTTCAGCTCGACGGCGATGTCGCCTTCCTGATCGCCAAGAACCTGCGCTCGAACGTGCGCGAACTCGAAGGCGCGCTCAACAAGGTCGTGGCCTACGCGCGTTTCCACGAACGCGCCATCTCGCTCGATCTGGCCCGCGAGGCGCTCAAGGATCTGCTCAATGCCTACAACCGCCAGTTGTCGATCGAGCACATCCAGAAAACCGTTGCCGATTATTACAAGATCAAGATCAACGACATGCATTCCAGAAAGCGCACCCGCGTCATCGCCCGCCCGCGCCAGGTGGCAATGTGGCTGGCCAAGGAACTGACTGCCATGTCCCTGCCCGCGATCGGCGAGGCATTCGGCGGGCGCGATCACACCACGGTTCTGCATGCCTGCCGCACGGTGTCCGAACTGCGCCAGCGTGACCAACAACTCAACCACGATGTCCACGTGCTCACCCAGGTACTACGAGGTTGAGCCGATAGAGCCTTCAGATTATCTTTCTCCTCTCTCATTCAAATTCAACCGGATCGGATTGACTCATGCTCCTGCTCAAAACCACCCGTGATGCCCTGCTCGCACCGCTGCAAGCGGTGTCCGGCGTTGTCGAGAAGCGCCACACGTTACCCATCCTCTCGAACGTGCTGATCGAAAAAACGGGTGAACACATCACCTTCACCGCCACCGACATCGAAATCCAGATCCGCGCCACCACCACGAGCGGATTCGGGGGGGAAGACGCCGCCATCACCGTGGGCGCCCGCAAATTCCAGGACATTCTGCGCGCCCTGCCCGACACCGAAATCAGTCTCACCCTCGAAGAGCGTCGCCTGAACATCAAGGCCGGTCGCAGCCGCTTTCACCTGCAAACCCTTCCCGCCGGAGACTACCCCCTGATCACCCCGCCCGACGGGGATGCGGTGCGCTTCTCCGTATCGCAAAGAACGCTCAAACAACAACTTGCGCTGGTCGCCTACGCGATGGCGCAGCAAGACATCCGCTACTACCTGAACGGCCTGCTGCTCATCGCCGACGGCAAGAACCTGATCCTCGTCGCTACCGACGGCCACCGTCTGGCCTACGCGGAGAGCGAACTCGATATGGCCGTCCCGAGCCGCTGCGAAGTCATCCTGCCGCGCAAGACGGTGCTTGAACTCGCGCGCCAGATCGGCGACGCCGACGATCCGGTCGACATCGTGCTCTCCGGCAATCAGGCCGTGTTCCGCTTCGGTTCCATCGAATTCGTCACCAAACTCATCGACGGCAAATTCCCGGACTACGAGCGGGTCATCCCGCGCGATCATCCCGGTTGCATCACCCTGACGCGTGTGCCGTTCCTGGCCGCGCTGCAACGGGCCGCGATTCTCTCCAACGAAAAATTCCACGGCGTGCGGCTGGTGCTGGACAACAACATCCTCTCCATCATCAGTTCCAACACCGAACAGGAAGAAGCCAGGGAAGAAATCGAAATCGACTTCAATGGCGAACGGCTGGACATCGGTTTCAACGTCAGCTACCTGCTCGATATGCTCAACAACGTCTACTCGGAGACGATCGAATGGCGCTTCCGGGACAACAATTCCAGCGCCCTCATCACCCTGCCCGGTAACGAGCATTTCAAGTACGTCGTGATGCCGATGCGCATCTAGCGCCCCTTCATGTGCCCGTCGGGCCGGTCGGCCTGGACGGGCATTTTCGTTTTTCCGTCGGGGTATCCCCGTTCACCATTGCTTCACCGCCGAGACTTCCATGACCGAACCCAACACACCCGGTAACGATTACGACGAATCCAGCATCCAGCAACTCGAAGGACTGGAAGCGGTCAGGAAACGTCCCGGCATGTACATCGGCGACACCTCCGACGGCACGGGCCTGCACCATATGGTGTTTGAAGTCGTGGACAACGCCATCGACGAGGCGCTTGCCGGGCATTGCGACGACATCGTCGTCACCCTGCACAGCGACAACTCCGTCTCCGTCACCGACAACGGGCGCGGCATCCCGGTCGGCATCAAGATGGACGACAAGCACGAACCCAGGCGCAGCGCGGCGGAAATCGTCATGTGCGTGCTGCACGCAGGCGGCAAGTTCAATCAGAACAGCTACAAGGTGTCCGGCGGCTTGCACGGCGTGGGCGTCTCATGCGTGAACGCCCTGTCCAAATGGCTGCAACTGACCATCGCCCGCGACGGCAAGCGACATTTCATCGAGTTTCATCGTGGAGAAGCGCAGGATCGCGTCATCGAGGCCGTCGACGGCATAGACACTTCGCCGATGAAAGTCATCGGAGAGACCGCCAAGCGCGGAACCCGCGTGCATTTCCTGGCCGACGAAGAAATCTTCGGCAACATCGAATATCACTACGACATACTCGCCAAACGCCTGCGCGAGCTATCCTTCCTCAACAACGGCGTCAAGATTCGCCTCGTCGACCAGCACACCGGCAAGGAAGAAAACTTCGCCTTTGCGGGTGGCGTCCGGGGCTTCGTCGAATACATCAACCGCACCAAGACCGTGCTTCACACCGGCGTATTCCATGCCACAGGTTCCAGCCGCATTCCCGTCACAGGCAACGGAGGGGAAACCCTGCTCGATGTCGAAGTCGCCATGCAGTGGAACGACAGCTACCAGGAGCAGGTTCTCTGCTACACCAACAACATCCCGCAGGCCGACGGCGGAACGCACCTCACGGGTCTACGGGCGGCCATGACGCGGGTCATCAACAAATACATCGAAGAGAACGAAATTGCCAAGAAAGCCAAGGTCGACATCTCCGGCGACGACATGCGCGAAGGGCTGGCCTGTGTGCTCTCGATCAAGATGCCCGACCCCAAATTTGCCAGCCAGACCAAGATGAAACTGGTGTCCAGCGAAGCCCGTCCGGCCGTGGAAGAAGTCGTGGCCGCACGCCTTGCCGACTTCCTGCTCGAAAACCCCATCGACTCCCGCACCATCTGCGGCAAGATCGTCGAAGCCGCCCGCGCCCGTGAAGCCGCGCGCAAGGCGCGCGAGATGACGCGCCGCAAAGGCGTGCTCGACGGCGCGGGGCTGCCCGGCAAACTCGCCGACTGCCAGGAAAAAGACCCGGCGCTGTGCGAGGTCTACATCGTCGAGGGCGACTCTGCGGGTGGTTCCGCCAAGCAGGGGCGCGACCGTAAATTCCAGGCCATCCTGCCCCTGCGCGGCAAGGTGCTCAACGTCGAAAAAGCCCGTTTCGACAAGCTCATCGGCTCGGAGGCCATCGTCACCCTGATTACCGCGCTCGGAACCGGCATCGGCAAGGACGACTACAAGCCCGAAAAGCTTCGCTACCACCGTGTCATTCTGATGACCGACGCCGACGTCGACGGCGCGCATATCCGCACCCTGCTCCTGACCTTCTTCTACCGGCAGATGCCCGAACTGATCGAGCGCGGCCACATCTACATTGCACAGCCGCCGCTCTACAAGCTCAAGCACGGCAAGACCGAGCACTACATCAAGGACAATCACGAACTGAACAACCATCTGCTCAAGCTTGCGCTGGAAGGCGCTTCCCTCATCCCGCGCGAAAACGCCCCCCTCATTGCAGAAGAATCCCTTGGCGGACTGGCGCGCAGCTACCTGCTGGCCGAGGCCGTCATCAAGCGTCAATCCAGCTTCATCGACTCCGAAGTGCTGCACGTCATTCTTGCGCACGATCCTGCGCTCAACCTGCTCGATGAAGCCGCCGCCCGCGCCAGTGCAGACGCCCTGCAAGTCTGGCTACCCGACGGCCCGCGCGTGTACCCCGAATTTCACGAAGAATCCGAATCCTGGCGGCTCGTCATCGAACGCCTGCACCACGGCAATCTCAAATTCGGCTGGATCGAAGACGATTTTCTCTCCTCCGGCGACTACCGCAGCATCCGCACCGCTGCCCAATCCATTTCCGGCCTCATCGGCCCCGGCGCCGAAATTCGCCGTGGCGACAAACGGCAGCCCATCACCCGCTTTGCCGACGCCATCGACTGGCTGCTTGCCGAAGTGGAGCGCGGCATCACCAAGCAGCGGTACAAAGGTTTGGGAGAGATGAATCCCGAACAACTCTGGGAAACCACGATGGACCCCGCCGTGCGACGGTTGCTGCGCGTGCAGATCGACGACGCCATCGCCGCCGATGAAATCTTTACCACCCTGATGGGGGACGCCGTGGAACCGCGTCGGGCGTTTATCGAGTCGAATGCGCTGCGGGCGCAGAATATCGACGTGTAAGGAACCTCTGTCGCGCCTGTTACGCGCCCCGATCTGCGGATTGAGTCCGCCAGTCGTTCAGGATCACCTTGAACTGCTCTTCGTAGCCAAGTACATCGGGATATACGCGCAACCGGCCAATCATGCCGAAGACAATCTGTATATCGGTTATGATCGCAACATCGACTGCCCAGAGACTGGTGATGTCGAAGTGACCACAGTTCACGGAATCCCACCAGGACAACAGAAAATCTGCAACGATCATGCTTTGATGGGTGCTGCCCTGGGACATGCTTGAGCCGGGACTGTTTGCGCAGGCAACGGCAATCAGGCGTTCGAGCGCCGCAGCTTCATCCGGTCGCATGGCGGGAACTTCCGGCGTACTGATGGTTTTCATCTTCATTTCTCCTTTTGAGTCCGATACATGTTCATTCGCCACGCATTTGCGGAAACAGGATGACATCGCGGATCGCGGGGCTGTCGGTGAGCAGCATCGCCAGACGATCTATGCCGATGCCGCAGCCGCCGGTGGGAGGCAGACCGATTTCGAGCGCGCGAATGTAGTCGGTATCAAAGTACATGGCTTCCTCGTCGCCCGCGTCCTTGGCCGCAGACTGGGCCTGGAAACGGGCGGCCTGATCTTCGGGGTCGTTGAGCTCGGAGAAGCCGTTGGCAATTTCGCGGCCCGCGATGAAAAGCTCGAAGCGTTCGGTGATCTCGGGATTGTCGTCGGAGGCGCGGGCCAGCGGCGAGACTTCGAGTGGATAGCCGATGATGAAGGTTGGCTCCCACAGTTCTGGCTCGGCCGAGACTTCAAAAAGCTGTAGTTGCAGGCTGCCAGTCCCGCCCGGTTTGACCTTTCCGCCGAAGTCCTGAATTTTTTGCGTCAGCCAGACGGGATCGGCAAGCTGTTCTTCGGTAAAACCGGGATGGTATTTGCGGATTGCGCCGGTAATGGTGAGCCGGGAAAAGGGTCTGGAAAAATCGAGATCGCGATCCTGGTAGATGAAGGTTTCCGTGCCGAGCGCCTCGCGCGCAGCCTGACGAATCAGCCCTTCGGTGAAATCCATCAGCGTGCGGTAGTTCGCGTAGGCTTCGTAGAACTCCATCATGGTGAACTCGGGGTTGTGCCGTGGCGACAAGCCTTCGTTCCTGAAACTGCGGTTGATCTCGAAAACTTTCTCGAAACCGCCCACGACCAGCCGCTTGAGGTAAAGCTCAGGCGCAATGCGCAGGTAAAGCGCCATGTCGAGCGCGTTGTGATGGGTCACGAAAGGCTTGGCCGCAGCTCCGCCCGGAATGGGGTGCATCATGGGCGTTTCGACTTCGAGGAAGCCGTGGCCGCACATGTAGCTGCGGATCGACTGCACCAGCCGACTGCGGGCAACGAAGGTAAAGCGCGACTCCTCGTTCATGATGAGGTCGATGTAACGCTGCCGGTATCGGGATTCGGTGTCGGTGAGACCGTGGAATTTGTCGGGCAGAGGGCGCACGCTCTTGGTGAGCAGGCGTAGCGTCTCGGCCTTGACGGTCAACTCGCCCGTTCTCGTCTTGAACAGCGTGCCGATGCAGCCGACGATGTCGCCGATGTCCCAGCGTTTGAAGTCGGCATAGACTTCGTCGCCGACCATGTCGCGCCCGACGTAGAGTTGGAGTTTGCCGGACAAGTCCTGGATGGTGACAAAGCTTGCCTTGCCCATGAGGCGCTTGAGCATGATCCGTCCGGCAACCTTGACTTCGACGGGGGTGGCTTCCAGCGTTTCAGGGTCTTTATCCGCATAGAGTTCGTCAAGCTTGCCGGCAGTATTTTCGCGCGCAAAGTCGTTCGGGAATGCCCGTCCGGCGGCGCGCCATTGGGCAAGCTTCTCGCGGCGCTCGGCGATGATGTGGTTTTCGTCCTGGGCAGCGGCGGTGTTGTGATCGGTCATGGTCAGTCGCATGAAGAAAGTTATAATTGTCGCAGGCATGAACGCTTGGAGCAAACGGGATGAAGATTATGATTCGTTTAGCGATTTTGTCGGATACTGATGGAGTGTAATGACTTTATGGACTAGACTTCGGCTATCCTGTGCTTGAGCATGTGCCGTGACTAATCTTCGCCGTTCATGGCGGGGCGGTTCGACTCGGTGAAGGATGGTTCATATTTTTGGTATTACCCTATTTTTCTGCACGATACCAGGGGATGAAGATGGGAATCGCGTTTTGCAATGCGTTCGAGCGGATCAGGAACGCAGTAGGGAGGCTCTTTGGAGCAAAGCCTGCTGCCCGTTCGCGGACAAAATCGTCCGGGTCGATGACCGAACCTGTTTTGCTGAATTATTATGATTCCGAAAAACAACAGCCGGGACTATTCCAGGAGTTTCATTTCTCCGGAAGGGTAACGCAGTATGTCATGGACGAATCGCTTTGGCGCGATTTCGATGCGTTTTATCGTTCTCCGCAGGCTTTGTCATGGTGGCTGATTACCGGAAAAGCGGGTTCCGGCAAAAGCCGCGCGGCGCTTGAATTCTGTAGGGCGCTGGAAACGGGCAAGGCAGAGTTTCGTTTCCTGAACGAGGCCGCCGAACCTGTCGAGATCGAATCGACCTCGAGTTCCCCGACCTGGAAAGCCGGATTCCTGAACCTTGCGGGAACGCCTTTTTCAACCTGGAAGGACTGGATGCCCAGGCAAGATACCCTGCTGATATTCGACCGGGCAACCAGGCATTACAACGAGGGGTCCCGCCTTTGCACGGGATGGCAGGATGGCGAGGATGTCCGGCATCGTTTCAATGTTGCCGAAATCATCAAGCTTCTCGCGGAAAAGGCCCAACAGGGCGATTTCGGGCCGTTCCGTGTCCGCTTGCTGTTGCTGGAGCGGGAACACAGGCAGATAGGCCGGGATTGGTACAGCGAGTTGGCCGTGGATCCGTCCCTGCGTTTCAGGGACGAGCCGACCCTGCTGCCGTCCGTGACGCAGGAGGGGCTGTTCGGGGTTGCCCAGGATGTATGGAAAAACATCGGGCAGGACGGCTCGGAGGCGCCCTGCTCCACTTCCGATGCTTTCCTGGAAAAACTGTATTCCGTGGATAGTGATCGGAGGCCATTGTTCGCCATGCTGTTGGCTTCGGCAATGTCCACGAACGATGGCGCAGAATTCCCGTTTACCCAGTGCGATGTGCTCAAACTGGCTCTTCAGGGCGGGTATGAGCGCATCTTGCGGCTCGTCGGGGAGGAGAACGCCGCGCAAGCCGTGAGAATCCTGACTCTCTCTACCCTGTCGGGCGGCAGGCTCGGCGCTTGCGATCTGGACAAGGATCATGCCTTGTGGAATTCCGGCCTGGGACATGCGGCAAGCAGCGAAAAGGGCATTTTCTACCCCTGGCCTGTCGAGCCGGAACTGCTCGGGGAATGCTTCATTCTGGGCAATACGGAGCAGGACGGCATCCCGGAAGGCGCGCGCGTCGGCGATGATGAGATGCGCGCCCTGATCGTCAAGGCATGGGAGACCTGTTCTCCCGAAGTGGCCTACTTTTTCGAGTGTTGCGGGCAGGACTTTTCGTCCGATCCTGCCTGGATCGAGACGCGGTTCCTGAACTGCCGTCTGGTCGATGTGGACACGCCGCTCTACATGCGAACCGCCGTCAACCTGCTGACCTGGTTCGGCAAGGGGCAACTCGACGCGGCGAGCAAGATTTACGAGCACATGAACAGTGTCGGAAACGCGGGCATGTTCTGTCGTGAGCGCGCCGAAGTGGCGACAAACCTGATTCGCATCTATTGCGATGCGGGAATGTTCGACGAGGCTTCCCCGGTATTCCTGACCATGAACGCGCTGGGAGAAGCGGAAGAGGTTCGGCGCTGCCGCGCCGCTGCCTCGGTCTATCTGGTCGGAGGATTGTGCAAGGCAGGAGAACTCGTCAGGGCGAGGGTAATGTTCGAGGGCGCGCTGGCCTTCGAGGAAACGGAAGAATACCGGGTTCCAAAAGCCCTGGCGTTGAGCAGCCTGATCAATGGTTATGCCAGGGCGGGAGATTTCGGAGAGGCACGCGATTTGTTTGAAAGCCTGAAGGCTTACGGAGATTCGGAGGCGATACGGGTGCAGCGCGCCAAGGTGTCCGTCAATATGATCGTCTTTTACAGCAAGGCGGGATTTCTGGAGGAAGCGCGGGCCATCCACGAGAGCATGCAGGCGCTTGGAGAAGAGGCGAAAGTACGCAAGGAATATGCCAGAGCAACCAGGTTCCTTGAGTTTCTGACAGCTTCGAAGCCGGACGACGGCGAAGAGAAGCCGTCGAAATCCGAGCCGGAATCTGAGTCGAAGCCGAAGCCAGAGTTGGAGTTGGAGCCGGAGGTGGAACCGGAACCAGAGTTGGAACTGGAGGTAGAGCCGGAGCCAAAACCGAAACCAAAATCGAAATCGAAACCAAAATCGAAATCGAAGCCTGAACCTGAACCGGAACCTGAATCAGACCCGGAACCGTCCGTGGCCGCCTGACCTCCCCGCTCTTCTGGCGCACATCCAAGGGAGGGGAATGGCTTCGATGTAGTAGAAAACGGGCCGACTTTTCGTCGGCCCGTTTTTTTCTTCAACCCGTCATTCCCCTCCCGTGGAGGGGAATGACGTCACCGCATCACAATCCTTCCGGCTGCTGTAACACCTCTTCCTCGCCAACGACGACGGCCACTTCCACTTCTTCTTCCACCGGAGCTTCTTCCACCGGCGCCCAGGCATGCGGCGCATTGCCCAGATCCTCCCCGGTGGCTTGCGCCTTCCGGCTGCGGTGGTACGCGAGGCCCGTGCCCGCCGGAATGAGACGACCCACGATGACGTTTTCCTTCAGACCGCGCAACTCGTCGCGCTTGCCCATGATCGCGGCTTCGGTCAGTACGCGGGTGGTCTCCTGGAAGGAGGCCGCCGAGATGAAGGAGTCGGTCGACAGGGACGCCTTGGTGATGCCCAACAAGAGGTTTTCATAGTTGGCAGGCAATTTGCCCTCGGATTCGAGACGGTCGTTTTCATCCAGCACTTCGGAACGCTCGACCTGCTCTTCACGGATGAACCGGGAGTCGCCCGGATCGGTGATGACGACCCGGCGCAACATCTGACGCACGATCACTTCGATGTGCTTGTCGTTGATCCTCACGCCTTGCAGACGATAGACATCCTGCACTTCGTCGATGATGTAGCGCGCCAGTTCGGTAATACCCTGAAGCCGCAGGATGTCGTGCGGATCGGCCGGACCGTCGACGATCATCTCGCCCTTGTTCACGACTTGTCCCTCATGCACCATCAGGTGCTTGTCCTTCGAGATCAGGAATTCGTGTGAGGCGCCGTCCGGCTCGGTGATGACGAGGCGTTGCTTGCCCTTGGTATCCTTGCCGAAGGAGACGGTGCCGGTGTGTTCGGCCAGCATGCCGGCATCCTTGGGCGCGCGCGCCTCGAACAGTTCCGCCACACGCGGCAGGCCGCCGGTAATGTCGCGCGTCTTGGCCGATTCCTGCGGGATGCGGGCGAGTACGTCGCCAATGCCGACCGCCTGACCGTCCTGCACGGTGATGAGCGCGCCCGGCTGGAAAGTGATGGCGACGACGTGGTCGCTGCCCGCGATCTTCACCTCGCCCCCCTTGTCGTCGAGCAGCTTGACCTGCGGACGTGCGCCTCTGCTCGTCGAGGAGGAGGAGCGGCGCGGGGAATCAATCACCACCAGCGTCGAAAGGCCCGTGATTTCGTCGACCTGCTTGGCGACGGTCACGCCCTCTTCGACGTTTTCAAACTTCACCGTGCCCGAGTATTCGGTGATGACGGGCCGGGTGTGCGGATCCCAATTCGCCAGCTTGGAGCCGGCCTTGATCTCGGCGCCATCGTCGACGAGCAGCGTCGCCCCATAGGGAATCTTGTGGTGCTCGCGCTCGCGGCCATGCCGGTCGACGATCGCCACTTCCGCCGAACGGGCGATGACCACTTTTTCGCCCCTGGCGTTAGAGACGTAGCGCATGTTGCCCGCAAAACGGACGGTGCCCTCGGTCTTGGATTCGACCCCGGTGGCCGCCGCCGCACGCGAGGCCGCGCCGCCGACGTGGAACGTTCTCATGGTGAGCTGCGTGCCGGGCTCGCCGATCGACTGCGCGGCAATGACGCCGACCGCTTCGCCGGTGTTGACCATGTGCCCGCGCCCAAGGTCGCGCCCGTAGCACTTGACGCACAGGCCATAGCGGGTTTCACACGTCAGGGGAGTGCGCACCTTGACTTCGTCGATGCCAAACTGGTCGATGAGGTCGACTGCAAGCTCGTCGAGCAGAGAACCAGCCTCGATCACGGTTTCATGGGTCTCAGGGTTGACGATGTCTTCGGCACAGACGCGCCCCAGGACACGGTCGCGCAGCGGCTCGACGACTTCGCCGCCTTCGGCAAGCGCCTTCATGTTGAAGCCGTTGCGGGTTCTGCAATCGTCTTCGATGACCACCAGATCCTGGGTCACGTCGACCAGCCGTCGGGTGAGATAGCCGGAGTTCGCGGTTTTCAACGCGGTATCGGCCAGACCCTTGCGCGCGCCGTGGGTGGAGATGAAGTATTGAAGAACGTTCAACCCTTCCCGGAAGTTGGTGGTGATCGGCGTTTCGATGATGGAGCCGTCCGGCTTGGCCATCAGGCCGCGCATCCCGGCGAGCTGGCGAATCTGGGCGGCGGAACCGCGCGCGCCCGAGTCGGCCATCATGTAGATGGAGTTGAAGGCTTCCTGCTTGACCCGGTTGCCTTCGCGGTCGATCACGTCTTCCTGGCCGAGTTGCTCCATCATGGCCCGGGCAACCTGGTCGCCGCAGCGGCCCCAGATGTCCACGACCTTGTTGTAGCGTTCGCCCTGGGTAACGAGACCATTGGCGTACTGACGCTCGATTTCGCCCACTTCGGTTTCGGCGGTGCCGATGAGCTCCTTCTTCTTCATCGGAACCAGCATGTCCTTGACCGCGATCGAAATGCCGGCGCGGGTGGCGAGACGGTAGCCGGACTGCATCAGCCGGTCGGCGAAGATCACCGTGGCCTTGAGGCCGCAACGGTGGAATGAAAGGTTGATGAGTTTGGAGATTTCCTTTTTCTTCAGCGGCTTGTCGATCACGCTGAACGGCAACCCGGCAGGCAGAATCTCGGAAAGAATGGCGCGTCCGACCGTGGTGTCGGCTCGCACGACCCGCTCGACGTATTCGCCGTCCGGCCCGGTGTCGACTTCCCTGATCCGCACGGTAACTTTGGCGTGCAGGGAAACCTGCCCCGAATCGTAGGCGCGCTTGACTTCGCTCACGTCGGTAAACAGCATGCCTTCACCCGGCGCGTTGATCGCGGCGCGCGTGGCGTAGTACAGACCCAGCACGATGTCCTGAGAGGGGACGATGATCGGCTCGCCGTTGGCCGGAGAGAGCACGTTGTTGGAGGCCAGCATCAGGGTGCGGGCTTCCATCTGCGCTTCGAGCGACAGCGGGACGTGGACGGCCATCTGGTCGCCGTCGAAGTCGGCGTTGAACGCCACGCAGACGAGCGGATGCAACTGGATGGCCTTGCCTTCGATCAACACCGGCTCGAACGCCTGGATGCCCAGACGGTGCAGGGTCGGGGCGCGGTTGAGCATCACCGGATGCTCGCGGATGACTTCTTCCAGGATGTCCCACACGATGGGTTCCTGCATTTCCACCATCTTCTTGGCCTGTTTGATGGTGGTGGCCAACCCCATCAGTTCGAGCTTGTTGAAGATGAAGGGTTTAAAAAGTTCGAGCGCCATGAGCTTGGGCAGGCCGCACTGGAACAGTTTCAGTTGCGGACCCACGGTAATCACGGAGCGGCCCGAGTAGTCGACCCGTTTGCCGAGCAGGTTTTGCCGGAAGCGCCCGCCCTTGCCCTTGATCATGTCGGCCAGCGATTTGAGCGGGCGCTTGTTGGCTCCGGTCATGGCCTTGCCGCGCCGACCGTTGTCGAGCAGCGAGTCGACCGACTCCTGGAGCATGCGTTTTTCGTTGCGCACGATGATGTCGGGCGCTTTCAGTTCCAGCAGGCGGCGCAGCCGGTTGTTGCGGTTGATGACCCGACGGTAGAGGTCGTTCAGGTCGGACGTGGCGAAACGTCCGCCATCGAGCGGCACCAGCGGGCGCAAGTCGGGCGGCAACACCGGCAGCACTTCGAGGATCATCCACTCGGGTTTGATCCCGGATTGCTGGAAGGCTTCGAGCACTTTCAGGCGCTTGGAAAATTTCTTGATCTTGGCCTCGGAGCCGGTGGTCTCCAGCTCGGAGCGCAGCCTTTCGATTTCGAGATTGATGTCGAGCGTGCGCAGCAGTTCGCGGATGCCTTCCGCGCCCATCGTCGCGTCGAACTCATCGCCGTACTCTTCGACCTTGGCGAGGTAGTCGTCTTCGACGAGCAACTGCCCGCGCGCAAGCTTGGTCATGCCCGGTTCGACGACGACGAAGGCTTCAAAGTACAGCACCCTTTCGATGTCGCGCAGGGTCATGTCCAGCACCATGCCGAGACGGCTCGGGAGCGACTTCAGGAACCAGATATGGGCCACCGGGCTGGCCAGTTCGATGTGCCCCATGCGCTCGCGGCGCACCTTGGACTGGGTGACTTCGACGCCGCACTTCTCGCAGATCACGCCACGGTGCTTCAGGCGCTTGTACTTGCCGCACAGGCACTCGTAGTCCTTGACGGGGCCGAAAATCTTGGCGCAGAACAGGCCGTCGCGTTCGGGCTTGAAGGTGCGGTAGTTGATGGTCTCGGGCTTTTTCACTTCGCCGTAAGACCACGAACGGATTTTGTCGGGCGAAGCCAGACCGAT
>WRNU01000051.1 GCA_009776435.1 Betaproteobacteria bacterium | reverse complement strand
TGCTCGCCTGGTTCGCCGAACTGGGCGAGAAACCTTTTCGCGCCCGTCAGGTGATGCGCTGGATGCACCGCGAGGGGTGCGACGATTTCGACGCGATGACCGATATTGCCAAGACGTTGCGGGCAAGGCTCAAGGAACAGGCCGAGATTCGCGCGCCCGTGTTGTTGCGGGATTCCCTGTCCGATGATGGCACGCGCAAATGGCTGTTCGATGTCGGAGACGCCAACGCGGTGGAGACGGTTTTCATCCCCGAAGCGGGGCGTGGAACCCTGTGCGTGTCGTCGCAGGCGGGTTGTTCGCTCGATTGCGCCTTCTGCGCGACCGGCAAGCAGGGGTTCAACCGGAACCTGAGCACCGGAGAGATCCTCGGCCAGCTTTGGCTGGCGAACAGGTTACTCGGGGCGGCTGCTGCCAGCGACAGCGGGGAAGGCCGGGATAATGGCCGCGTTATCAGCAACGTCGTGTTGATGGGCATGGGCGAGCCGCTCGCCAATTTCGACAACGTCGTTGCCGCCTTGCGGGTGATGCTCGACGATCATGCCTACGGGCTGTCGAGACGGCGAGTGACGGTATCGACTGCGGGCATCGTGCCCGCAATCGACCGCCTGCGCGAGGAATGTCCGGTGGCGCTGGCGGTGTCGCTGCATGCGCCCGACGATGCGTTGCGGGATTGCTTGATGCCGATCAACCGCAAGTATCCGCTGCACGAGTTGATGGCGGCCTGCCGACGGTATCTCGAACGCGCGCCGCGCGACTTCGTGACGTTTGAATACGTGATGCTCGATGGCGTGAACGACGGCGACGCCCACGCGCGCGCGCTGGTCGATCTCACGCGCGATGTGCCGTGCAAATTCAACCTGATTCCGTTCAATCCCTTTCCGCATTCCGGGTTTACGCGCTCGCCTGCCGGGCGCGTCCGGCGTTTTGCGGAACTTCTGCTCGATTCCGGTATTATTGTCACGACACGCAAGACGCGCGGTGACGATGTGGCCGCAGCCTGTGGGCAACTTGCCGGGCAGGTGCGAGACAGGACACGGCGCACCGGCGCGTGTTCGTTACAGACGATGGAGGAGGTCTTCTCATGACACGTCCAACATTACCCCTGTTCTGGATGGTTCCCGTTTTCTTTTTGGGTGCTTGCGTAACGACGGAGGATCAGTTCCATACCGCTTCATCGTTCGATGCCACACCCAGTTACCGTGGCCCGTATTCTCGCCCCCTGTCCGACCAGCCACCCGCGAGCGAGGAAGACGCGAAAGCGCGAAACCATACCGAACTCGGGCAGGCATGGCTTTTCGAACGCGCACGAACGGATGTCGCCCTGGATGAAGCCAGGACGGCCCTGAGAATAAAGCCCGGCTATCCTCCGGCTTATCATTTGATGGGTTTGGTCTATATGAGACTCGCACAAAACGCTCAGGCCGACGATGCTTTCCGCCGGGCGCTCGGCGGCGCGCCCGGAGATCCGGACTTCAACAACAGTTATGGCTGGTTCCTGTGCACCCAGAAACGCTTTTCCGAAGCGATGTCGCGGTTTGCGACCTCGGCGGCCAATCCGTATTACCAACACAAGGCATCGCCTCATACCAATGCCGGCTTGTGCCTGCTGGAGAACAACGAGCTTGAACGCGCCGAGATCCAGTTTTCCAAAGCGCTGGAAATCGTTCCTTCCGACAGCAGGGAGGCACAGGAGCCTCTGTACCGGCTGGCGGAAGTCGGTTATCGTCGGGGTAATTACCGGAGCGCCCACGATCTTCTCATCAAATTCCATCAACGTTTTGAGCCAGACGCGCGTTCGGCGTGGCTTGGGGTGCGCACGGCGCGGCGGCTTGGCGAGAAACATTCCGAAGCGAGCTATGGAGAGCAACTTCGCAGTCGCTTTGCCGACTCCCCTGAAAACGCATTGATGATGCAAGGAAAATACGAGTGAATACCATGCAATCTCAATCTGATTCTGCCGAGGAAAACAGCCTCGAAGCCGAGGCCACGCCGACGCTCGTGCCTGAGCCGACGCTTGCGCCTGAATCCGGGCCGATGCCTGCGTCCGAGCCGACGCTTGCGCCTGAATCCGGGTTGATACCTGCGTCCGAGCCAATGCTTGCGCCTGAATCCGGGTTGATGCCTGCGTCCGGGTTGGCGCTTGAATCTGGACCGACGGTTGTGTTTGATCCGATGCCTGAACCTGCACTGATGCCTGAACCTGAACCGACGCCTGCGCCCGGAGAAATCCTCCGACAAGCGCGCGAGGCGCGTGGAGAGTCCCTGAACGATGTTGCCCGGACTCTCAAATTGTCGGCGCAGCAACTCGAAGCCCTCGAGGCCGGGAGATACGATACTTTGCCGGGGCCGACTTTCGTGCGTGGGTTCCTGCGAAATTACGCGAATTACCTGGATCTCCCTCCCGAGCCGTTGCTCGAGGGCATCAGCGCCCGGGTGCCTACTGCCGCCGATCTGGCTTCGATGATCAAACTGGACGGCAATGTGCAGCCGGCGGCCAGCCCGCGCCCTCGCAGCAGGCTACTTCCTGCGGCGCTGATCGTACTGGCGGCGCTGGCGCTGGCGGGGCTGATTTGGGCCGGTATCCATTATCGCTGGTTCGAATTCCGGTTCGGGGCCACCGCAGCGGCTCCGGCACAGGTGAAGACCGTCCGGCTCGAACGCCAGAGCAAAAAACTCGACCCGCCTGTGCCTGTCAACATTGCGCCAGGGTCGGAAAATCCCCCCCCGCCAGTGGGCAGTGAACTGGCGGATGAGTCTGCCGGGGAAGCGGGCGTCGTCCTGGCTTCGACCCAAGCCGCTGCCGTGCCGAGTCCTCCCACTGAGGCGACGCTGCGGTTATTGTTCAATGCCAGTACCCTGGCTCGGGTGCACGACAGCAGCGGGAAAATCATCTTCGCCCGCACTGGAATCAAGGGTAACTCCAACAGCGTCAAGGGCAAGCCGCCTTTTTCGGTCATGGTCAAACCGGCGAGCAACGTGAAACTGGAGTTCAACGGCCAGACGGTCGATCTGAAGAGGCATACCGGCAAGGACGGGGTCGCCAACCTGACCCTGCAATGACGAAATCGTTCTCTGTCCACGCGGCCTTACTCGCGCGCCGTCGTACCTACCTCCTGCGCGTCGGTCGTGTGCTGATCGGATCGGGTGTGCCCATCGTGGTGCAGTCGATGACCAATACCGATACTGCCGACATCGACGCGACCGTGGCGCAGGTGACAGAACTGGCGCACGCGGGTTCCGAACTGGTTCGGATCACGGTCAATAACGAAGCCTCGGCCAAGGCCGTGCCGCGTATCCGGGAACGGCTCGCCGCGCAGGGCATCGACGTGCCGCTGGTGGGAGATTTTCATTACAACGGGCACGCTCTGCTTGCCAAAGTCCCGGAATGTGCCGGGGCGCTGGACAAATTCCGCATCAATCCGGGCAATGTCGGCGCGGGATCGCGGCGCGACACCCAGTTTGCCGAGCTTATCGAACTGGCCTGCAAATACGACAAGCCGGTGCGCATCGGGGTGAATTGGGGCAGTCTCGATCAGTCGGTATTGGCCAGGGTCATGGACGAGAATGCCGCTCGCGCCGCGCCTCTGCCTGCCGGTGCGGTGATGCGCGAGGCGCTGGTGGCCTCGGCGCTGGAATCGGCGATCCAGGCCGAGAGCCTGGGGCTTGCTGCGGATCGCATCGTTGTTTCGGCCAAGGTGTCGAGCGTGCAGGATTTGATCGCGGTCTACCGCGAACTGGGTCGGCGGTGCGAATATCCGCTGCACCTGGGGCTGACCGAAGCCGGCATGGGCAGCAAGGGCATCGTCGCCTCGACTGCGGCGCTGGCGGTGCTGCTCCAGGAAGGCATCGGCGATACCATCCGCGTCTCCCTGACTCCCGAGCCGGGCGGCAGCCGCACGCAGGAGGTCGTGGTGGCGCAGGAAATTCTGCAAACGATGGGATTGCGCGCATTCGCGCCGATGGTGACGGCCTGTCCCGGATGTGGTCGCACCACCAGTACGTTTTTTCAGGAATTGGCTGCTCATGTCCAGCGCCATGTGCGCGATAAAATGCCACAATGGCGTACTGAGCATGACGGCGTGGAAAACATGACCCTGGCGGTGATGGGTTGCGTGGTCAATGGTCCCGGAGAGAGTCGTCATGCCAATGTCGGTATATCATTACCCGGTTCGGGCGAAGCGCCTGCCGCGCCGGTGTTTGTAGATGGGCAAAAAACGGTTACTCTGCGCGGCGACAACATCGCTGCCGAATTTACTGCCCTTATCGACGAATACGTGTCGAGACGTTACGTTCGCAAATCCGTTTGAACCCAGTCACTAACAGAACAGACCAATGACCAAGACCTTGCAGGCCGTGCGCGGAATGAAAGACATTCTTCCCGATGAGGCCGAAATCTGGGAGAACTTTGAGGACATCATCCGTGACTGGCTGAAGTGTTATGGCTATCGCCCGATCCGTATGCCCATCGTGGAGCCGGAGCCGCTTTTTCGCCGTGCGATCGGTGAAGTTACCGATATCGTCGAAAAGGAAATGTATGCGTTCGAGGATGCGGCAAATGGCGAAAGACTGGCGCTGCGTCCGGAAGGCACGGCAGGGTGTGTGCGCGCCACGGTGATCCAGCGCAATCTCGTGACTTCCGGAGGGCCGCAGCGCCTCTACTACCTGGGTCCGATGTTTCGTCACGAGCGCCCGCAAGGGGAACGTTACCGGCAGTTTCACCAGGTCGGCGTGGAGGCGCTCGGTTTTGCCGGGCCGGACATCGATGCCGAGCTTATCGTCATGTGCGCTCGCCTGTGGGGACAACTCGGGCTTACCGACGTAAAACTCGAACTCAATTCATTGGGTTCGGTGGAAGAACGCGCCAGTCACCGCGAGGCCCTCGTCGCTTACCTCGAAGCGAACCGGGACAAACTGGACGAAGACTCTCAACGCCGCCTGCATTCCAACCCGCTGCGCATTCTCGATACCAAGAATCCGGCCATGCAGGAGGTTGTCGAGGCTGCGCCAAGACTGGCCGAGCATCTCGGCGAGGAATCGCTGGCGCATTTCGCGGGGGTGCAGGCGTTGTTGAACGAAGCCGGGATTGCTTTTCGGATCAATCATCGTCTCGTGCGCGGACTCGATTACTATAACCGCACCGTGTTCGAGTGGGTGAGCGGGCAACTCGGCGCGCAAGGTACGGTGTGCGCCGGAGGCCGTTACGACGCCCTGGTGGGCCAACTGGGCGGCAAGCCGATGCCGGCAGCGGGTTTTGCCGTGGGAGTGGAACGGCTGCTCGCGCTCTGGCGGGAGAGCGGCGAACTGGAATTCGCGGTCGAGCGGTCTGCGCCCGACGTCTACGTGGTACACCAGGGCGAGCGCGCGCAGCGGTTGGGCTTCTGTGCGGCTGAAGCCTTGCGTGACATCGGGTTCGACGTGCTGATGCACTGCGGCGATGGAAGTTTCAAATCGCAGATGAGAAAGGCCGATGCCAGCGGTGCGACGCTGGCGCTGGTCATCGGCGAGGAGGAGGCCGCAGCGGGTGAAGTCGGTATCAAACCGTTACGTAACGATGACGAGCAGAGCCGGGTTTCGTTCCAGGCGCTGCCGGAGGCGGTAGCGGGCGCAATTTACGGAATCGAAACACCACAGGATTACATCCCCCAGGCAGAGGAAGGACAAGGAGTCGAACATGGCAGCGTATGATCTCGAAGAACAGGAACAGATTGCTGAATTCAAGGCGTGGTGGGCGCAGTACGGCAGCCTGGTGGTCACCATGCTCCTGGCGCTGGCGCTTGGTTTCGCCGGCTGGCAGGGGTGGAACTGGTACAGGAACGCCAGGGTTGCCGAGGCAAGCGCACTGTACTCCGACCTGCAACAGGCTGCGGCAGCCGGCAATGCGCAACAGATCCGCGAGATTGTAGGCAAGTTGACAGACAAGCATGGCGACACGGTTCATGCTCAACTGGGCACGCTGCTGTCGGCTGGCGTGCAATTCCAGAATAAAGACCTCGATCGCGCACGTTCCCAACTCGAATGGGCGGCGGATAAGGGCAAGGATGTCGTGTTGCGCGATCTCGCGCGCCTGAGACTGGCCGCAGTACTGATGCAACAGGGCGCGGCCGACGAGGCGCTTGCCCGTTTGCAGCCTGTGCCGGAAGGCGCCTTGCGAGCCCGTTTTGAAGATTTGCGCGGCGATGTGCTCGCCAGTCAGGGTAAAACCGCCGAGGCGCGTACCGCCTGGCAGGCTGCCGCCGGGGCGCTTGGCAGCGCGGCCAGCGAGTCCAGTCTGCGTCTCACGATCCGTGCCAAACTCGAATCGCTGGAAGGCTGAACGATGAAACGTATCCCGTTGCGTGTATTTTTTCCGACCCTCGTCCTGGCCTTGCTGTCCGGGTGTTCTTCCACGGCAGGTCCAGCCGATCTGGTCAAATTCAAACCGTCCGTCGAACTGCGCGAGATCTGGAGCGTGTCGGTCGGCAGCGCGAAAAACTACGTATTCCAGCCCGTGGTGGTGAATGAAAGCGTCTATGCCGCAGGAGCCGGAGGAGATGTCGTCCGCATCGACGGCGGCAAGAAGAAATGGTCTGTCAATACAAAGACAAAACTCTCCGCCGGCGTCGGCTGCGACGGCGAAATGGTCGTGGTCGTCAGCCAAAAGGGTGAGACAATTGCGCTCGATGCCGAAACCGGCTCCGAGCGTTGGCGCGTCAACGTCGGCGCGGAAATTCTGGCGCCTCCTGCCGTCGGCGGCGGAGCCGTGGTGCTGAGGGCTTCCGACCATCGCCTGTTCGGACTCGAGGCCAAAAACGGACAACAACGCTGGCTCTACCAGCGCAACATGCCGCCGTTGGCCCTGCGCAGCCATTCCGGCGCGCTCATCGTAGACGACCAGGTTACGCTCATCGGTTTTCCCGGCGGCAAACTGGTTGCAATAAGCCTGGAAAATGGTGGCAATCTCTGGGAACTCAACGTGTCCAGACCGCGCGGCGCAAACGAACTCGAACGGGTATCCGACGTGGCCGGCGTTCCGGTGCTTGGTCGCAGTGAAGTCTGCGCGGTGACCTACCAGGGTCGGGCGGCCTGTTTCGATCTCACCAATGGCAACACCCTGTGGACGCGCGATTTCTCGTCTTACGTCGGCATGGATCGGGATACCCGTTTCGCGTTTCTGGTCGATGAGCGCGATTCCGTCCAGGCGCTCGATGTCTATAGCGGCATCACGGTATGGCGGCAGGACGCGATGCCCCGACGCAGGCTGTCCCGGCCCCTGATCGTCGGCGATTACTTGGCGCTTGGCGATGGCGAGGGCTACGTACATATGCTCGGGCGCGAGGACGGCGTGTTTGCCGCGCGCAATCGCGCCGACAGGAGCGCGATTCTTGCCGATCCGCAATTGTTGGGGAACGGGTTCGTCGTCCAGTCGGTGGGAGGGGATGTCGTGGCCTATGAGCTGCGGCACTGAACTTCGGCAATCTTCCGGAACGGCCTGGATGCTGAATTTCCTGTGAAACCCACCATCGTACTGGTCGGTCGGCCCAACGTCGGCAAGTCGACCCTGTTCAATCGTCTGACCCGCAGCCGCGATGCCCTCGTGTCCGACCTGCCGGGCCTGACTCGCGACCGCCACTACGGCATTGGCCGGATGGGCGAACGGGATTATCTGGTCGTCGATACCGCAGGCTTCGATCCTGCGGCAAAGGACGGCGTCATGTTCGAGATGGCGCGACAGGCCGAGCAGGCCATTGCCGAGGCAGATGTGCTGCTCTTTATCGTCGATGGCCGTGCCGGGTGTACGCCCCACGACGAACAGATCGCCGACGCCCTGCGCCGTGCGAGCCGCACTGTCCATCTCGTCGTCAACAAGGCGGAAGGGCTGGATCGGGCGCTGGCGGGCGTCGATTTCCACGCCCTGGGATTGGGGGCACCCTTGCCGGTTTCGGCGGCGCATGGCGACGGGGTGCACCAACTCATCGACGAGGTGCTGGCGCCTTTCGACCAGGACGAGGAAGAAGAGGAAGACTCCGGGGAGAGCGGCCCGAAGGTAGCGATCGTGGGGCGTCCCAACGTCGGCAAATCGACCCTGGTGAATGCCCTGCTCGGCGAAGACCGGGTCATCGCGTTCGACTCTCCCGGCACGACCCGCGACGCCATTGCGATACCGTTCGAGCGTGACGGGCGACAATACACCCTGATCGACACCGCCGGGCTGCGCCGTCGGGGCAAGGTGTTCGAGACCGTCGAAAAGTTCTCCGTCATCAAGACTTTACAAGCCATCGAAAGCGCCAATGTCGCCGTGCTCGTGCTCGACGCTGCGCAGGACATCTCGGATCAGGACGCGCGCATCGCCGGGTTCGTGCTCGAAACCGGGCGGGCGCTGGTGGTGGCGGTCAACAAGTGGGACGCCGTCGACAGTTACCGCCGCGAACGCCTCAAGGAAGACATGGCGCGCAAACTGGGTTTTTTGTCGTTTGCCCGGTTTCATTACATCTCCGCGCTCAAGGCCAACGGTCTCGGCGCGCTTCTGAAATCGGTGAATGCCGCCTACGGGGCGGCGATGTCCAAACTCTCCACCCCCAGGCTCACCCGCGCCCTGCAAACCGCGCTGGCCCGGCAAGAGCCGCCGCGCGCCGGGACCGTGCGTCCGAAACTGCGTTACGCGCACCAGGGCGGCATGAATCCTCCGGTCATCGTGATTCACGGCACTTCGCTGGAGAGCGTGCCGGATACCTATGTGCGTTACCTGGAGCGCGTGTTCATGGACGCCTTTAAGTTACAAGGCACGCCATTGCGTATCCAATTTCGTACTACGTACAATCCATATGCAAATAAGTCATGATTCTTGATTTTTGTCACTGTACTCGCAGGATAGTTTTAATGCACACTTATATATTGCGGTAAAATGTCGCCGCGAAATAAATTGTCATAACCACAAAAACCGGGGTTCCACGATGAGTAACAACAAGGGCCAGCTTCTACAAGACCCATTCCTGAACACACTGCGACGAGAGCATGTTCCAGTGTCCATTTACCTTGTCAACGGTATCAAGTTGCAAGGACAGATCGAGTCTTTCGATCAGTATGTCGTGCTGCTCAAGAATACCGTGACGCAAATGGTCTACAAGCACGCGATTTCGACCATCGTGCCGAGCCGCGCGGTGACGATCCAGCAACAACAGGACGAGGACGGGGGCGGCAACTGAGCGTCACCCGCCTTTACCAGCATGTTTGAGCGTCCCGGCGAGCGAGCCGTTGTGGTTCAGCTCGACCTTGGCCAGGGGGGGCTTGATGAGCGCCTGGGTGAGCTGAAACTGTTGGCCTCCAGCGCGGGGGCCACGGTCGAAGCCGTGGTGCAGGGCCATCGCGCCGCGCCCGATCCGGCGCTGTTTGCCGGACGAGGCAAGGTCGAGGAAATAGCCGAAGTCCTGCGCGCGCACGATGCCGATCTGGTGATCTTCAATCATGCCCTGTCGCCCGCCCAGCAGCGCAATCTCGAAAAGGCTCTCGAATGCAGGGTCATCGACCGCACCGCGTTGATCCTTGACATTTTCGCCCTGCGCGCAAAAAGCCACGAAGGCAAATTGCAGGTGGAACTGGCGCAATTGAACCACCTGGCGACCCGGCTGGTGCGGGGGTGGACTCACCTCGAACGGCAAAAGGGCGGCATCGGCCTGCGTGGCCCCGGCGAGAAACAGCTTGAAACCGACCGTCGGCTGCTGGGCGATCGCGTCAGGTTGCTCAAATCCAGGCTGGCGAAGATCGAAAAGCAACGCACCACCCGGCGGCGCGCCCGCGAGCGCCGCGACGTGTTCTCGGTGTCCCTGGTCGGCTATACCAACGCGGGCAAGTCCACCCTGTTCAACGCGCTCACCCGCGCGGGCGCCTATGCCGCCGATCAACTCTTCGCCACGCTGGATACGACCTCGCGGCGGATGTTTGCCGAAGGGGCGGGAAACATCGTGCTTTCGGACACGGTCGGGTTCATCCGTGATTTGCCTCACGCACTGGTGGCGGCCTTTCATGCCACGCTCGAAGAGACCGCGCACGCCGATCTGCTGCTGCATGTCGTCGATTCGGCGTCTGAGGACCGCGAGGATCAGATCGGCGCGGTCGATGCGGTGCTCTTTGAGATCGGCGCGGTCGATGTGCCGAGGATCGAAGTCTGGAACAAGATCGACCTGACCCATGCCGCGGCTGCGGTTGTGCGGGGCGATTGTGATAGAATAGAACGTGTTTTTTTGAGCGCCCGCACGGGCGAGGGGCTTCATCTGTTACGTGCCGTGCTTGGCGGAGCCGCCGGGGCTTTCGCAGCCGAACCCGGTAGCGATTCCCATATGCCCGGTTTCGATGCAGTTCATCCCGATCCATGTCAACCCGGAGGCGCTGTGCTTCCTTGCAATAAATGAATACAGGCATTCTCATGTCATCCAATGAACCGCACTGGGGCAACCGTGGAGCCAATGGCAGCCGTGGCGGCAAACGTGGCGACGAGCAGGGTCCGCCCGATCTCGAAGACATCTGGCGGGATTTCAACCAGCGTCTGTCCAGCATCTTCGGACGCCGCCGCGAAGGAGGCCCCACCGGCCCAGGGGGGCCGGGACGCCCTGGGCTACCGTCCTTCAAACAGTTCGGCGGCGGCATCGGCGCGCTGGTGCTGTTGGTGCTCGTGGCCTGGCTCGGCAGTGGCTTTTACAAGGTCGATACCAATGAGCGTGCTGTCGTGCTGCGCCTGGGCAGTTACAACACCGTCACCGAACCCGGTCTGAACTGGCGCCTGCCCTGGCCTATCGAAAGAGAAGAGAAAGTCGACTTCACCGGCCTGCGCATGGTTTCCATCGGCGCTCAGGACAGCAACGCCCGCGTCCTGATGCTGACCGGCGACCAGAACATCGTTACCGTCCAGTTTGCCGTCCAGTACAGGCTCAAGTCCGGGCACGGCAGCGACAACCGCGAGCAAGCCCCCAGGGATTACCTCTTCAAGAATCTCATTTCCGGCGAAGGCGAGGAATTCATGCGCCAGATCGCGGAAACCGCGATGCGTGAAATCGTCGGCAGAAGCAAGATGGACTTCGTGCTCTACGATGGACGGGAACAGACCGCAGAAGAGGCGCAAAAGCTCATCCAGGAGATCCTGGATCGCTACGAATCGGGCCTTCAGGTCGAGCGCGTGACGATGGAAAACGCGCAGCCGCCCGAACAGGTACAGGCCGCCTTCGACGATGCCACCAGGGCTACGCAGGACTGGGAACGGCAGAAAAACGAAGGCGAGGCCTACTACAACGATGTCGTTCCTGCCGCCGAGGGGCGAGCCTCCCGGCTGCGTGCCGAAGCCGAGGCGTATCGCGCCAGCGTGATTGCCAAGGCCGAGGGCGAAACCGTTCGGTTCAAACAGGTGCTCTCCGAGTTCAAACGCGCGCCGCAGGTGACGCGCGAGCGCATGTACCTCGACGCCGTGCAGCAGGTCTTGTCCAATACCAGCAAAGTCATGATCGACAACAAGGGCGGCAACAATCTTCTGTACCTGCCCATCGACAAACTCGTCCAACAACCCATGGGAAGTTCAGCCGTCGCAGCCGCGTCGGGCATTGCACAGCCTGAACCCATGCAGTCGGCCCTGCCGCCGCCGCCCGCGCCCTCTTCACAGGGGGTACAAGGCAACCCGCGTGGCCGGGATTCCCTGCGTGAACGTCGAAGAGGAGACCGCTGATGCGTGACAGACTGCCCATGATTGCCGGCACGCTGTTTCTGCTGCTGCTGGCCTTTGCCTCGATGTCGATGTTCGTCGTCGATCAGCGCGAGTATGCGATTGTCTTCCAATTCGGTGAAGTCAAGCAACCCATCGATTCGCCGGGGCTGAAATTCAAGCTGCCGTTGATCCAGGACGTGCGCCGTTTCGAGCGCCGCATCCTGACGATGGACAGTGCCAAAATGGACACTTCCAGGTCGGAAGAGCGTTTCCTGACTTCCGAAAAGCAGAACGTCATCGTCGATTACTTCGTCAAATGGCGGATCGAGGATCCGGTGCTCTACTTCAAGTCGGTGTCGGGCGATACGGCGCGCGCCGAAGAGCGTCTCAACCGGGCGATCAATGCCGGGCTGCGTCTGGAATTCGGAAGGCACACCGTTGCGGAAGTCATCTCCGCAAAGCGCGACGCCATCATGCAGCAGGTGAGTACGCGCGCCAACAGGGACGCTGAGACCATCGGGGTGAAAATCGTCGATGTGCGGCTCAAGCGCGTCGAATATCCGTCCGAAGTCTCCAGCAACGTTTATTCGAGAATGGAAGCGGAAAGAAAGCGCATCGCCAACGAACGTCGTTCCAAGGGCAAGGCGGAATCCGAAAAGATCCGTGCCGATGCCGACCGCGAGCGCGACATCACCGTCGCCAATGCCACCCGTGAAGCCTTGCAGATCCAGGGTGAGGGCGATGCCAGGGCCGCTGCGATTTACGCCGAGGCATACAACGCCGATCCGGAGTTCTATTCGTTCTACCGCAGCCTGGAGGCGTACCGAGCCTCCTTTGCGGGCAAGGAGGATCTCGTTGTCATTGCGCCGGACTCGGATTTCTTCAAGTACCTGAAAGCTCCCCAGGGTAGACGCTGAGGCTGACCCCGATGGGCAACGCGCTGCTCACCGCCATCGCTTTGATGCTGATTCTCGAAGGGTGCGCGCCTCTGCTCGCGCCCGCCCTGTGGCGGGAAGTTCTCCTCCGTCTCGCCGACATGCGGGACGGCCAGATCCGCACCATCGGGTTATCTGCCATGCTGGCGGGAGTCATCCTGTTGATATTGCTGTTACTTTAGGAACTGAACGACCGATGCGCTGGGGTTTGCCCGATTTCATCCAGGATGTGTTGCCGGACGAAGCCGCGCGGCTGGAAGAATTGCGCCGCCGCCTGCTCGACGCCTTCCGCGCGCGCGGCTACCAGTTGGTGATTCCACCGCTCGTCGAATATCTCGACGCTCTCACGACTGGCGCGGGGCAGGATCTGGGGTTGCGCACCTGCCAACTGGTCGATCAACTCACCGGGCGCACGATGGGCGTGCGCGCCGACATGACTCCCCAGGTGACGCGCATCGACTCGCACCTGCTCAACTGTGCGGGCGTCTCCAGGCTCTGCTATTGCGGCAGCGTGTTGCACACGCGCCCTTCCTCCCTGACCGCGACGCGCGAGCCTCTGCAACTCGGGGCCGAACTCTACGGCCATGCCGGACTGGAAGCCGACATCGAGGTGCTCCGGCTGCTTGCCGAGGCGCTACGGCTGGCGGATGTCCCCATGATGCGTTTCGACATCGGTCACGTCGGGCTTTTCCACGTCCTGGCCGATAACGCCGGCCTGAATGAGGCCGCGCGCGAAGAAACCTTCAGCCTGCTGCGGGGCAAGGACATTCCCGGTCTGCGCATGCTGCTTGCCGACGTGAAAGACCGCGCCGCGCGCGAAGCCATTCTCGCCCTGCCCGAACTATACGGCGGCGTGGAAGTGCTGGATGTCGCCGAGGCGCGTCTGCCACAAGCGCCTGGCGTTGCTGCCGCGCTCGATGTACTGCGTCGGCTTGCCATTGAACTGGACGATTTGCCTCTCGGTTTCGATCTGGCCGACCTGCGCGGCTACCGCTATCACAGCGGCCTGATGTTTGCCGCCTACGGTGGCGGTTCGCACGCGGCGCTGGCAAAGGGCGGACGTTACGACCGCGTCGCCGAGAACTTTGGCCGCGCCCGCGCGGCGACCGGCTTCAGTCTCGACCTGCGGGAACTTGTGCACTGCTCGCCCGTGCCCGCGTTGGACGGAGCCATTCTTGCTCCGCTGGAAAAAGATCCGGCATTACAGGACGAGATCACGAAATTGCGAAATACGGGCGAAATCGTCATCGACTTGTTGCCCGGCCACGAAGGCACATGGGCTGGCTGCGACCGGCAATTGGTGAAACGAGAGGGTTGCTGGATAATTGTTGCGCTTCATTGAACATAGGGCGAGCTTCGATTTCCGCCATGTCGGGCGAGGATCGGAGCATGGAGAGCGAAAATGTCGAAAAACGTAGTAGTCGTTGGAACCCAGTGGGGCGACGAGGGCAAGGGCAAGATCGTTGACTGGCTCACGGATCATGCGCAGGGCGTGGTGCGCTTCCAGGGCGGGCACAACGCCGGGCACACCCTTGTCGTAGGCAAAAATGAATACAAACTCAACCTCGTGCCCTCCGGCATCGTGCGCGAAGGCGTGGCCTGCTTCATCGGCAATGGGGTCGTGCTGGACATTCATCATCTCCTGCACGAAATCCGCACGCTGGAAGCGGGCGGCATCGAAGTACGCCGTCGCCTCAAAATCAGTCTTGGATGCCCGCTCATCCTCGGCTATCACGGAATGCTCGACCGCGCGCGCGAAGCCGCGAAGTCCCCTGGGGAAAAAATCGGCACGACCGGAAAAGGCATCGGCCCCGCTTACGAAGACAAAGTGGCCCGCCGTGCGCTGCGTGTCTATGATCTCCTCGACTACGCGCGTTTCGCGGACAAGCTCGGCGCCAATCTCGACTATCACAATTTTGTGCTCACTCGTTACCTCAACGCCGAGGCCGTGGATTTTCAGGCCGTCTTCGATCAGGCCATGTGTGACGGTGAAGAATTGCGCCCGCTCGTGACCGACGTGTCCGCCGAACTCCATGCTCTCAACAAGAACGGCGGCTCTCTTCTCTTTGAAGGCGCGCAGGGTTCGCTGCTCGACATCGACCACGGCACCTATCCCTTCGTCACCTCCAGCAACTGCGTCGCCGGTCAGGCCGCTGCCGGTTCCGGCCTCGGGCCGGGCAGCCTCCACTACATACTGGGTATCACCAAGGCGTACTGCACCCGGGTAGGGGGAGGGCCGCTTCCGACCGAACTCGACATCGAGACCGCAGGCACGCCCGGCGAACAAATGTCCACGCGCGGGCGCGAATTCGGAACCGTCACCGGGCGCAAACGGCGCTGCGGCTGGCTCGACCTTGCCGCGCTCAGGCGTTCCATCATCATCAACGGCGTCACGGGCCTGTGCATCACCAAGCTTGATGTGCTCGACGGCCTGAATGAGCTTAAACTCTGCGTCGGCTACATGCTCGACGGTCGGCGTATCGAACTCCTGCCCCTGGGCGCGGAAGAAGTCGGGCGTTGCGAACCGATTCTCGAGACGCTACCGGGCTGGAGTGCTTCCACCGTAGGCGCGAAAAGCTGGAGCGCCCTGCCGCAGGAAGCGCGCGCCTACCTGCACCGCATCGAAGAGATCTGCGAAGTGCCCATCGACGTCATCTCCACCGGCCCGGAACGCGAAGAAACCATTCTGCGCAGGCATCCGTTTGGGACGTGAAATCGGGAGACAAAAAGATGTGTGCCGTGGCAGCGGCGTAATCCGTCAGCGTGGCAAGAATTCCAGCGCGTGTAGGCTGGGGTGAAAACCCCAGCGGAACAGCGTTTCCGAATGGGAAGGTCATTTTCATTGTATACCCGTATATCATACGGTTATCTTTTCTTCCAGCGTTGGGGTTCGCTTTGCTCACCCCAATCTACACGCTATCAATCAAACCGGCTTACCCATTTCTTCGCTTCTTCTATTTCATTAAATGATTCATCGAGTTGAATCAAATGCCAGTTGTAATCCTTGAAACGTAC
>WRNU01000050.1 GCA_009776435.1 Betaproteobacteria bacterium | reverse complement strand
ACCGCCCGTCTCGAAGCCAGGATCAGCACCGAGTTGCATTCGATGCTCAAGCGTGCTTCAGAGCTTCAAGGCCGAACCATGACGGATTTCGTCATTGCCGCTGTACAAGATGCCGCGCAACGCGCCATTGAAAAAGAAGAATTCATCCGTTTGTCGTTGGCCGATCAGGAGTGCTTTGCGCAAGCCTTGCTCTCGCCGCCGAAAGCGACTCCTGCCCTGAAGCGCGCCTTTGCCCGTCGAAACAAGCTGCTGCGTGCTGAATGAGCCACGCGCCGTTCCTCGTTGCCTCACTGGACGCCACTTATGACCGTAAAGCGTTTCATAGCGGCTCCGTCCCCTTGGATCGCTACTTCCACGAGCAGGTCACACAGGACGTGCGCCGCCGCGTGACGGCCTGTTTCGTTGCGCTGACGGAAGAACAACGTATCGCGGGTTACTACACCCTGGCATCGGCAAGCTTGTTGTTGAACGATCTTCCGGACGGTATGAGTAGAAGGCTTCCGCGCTATCCATCCGTGCCGACAGTACGCATGGGTCAACTGGCCGTGGATCAAAAGTTCAAGGGGCAAGGCTTGGGGGGCGCACTGCTGGCCGATGCGCTCAATCGGGTCATCAGCGCAGAAATTGCCGCCTATGCCCTGATGGTCGAAGCCAAGGACGAATCTTCAGCAGCCTTCTACAAACATCACGGCTTCATCGCGCTGCCGGATTCACCGCTTGTTCTGTTCCTGCCATTGGCTGGGATGTCACATTCTTCATGAGCTCCTCCCCCCATTTCGTCCGTGCCTGACTCGCTTCTTCAAAAAGCTGTTCGAGGCGCGAACCGTTGCCGGAGAGCAGCAGGGAACGAATGAGGGCAAGCTCTCCGAGGTATTGATCGAGTTCGCCTACGAGCGCCTGACGGTTGGCAAGGCAGATGTCGCGCCACATTTCGGGGTGGCTGGCGGCGATGCGGGTGAAATCGCGAAAGCCGCTGGCGGCATGAGAGAACAACAGTTCGGCGTTGGCGCGGCCGGCAAGTTCATGGACAAGCCCGAAGGCCAACAGGTGCGGCAGATGACTGACGGCGGCAAACACGCGGTCGTGATCCTGAGGAACCATGTCGACGACCGACGCCCCGCAGGCTTGCCAGGCTTTCCGTACCCGCTCGACGGCGGCGGGATCGTTTTCCGGCAACGGAGTCACGACCGTGCGCTTGCCCCGAAAAAGCCTGGCGCTGGCAGCCTGTACGCCGCTTTTCTCGGTTCCGGCAATGGGGTGCGCAGGAACGACGCGCGAAAGATGGGCGTCGAGCCGGTGATAGGCGGAAGTGATGACATCGCGCTTGGTGCTTCCGGCATCGGTGACGATGGTCGGCGCTTGCAGGTGAGGGGCCATCGCTTCCATGACCGCGTCGGTCTGCCCGACCGGCATCGCCAGCAGGACGAAATCGGCCCCGTCGAGCGCCGAAGCCCAGTCGGGGGCAATTTCGTCGATCACGCCAAGCGCCTGAGCGCGTTCGAGCGATTCCTTCGATCGTCCGATGCCGACCACACGCCCCACTTTTTTCTTGTTGCGCAGAGCAAGCGCGAAGGAGCCTCCAATGAGTCCGACTCCGCACACTACCAGTTTATCGATCAAGGGCATGGCACGCTTTTCCTCTATTTTCCTTGTTTCGATTCAGGCCAGCGCCCGCCGTAGCGCCGCGATGAAACGCGCGTTTTCCTCCGGCAAACCGATGGAGACGCGTAACCATTCAGGCAGACCGTAACCGGCGATGGGCCGCACGATGACGCCCTGTGCAAGCAGGGACTGGTCGACCCTTGCGCCGTCCCCTACCCGGACGGTGACGAAATTGCCGAAGGAAGGTATCCACTCCAGCCCCAGTTCGGCAAACGCCGCCGTCAGTTGGGCCATGCCCTGACGATTGTTCTCGGCCACTTTTTCGACGAAATCCTGATCTTCGAGCGCGGCCACGGCGGCAGCCTGCGCTACGCAGGAAGCGTTGAAAGGTTGGCGCACCCGGTTCATCAGGTCGGCGACTTCCGGGTGCGCAACACCATAACCGAGCCGCAGCCCCGCCAATCCGTAAGCCTTGCAGAGCGTGCGGGAAACCAACAGGTTGGGAAAACGCGCAATCCAGCCGATGGCGTCGTAACGCAACTCCATCGACAGGAATTCGGTGTAAGCCTCATCGAGCACGACCAGCACGTCCTGCGGCACCTGGGCGAGAAACGCTTCGATCCGGTCACCGGGCAGGAAGGTTCCGGTAGGATTGTTGGGATTGGCGATGAAGACGATGCGGGTGCTCTGGTCGATGGCCGTGCGCATCGCGTCGAGATCGTGACCGTAGTTTCTGGCCGGAACCTGGATGCAGCGCGCGCCGCGCGCAATCGTCGCCAGGGGATAGACGGCAAACGAGTATTGCGCGAAGACAGCCGACGCGCCGGGCGAAAGAAACGCCTGGGTGGCAATTTCGAGCACATCGTTGGAGCCGTTGCCGATGACCAGTTGGGTCATGTCCACGCCGTATTTCCGGGCAAGCGCAGCCTTGAGCGCAAAGGCGTTGCCGTCCGGGTAGCGCCCCCCCTCTTCCAGCGCGGCAACCGCTGCCGCCCCGGCTTTCGGACTCATTCCAAACGGGTTTTCATTGGAGGCGAGCTTGACGATTTCCGCCTCGGGAATCCCGGTCTCGCGCGCCAGTTCGGAAACGGGTTTACCCGGCTGGTATGGCGACAGGGAATGCACATGGGCAGGGGCGCGGCTTGCGACGCTGGTATTCATTTATCATTTATTCCTGGGTTTTCGGGTTCAGTTTCCGGGTTCGGTGTTCAATTCGGCGGAGGGATACGACCCCAGTATCTTGAGGAAAGCGGCCTGCTCTCCCAATTCCGCCAGGGCGGCCGCCACTGGCGCGTCGTCCCGGTGGCCGATGAGGTCGATGTAAAACACGTACTCCCACATCCCTCCGGGCGCGGGGCGCGATTGCAGGCGCGACATGTCGACGCCGTGGCGGGCAAGAGGCTCCAGCAATCCGAACACGGCTCCCGGACGATTGGGGGCGGAACACACGAGCGAGGTCTTGTCCTGCCCGGAAGGCCCCGCGCCATGACGCCCGATGATGAGAAAGCGGGTCGAGTTGTTGGGATTGTCTTCGATGTTCACGGCGAGTTTGTCGAGTCCGTAAAGCTGGGCTGCCGCATCCCCGGCAATGGCGCAGGATTGCGGATCTTCCGCCGCCATGCGCGCCGCTTCGGCATTGCTCGCCACCGGCACTCTCGGCAGATGCGCGAGATGGGCATTGAGCCATTCATGGCATTGGGCGAGCGACTGCGCGTGCGAATAAAGCCTGCGTGTCGCGCCAATCTCCGGCGCGCACGAGAGCAGGTGATGATGAATGCGCAACTGCACTTCGCCGCAAACCTGGAGCGAATGCGCAAGCAGCAGATCGAGCGTGCTGCCCACAGCGCCTTCGCTCGAATTCTCGACCGGCACGACGCCGTAATGCGCGTGGTTCGCTTCCACGGCACGGAAAACCTCGTCGATGGAAACCTGTGGGAGAAAGTCGGGCGCGGAGCCGAAATGTCTACGGCTGGCGTTCTCGGAGAACGTCCCCGCCGGACCGAGATAGGCCACCTTGAGTTGCTGCTCCAACGCGAGGCAGGCCGACATCACTTCCCGGAAAATCTGCCAGACCGCGCCCTCCGGCAAAGGTCCAGGGTTGAGTTCGACGATTCGGCGCAAAACCTGCGCCTCGCGTTCGGGGCGATAGGTAAAACCTTTTTCGCCGTGGCGCGATTTGATCCTGCCGACTTCCTGTGCGCAACGGGCGCGGCGGTTCAGGAGATCGAGCATCTGGCGGTCGATGCCGTCGATTTCCGCGCGCAGGCCCGAAAGTTCTGTAAGCAGAGTTGAATCCATGACAACAGAGGCAAAGCACTAAGTATAATCGTCACCCGCTTCCAAATTACAGAGTCCCAACATGTTCTCCATGCAAAACACGCTTGCCAAAACCGATCCCGAACTGTGGACTGCCGTACAGGCCGAAAATCGTCGTCAGGAAGAACACATCGAGTTGATCGCTTCCGAAAACTACGTCTCCCATGCCGTCATGGAAGCGCAAGGTTCGCAACTCACCAATAAATACGCCGAGGGTTATCCTGGCAAGCGTTATTACGGCGGCTGCGAGTATGTCGACGTTGCCGAGCAGATCGCCATCGACCGGCTGAAGGCGCTTTTCGGCGCGCAGGCCGCCAATGTGCAGCCGAATTCGGGTTCGCAGGCCAATCAGGCGGTCTTGATGGCCTTTGCCAAACCGGGCGACACCCTCATGGGCATGAGTCTGGCCGAAGGCGGGCATCTCACCCACGGCATGCCGCTCAACATGTCCGGCAAATGGTTCAACGTCGTCGCCTATGGACTCGACGAAAAGGAAGCCATCGACTACGCGGCAATGGAGGCGCTGGCGCTCCAACACAAGCCCAAAATCATCATTGCGGGCGCATCCGCCTATTCGCTGAGAATCGACTGGGCGCGCTTTGCGGAAGTTGCCAGGAAAATCGGCGCAATCTTCTGGGTAGACATGGCGCATTACGCCGGCCTCGTCGCTGCCGATCTCTATCCCAACCCCGTGCCGCACGCCGACGTGGTGACCACCACCACCCATAAAACCCTGCGCGGCCCGCGCGGCGGCGCAATCCTGATGCGCGCCGAACACGAAAAGGCGGTCAACTCCGCGGTTTTCCCCGGCCTGCAAGGCGGCCCGCTGATGCACGTCATCGCCGCCAAGGCGGCGTGCTTCAAGGAAGCGGCCTCGCCCGCGTTCCGTCTCTACCAGGAGCAGGTCATCGCCAACGCCCGCGTCATGGCGCGCGTGCTCGGCGAAGAACGGGGTCTGCGCATCGTCTCGGGCCGGACGGAAAGCCACGTTTTTCTCGTCGATCTGCGCGCGAAAAACATCACTGGCAAGGCTGCCGAAGCGGTATTGGGTCAGGCACACATCACCGTCAACAAGAACGCCATTCCGAACGATCCGGAAAAGCCCTTCGTCACCTCGGGCATCCGCATCGGCTCGCCTGCCATCACCACGCGCGGTTTCACCGAGGCCGAAGCCTCGATGACCGCCCACCTGATCGCCGACGTGCTCGACGCGCCGGAGGACGCATCGGTAATCGAAAAAACACGCACTGCGGCGGCGGAGCTTTGCGCTCGCTTTCCGGTGTATGGTAAATAAAGGTTTTATTGCCCGCCCATGCCGTGAAATGTCCATTTTGCGGTGACCCCAACACCCAGGTCACCGACTCCCGCGAAAACGACGACGGCGACATCGTGCGCCGTCGCCGCCGGTGCGTGCATTGCGACAAGCGTTTCACCACCTACGAGCGCATCGACCTCAAGATGCCGCGTGTCGTCAAGCGCAACGGCAACCGCAGCGAATACGAACGCGGCAAGCTCTTCGCCAGCATGCAGCTTGCCCTGCGCAAGCGCCCGGTGACGACCGAGGCGCTGGAAGCCGCCGTCGACCGCATCGAGGCGCGGCTGCTGACCGTCGGCGAGACCGAGATTCCGAGCGCCCAGATCGGCGATCTGGTGATGAAAGAGCTCAAAAAGCTCGACAAGGTAGCCTACATCCGGTTTGCCTCGGTATATCGCAACTTTGCAGACGTCGACGATTTTTCCAGCTTCGTCCGCGAAGTGCAGCCGCAACCCCGTTCGCGCCGCCGCGAATCCAACCCGCCCGACACCCCCGAACATGACCTTTTCGACGGCTGACCGCGACGCTATGGCGCGCGCACTTGCGCTCGCCGAACAGGGGCTTGCCACCACCACGCCCAACCCGCGAGTGGGCTGCGTGATCGCACGCGACGGCGCGATCATCGGCGAAGGCTGGCATCGCTGCGCGGGCGAGCCGCACGCCGAAGTCCTAGCGCTGGCCGCTGCCGGGATAGCCGCGCGCGGTGCGACCGCCTACGTCACATTGGAGCCTTGCGCTCACTTTGGCCGTACCCCGCCTTGCGTCGACGCCCTCATCGCCGCCGGACTGTCGCGCGTCGTCGTTGCAATGGAAGACCCCAATCCCAGGGTATCCGGGCGTGGTCTGGAGAAGTTGCGCACCGCCGGTATCGACGTCGGTTGCGGTCTTCTCATTGATGAAGCGCATGAGCTCAACATCGGATTCATCTCGCGCATGACGAGAAACCGCCCCTGGCTGCGGCTCAAGGTTGCCGCCACGTTCGACGGCAAAACCGCGCTGGAAAACGGTATCAGCCAATGGATCACGGGCGCTGCCGCCCGCGCCGACGGCCATCGCTGGCGCGCCCGCGCCTGCGCCATTCTCACCGGCATCGGAACCGTCAAGGCCGACGACCCGCAACTTACCGTGCGCGAACACCCCTGCGAACGCCAACCCTTGCGCATCCTGCTCGACCCTCAGTTGGAAGTCGCCCCCACTGCCCGCATCCTTCAGGGCGCGCCCACGCTCATCGTCACCGCCGATACCCACGACGATGCCTGTACACGGCAATTCACCGAGTCCGGCCATCGCGTCCTTCCTCTGCCCTCACTGGATGACCGCGTCGACCTCCCTGCCCTGATGCGCGAACTGGCAAGGCTCGAACTCAACGAAATCCATGTGGAGGCCGGAAATACGCTCAACGGCGCGCTACTAGCCGCCGGGTGCGTGGATGAACTTTTGCTTTACCTCGCGCCTCTGGTGGTCGGCAACGCCGCGCGCGGGATGTTCGATCTCCCGGCACTCACCGCGCTCGATGCGGCGGTGAGGTTCGAGATTCGGGAGTGCGTGAGGGTGGGAGAGGATTTACGGGTTGTGGCGAGGCTGGCTCAATGCGATTCACGACGATCGCCTGGAAAGCAAGCGCAGAACCTTTACTTGAGTTGATCTAACGGTTTCCCACCATCCAGCCACGGTGTTCCGGAAATTTCCGGTTGCGCCTCCAGCAATGTAATCTCTGCTCCGGTCTCAGAATGAATCGAGCGCACGATATCGAGCAGCGTTCTCTCCGTCCATTCCTCCGGCGTACCGACGACAGCATCGGCCATGCTCCGGCTCAATTGGAATAACCCGCCCGTTTTCTTTACAAGTACCGCGTAAAGATCAAGGTGGAAACCATCCTTGTACTGAAAGAGACAAGCCGTCAGTTTCGTGGAATTATAATCGGAGACTACTCGTTCGCCCCGTGCTGTCCAGCTTGCTCCCTCGCAGCTTGCCATGCGCAGCCCCAGAGAACCGCCACCACCAGCAGCCAGTGCTGCTAATTGTGGATTCCCCGCAAGTGGGTTGACAATCGTTAACCGTCCTGGTGTTTCAGGGATTTCGCCGGAGATTGGAATCGGCATGGCTTCCGACACGTTATTTACATTACGTGCCATTCCCTTGCTTGCCGCCTTGGCAATACTCTGTTTGGAAGCTGTCGCCTTAATATCGAAGATCCGATAATACTCCACCGTCTGGTTTTTCTGCGCAAGAGCGCTATTGGTTGAGCCACATCCAGCGAGTACAAGCAAAGATGCAGAGGTCAAGGCAATCACCAGTAATTTCATAAAAGCTCTCCTTGATACGGGTTATTACAATGAAAGTTGTATCGCCGCAAAGCACGATACAAAAAGTCAGGCAAAGCAAGCGAAGCCGGTTTGGCTGTTACTGGTTTCAATTTGTCCGGTTCTATAGGAGGATTACCATCCCGGAACACGTCCAACCGAAAACATCCCGTTCATGACATTTGCTCCTTTTATGTTAGAAAAATATCCTGTTATGGGATATTGTGAAATAGGTTTTACCGTGTGTCAACATGAGTCACACATGGTCATCCTCCCAATCACTCTTGCGCGAAAAATTGCGAGAAATGCGCGTGTATTCAGGCTTTACGCAGGTGGAACTCGCGCACCGGCTCGGCAAACCCCAAAGCTATGTGAGCAAGGTCGAAACAGGCGAAAGAAAACTGGATTTCCTGGAAGTCCGGGACTACTGTCTGGCATGCAATCAGGACTTTTCGGCTTTTGCCATGACAATGGAAACGCTGCTTGGAACAGTGCCACGGGAAGTATAATCGACCAGTGGATAAATGACTGGAAGATAACGGAGTCAAGCCGTGAGCAACAGCATGAACATCGACGCCCATCAGGCAGTCATCTCGTTTGACCCGGATCTGCAAATGTTCCGGGGAGAATTTGTCGGCCTTAACGGCGGCGCGGATTTTTACGCATCCGACGTGGCAGGGCTGGAACGGGAAGGCAGGACTTCTCTCAAGGTTTTTCTCGATGCCTGCGAACATCGCAGCATCCCGCCGCGCAATCACTTCAATAATGATACCTGCACGCCGCAACCACAATACAATCGCTCACCTGATAGACAAGGCGATGCTCGTCGGTCATGCGGCGAGACCAAAAGCCGCTCAACGAATGCCGCAACAGCTCGGGTTTGCCGATGCCCTCAAACGGCCAACGCTGGATGTCCTTGAGAAGTGCATTGATCCGCTTCAGAATTTTTCGGTCGTGCTCCTGCCAGTACAGGTAGTCTTCCCAGGCCGCTTCGTCAAACCTGATCTGCATTGTGTTCCATCGCCTCCAGATCCTCGATGCGTCTGGTAACGGAACCTTCTCCGCTCCTGACGCGCTCAACGGACTGAAGCAATCGTTTGGCGTTTTCCGGGGAACGCAGAAGATAGGCGGTTTCCTCCATCGCCTCGAAATCTTCCTGCGAAATCAACACGCAATTACCGCCGCGCTGCCGGGTAATGAGCACCGGCACACGGTCATTGATAGCAGAATTCATCGTTGTCGAAAAGTTCTGACGGGCTTCACTGTAGCTGACGGTTCGCATGATATGCCCCCACTGAAGATACATAACATTGTACAACACTATGGTCTTCGTTGTGTGAAACTTTTGGTAATCTGGTACAGCTTGCGTAGCCTGATGGGATGAAATTTTCGACCTCCCTGCCCTCGACGCGGCGGCGTGGTTCAGGATTTGGGAGTGTGTGAGGGTGGGAGGGGATTGCGTTCGACGCGCGTTCTCAGCCGGGGGGCGGCTTCGATGCCGCTCTTCGTCTGGGCAGGCCGGTTTCGGGATCGAGTCCCTTGGCCCGCGCCATTTTCCTGATGCGCGCCTCGGCAGGCAGGGGCGGGGCCAGGTCTTGTTCCCATTTTTTGACCCATTCGATTTGCCCGTCCCACGCGGGGAGTTCGGCCGGGGGCAAGGGGACGATCCGGTCGATTTCTTCGACGGTGGCGGGTAGGAAGTCGTAACTGGAGAGAATGTCCCAGAGCCTTTCATAGCGGGCGGCGCGTTCTTCGTCCCTGTCCTGCCCCATGTAGTTCAGCCGGTCATCCGGGGCGGGGCCGCTGAATGCGTGTCTCAGCCAATTTGCCCCCTTGGGGCTTCCCGCCCTGGCGGCAAGCTGAAAATACTTGAGCGCCTCGTCGTATTGTTTTCTCTTCTTCAGGCCGATGGCCGTGTCGATGGCCGATTGCGCATGCCCCTGATCGGCCGCACAACGTTTCATGGCCCTGCCTGCCTTGTAGGGAGCAGGATTCTGGATACCCATGCTGTGCAATTGCTCTCCCACGAACGCCTGCGCCTCCGGATCGCCCAGATCGGCGGCTTTCCTGAAGTATTGCAGCGAGGCGTTCGAGTCTTTTTCCACGCCATAGCCGATATCGAGCAGGTAGCCCATCAGACAGTAGCCACCGGGAATGCCCCGGCCGATGAGCCTTTCGGCGATGCTGACGGGCTTGGCGATGCGATCGGAGTGGGTCGTGTAACCGCGCATCATCATGAAGGCGAGATGGTAGGCAGCCTTGTCGTGGCCCCAGGCGGTGGCGATCCGGTAGAGCCGCTCGACTTCTGCATGAACGACCGGGTCTTCCGCGAGGAGGTTCTTTTTGTAACGCCAGTTTGCGTTTTGGAAGAGTTGGTCGGCTTCCGGGTCGCGCGGCGGGATGCGGTCTTCCTCGTAGGCGCAGGTAAAGGCGAATTGCTCTTCCATCTGGGCGGTGTTGGTGGAGAGGTCGGCGGACATTTGATGACTCCGGATAGCCTGTGCGGATGTGTTGCAGGTCGGGATGATGGTGCCGTTCGCGTTCAGTCGAAATCGCTGATCCTGGGGTCGGTACGCAGGAAACCGCGCAGGGAAGCGACGGGAGGAAGCAAATCTCTTTCGTTATCCCGGTTCTCGTCGATGATTCTGCCCCATTCCTCGAAGGCCAGTCTCATATTGTCCTGTGCGCCCTTCCCGTTTGTATGTTGCGCCCACAATTCCCGTCGAGCTTTCCGGGTGATGTCTCCCCGGGCGTGGGCAATGTTCATCTCGCTGTCCGTTTCCATGCTTCGGGTGTTGATGTTGGCGCTGCCCAGAGTCATGTATACGTCATCTATCGTCATGAGCTTGGAGTGGACGTAGACTTCGGGCCAGGGCACGCCCGCCGGGGTATCCGGGGCGGTCAGGGTGCAGACGTGGATCTTGAGGCCAGGGCGTTCTTCGGGCCGGATGACCTTGCCTGCGACGTCGCTCTGCAATGCTGCCAACTGCGCCGACAACTGCTTTCTCTGCGCTTCCTGTTCGGCAATTTTCGCCTCGTTCCCGCGCCCGGTGTTGAAGTAAAAATTGAAATCCACGTCGCTCGTCGTCGGCATGTTCCCCTTGAGCCTTCTTATATCCAGGTCTATCTGGTTGATCCGGGTAATCAGGTCGTCGATGCGTTTCTTCCGCGCAATGCCGGGGATCACGTCCGCCCGACCGAGGCTGTCGAGCATCTGGTAGGTTTTTTGCGTGCCGGAACCGACCCCCTCGTCGCTGCTGTTGGTGATTACGAAGAGATAAAGCGGATTGTTGGGTCTGCCCGCCTTCAGCGCGGTTTCCTTGATCCATTCGGCCATCGGCGGCCAGCGAAAGTATTGATTCTCGATATAGATGTAACGGGAGGCGTTCCTGATCACATGTTTGTAGCTGTCCCGGATATCGAACCGGGGAGGCTTGTTCTGTATCTGGGTGCGAATGATCTGAGCGCCGCCCGTCGTGATGTCGCCGAGCGCGGCCTTGATGGTTCCCGGAGTGGAGTTACCTCCCTCGCAGGCCACGAGCTTCGAGGTGTAGAGAGGGAAATTTCTGAAGTGCGCTTCGGACAGATCCGACAGCCCTTTGCCACCTTCCTTTTCCCACGCATATCTGAAATTCGAGTAGAGGTCACCCACGATGGGGCCGGTGACACGGCTGGAAAGATCCTGCCGGGGAGTAGCGACATTGCGACCTCTGTCCGGCGCGCCGGACTGGTAACGATAGCAGTGTCCGGTGGTGTCCCAGTAGGGATCGAGCGTGTTGTGACCCATGACGAAGGCCATGTGATCGTGCGGCGATTCCACGTCGATGAAAACCACCTTCTGGTGGTGACTCGGGGCAGTAGCCATGGCGACGCGGTGCAAGGCGCCGATGTCCTTGTCCGTGTAGGCTCTGTTCTGGATGCTTTGCCGTTCGGCCAGCGTGAATCCGCGCGCCCGGAATTCGAGGTTCTGCCGGATCTTTTCCAGTTCCCGATCCGTGCGGGCGGCAACCTGTCGGGGCTTGGGGAGCCGCTTTTCAGCCGGAAGCACGGAGCCATAGATGGGGCTGGCATCCGCAACACTTGAAGGGACGTTTTGCAGCGCGCGATCATAACTCGCATACCACCATTTGTCATAATCGTACTGGTCTTTGGTGTGCGTTTCGGGACGGTCTCCAACAGCCCCCGCCTGCCGCCCAGGGGTGTTGGCTTCGCCTATCGCGCCGGGTAAGCTGATTGCGGACAGGTTCATGAAGGCCCAGCACAACACGCGCACCTTGACGCCCTGCAGTGCCTTTTCTTCGAGCAACTCGCCGATGGAAGGCGCATTGCCGTTGCGCACGAAATACATCGAGGGCTGAAAGCCCCAGCAGATGTAGTTGATCGAGTGCCTGGCCGCCTGGATCGCCCGATGCAATTCCCCGAAGGCAGCCTCGCCGCAGTTCAGCATCTTGAACGTGCAGTTCCGGTAGCCGTATTCCGTTGCGCTGATGAACCAGTCCGACGGAGCTTTGGTCAGATCGTCATTCATTTGCGAGTCATTCTCCGTTTTTGGTTGAACGACAAAGGCATCAATGACGGATAAGATACCTCAAAATGAGGGAATTCTGTGAATATTGCGGGTGAATTTGGCGCCGCGACCACCCCGCCCTTCGGGCACCCCTCCACGGGAGGGGAATTGCCCCGGCGCTTCGCGCCACCCCGTCAGGCTTCGCCTGCCACCCATCCGCTTGAGGGGAATGCCCCTCCATGCGCTTTGGGTGAGTCTGCCGCCGTCAAACTCCCTGCTTGAGACTCGCGGAAATGAAATCGTCGAGATCGCCGTCGAGCACGGCCTGGGTATTGCCGACTTCGTAATTGGTGCGCAAATCCTTGATCCGCGACTGGTCGAGCACATAGGAACGAATCTGGTGTCCCCAGCCGATGTCGGATTTGCTGTCTTCCAACTTTTGCTGTTCGGCCTGACGTTTGCGCAATTCCAGTTCAAAGAGACGGGCCCGCAGCATTTTCATGGCCTCGTCCTTGTTGCGATGCTGTGATCGGTCGTTCTGGCACTGCACAACGATATTGGTCGGCATATGGGTGATGCGTACCGCCGAATCGGTCTTGTTGATGTGTTGCCCGCCCGCGCCGGAGGCGCGGTAGGTGTCGATGCGCAAGTCGGCGGGGTTGATTGCGATTTCGATGGAATCATCGACTTCCGGGTAGACGAACACCGAACTGAAACTGGTGTGCCGCCGCGCGTTGGAATCGAACGGAGATTTCCGCACCAGCCGATGGATGCCCGTCTCGGTGCGCAGGTGGCCGTAGGCGTATTCGCCGCTCACCTTGATGGTGCAGTTCTTGATGCCGGCTACATCCCCTTCGCTCTCTTCGAGCAGTTCGACGGCAAAACCCTTTTTCTCCGCGTAACGCAGATACATGCGCTCCAGCATCGAGGCCCAATCCTGCGCCTCGGTGCCGCCCGCGCCGGACTGGATTTCGACGAAGCAATTGGCCGGGTCCATCGGGTTGGCGAACATGCGCCGGAACTCGATCAACTCGATGGTCTCCGAAAGAGATTGCAGATCGCCCTCGACGGCCTCGAAAGTGTCGTCGTCTTCTTCGGCCTGGGCGAGATCGAACAATTCCTTGAGATTGCGCGCTTCAAGGCTGGCTGCCCCGAGGGTCTGGACGACATCTTCGAGTTGTCGTTTTTCGCGGCCCAGTTCCTGCGCGCGCGCGGCGTCGCTCCAAACAGCCGGGTCTTCCAGGGCGCGGTTGATTTCTTCCAGCCGTGTCAGCTTGACTTCGTAGTCAAAGATACCTCCGTAACTCTCTCGCGCGTGTGGCGAGATCGTCGAGGCGTTCGGCAATGGCATTCTGGCGTTCTGCTTCCATGATGGTGCTCTTCGTGTGTTGGAGAAGTTGCGCGGCAACCGGTAAGGATAGCCAGAAACCGCTGATAACGCCATAAGGCACGGAGAGGAACAAATAACGATTGGCGTTATTACCGGACGACGTTAATATCTCGACATGATCAAGACGTTCGCCAACAAGCAAACAGCCGCCCTCTTCAGCGGCCTTTTTGTCCGCCAGTTCGATGGGCAATGGGCGCGCGTTGCACGAGAAAAGCTCAAACAGATTAACGCCGCTGCCAGCATCGAATTCCTGCGCGTACCGCCCGGAAACCGGCTGGAAGCCTTGAAGGGCGACCGCAAGGAGCAATGGAGCATTCGTATCAACGAGCAATGGCGGATTTGTTTTCGGTTTGAAGGCGGCAATGCCTATGATGTTGAAATTGTTGATTACCACTGAATGGAGGCCATCATGACAATTCGGATCGAAGAGCTTCGGGACATGGACTTTTCCGACGTTGCCGACCTGTCCGCAGGCCGCGCCGCTCCCATCCATCCCGGCCAGATTCTCCAAAACGAATTCCTTAAACCCCTCGGAATCAGCCAGTACGCCTTGGCAAAGGCAATCGGCGTCCCTCCAAGGCGGATAAACGAAATCGTGCATGGCAAACGGGGCATCACCGTCGACACCGCCCTGCGGTTGGCGCGGTTTTTCGGCACTGACGCGCAAAGCTGGGTCAATCTGCAAATGGGCTACGAATTCGACGTTGCCGAAGAGAAAATGCACGATGTACTCATGAACATTCAGCGGTATGTGCAATCTCATTCAGTAGAGACCATGGCTCCATAACGCGGATTGAACTCACAGAAAAAAACCATCCCGAACGATATCGAAGCACAGTCGCGCCGGGCCGCGATGCGCAAACGCGCGCTGGCTGCACGGGAAGCCGCGCCTGCCGCGCGCCGCGTCGTGTGGGAAGCGGCCATCATGGGCAACCTCGATTCGTTGATCGGAGAACTCGCGCCGCGCGTACTGGCCTTTTGCTGGCCGCACCAGGCGGAGGCGGATTGCCGTGGGTGGGTCGAACGCTGGCTGAACGGGGACGCCGCCCGTGTCGCGGCCTTGCCGGTGGTGGTGGAGCAAAACGCGCCGCTCGTCTTCCGGCGTTGGAAGCCGGGAATGGAACTGGCGCTTGATCGGTACGGCATCCCGTTTCCAGCGCATGGGGAGGAAGTTGCGCCGGAGGTGGCGCTCGTGCCGCTCAATGCGTTCGACGCGCGCGGGTACCGGCTCGGCTATGGCGGCGGCTACTTCGACCGCACGCTGGCGGCAATACAGATGGTCGCGGTGGGAGTTGGCTTCGAGCTTGGGCGCGAAAACGACGTTCTGCCGCAAGCCCACGACCGAGCGATGCACTGGCTGGTGACGGAAGCCGGGGTTTTTCCCGCCACATGCGGCTGACCTCCTCACCCAAGTACCAACCCGGCAATCAACAACAAGATCCCCCCGATTGTCTTCACAAACGGATACGCAAACAGGCACGTCCTGGCTATCTGTCGCCTGCCGCGTTCATGCAACAATGCCATGCTGAACAGATGGCCGCTCGAGCCGTTGGACTCCACGATTTTCGACCAACCTCAGCCACCCGTGAGCGTTCCCCATCACCTCTTCGGCAACTGCACCACTCGCGTTTTTGCCAGCCTGTCGTGCAAAAAAAGATTGTCGAGATCGACAAAGCCCCAGAGGATGCCGACGCCGAAGCACAGCACCGAGGGCCAGGCCAGCGCGTAACGCAGGCAGGCGCGCCCCCACGAAAGATTGCGCCCTTCGGCAGTCACCACCCGAAGCCGCCAGGTTCGCATCGCCAGCGTCTGACCATGACGATGCCAGCTATAGATGAAATAAACACCCAGCAGAACCAGGACATGCAACAGTTCAAGCACCCCCACCCAGGCGGAGGGATTTTGCAGGTTCAATAGAAAGGAAAGAAGCATCCACGGAAACAAAAAGCCGACAGCGAGTACGCCGAAGAGCAGCAACAACTCGTACAGCATACTTGCAAAGCGGCGGCGCAGGCCCGCGAGGACAACCGCAACGGGGGCTGCCGGAGCATCGGAAAGAGGATTTTTCGGAGGGGGAATCTGGATCATGACGTAATATCCTGCCTCTTCCAGCGTCATCGACCTTGACCAACGCTTGAGCGGGATGTAGATTTTCTGGTTCTTTGTATATCGTTGGCGGTTTGAAATGACACTGACTGGGGCGGAGATTCTAATCAGGTGCCTGCAAAATGAGAAGGCCGA
>WRNU01000049.1 GCA_009776435.1 Betaproteobacteria bacterium | reverse complement strand
GCGAACCGGGGATGGGACGCCATTCGTCGGGCGACTTGATGAATTGATCGGAGTCGTGGTTGATGACTCCGTCGCGGTCGAGAATGATGAGGTTCATCTAATACAATCTCCGGTTTGAAACCTTCCCAGGATGTTCAGGCCGACAGCCTTGAGAGATCGGCCACCCTGTTCATCGCGCCGTGCAGTTGGGTGAGCAGGCTCAAGCGGTTGACGCGTAGAACCGGATCTTCGACATTGACCATCACCTTGTCGAAAAACGCGTCCACGGGCTTGCGCAGGGCCGCGAGCGCCTGAAGCGAGCCGCTGTAATCGCCCGCCTCGAAGGCAGCATTCGCCTCCGGCACAATACGGTCGAGCGCCTCGGACAGCGCAATTTCGGCAGCCGCTTTCAGCAAGGCGGCATTGAGCGGCGCAATCGTGATCCCTTCGGCTTTCTTCAGGATGTTGCCGACGCGCTTGTTGGCAGCGGCAAGCGCCACGGCTTCGGGCAGGGTTGCGAAGAGGCGCACGGCTTTGATGCGCCTGGGGATGTCCGAGAGCAACTGAGGATTCAGCGCGAGCACCGCGTCGACTTCCTGTGCGGTATAACCCTGTTCGCGCAGGTTGACGGCAAGGCGGTCGAAGATGAACGCCGACAGTTGCGCAGTATTCCCGTCTCCCTTGCAAAGCTCTTTGAAATGGGCCGCCGCAAGGTCGAGTAGATCGGAAAGGGGCACGTCCAGCTTTCCTTCCGTCAAAATCCGGATGACGCCGAGTGCATGACGCCGTAGCGCAAAGGGGTCTTTGTCGCCCGTGGGAATCTGGCCGATGCCGAACAGGCCCGTGAGCGTCTCCAGCTTGTCCGCCAACGCAACGATCATGCCGACCATGCCGCGCGGCAAATCGTCGCCCGCGAAACGCGGTCTGTAGTGGTCTTCGATGGCATTGGCAACTTCTTTGTTGAAACCTTCGCCCAGGGCGTAATAGCGGCCCATGATGCCTTGCAACTCGGGGAACTCGCCCACCATGTCCGTGAGAAGGTCGGCTTTCGCGGCCAGTGCGGCCTGTTTGACCCTGTTGTCGAGTATGACGCTTTGCCTGGGAGTAAGATCGTCCGGCAGTTTGTTCACGATGTCGCGGGCAATGGCGGACACCCGTTCGCTACGCGCCAACTGGCTGCCGAGTTTGTTGTGGTAGACGACCTTCGCCAGTGCCGGAGTACGGGATTTCAGCGTTTTTTTGCGATCCTGGTCGAAGAAGAATTTGGCATCGGCCAGCCGGGGGCGCACGACGCGCTCGTTGCCGCTGATGATGGCGGAAGGATCAGGGGGAGTGAGATTGCTGACGATCAGGAAGCGATGAGTCAGTTTTCCGGCGGCATCCAGCAGCGGAAAGTATTTCTGGTTTGCCTTCATCGTCAGAATCAGACATTCCTGCGGCACTTCCAGGAACTCCGGCTCGAATTGCCCGATGAGCACGTTGGGCCGCTCGACCAGCGCGGTCACTTCGTCGAGCAGCGCCTCGTCTTCCACCGGACACAGGCCGGGGCCGGCCTTTTCGGCGGCAGCGGTCAACTGACGGACGATTTCAGCGCGGCGCTCGGCAAAGGAGGCGATGACCGCGCCCCTTTCGAGCAAGGTTCCGGCGTAATAGTCGGCGTGCTCGATGGTGATGGGTTCAGTGCTCCCCTCGAAGCGATGCCCGTGCGTCACCTTGCCGGAAGACAGCCCCAGCGCGAAGACCGGCACCACCGTTGCGCCATAGAGGGCCAGCAACGCATGTGCAGGACGCACGAAATTGACGCTCGTCCAGCCATCGGCCAGTTGGTAGCTCATCACCTTCGGAATCGGCAGCGCGGCCAGTGTTGCATCGATTGCCTTTTGCAGCCCTTCGGCCAGCATCATGCCCTTGACGGTGCTGTCGTAGAACAGAATTTCAGCCTTGCCGTCGTTCTCCTGGCGCAGTTTTTGAACGGCGGATGCCTCCGCGCCCAGGGCGGCAAGTTTTTTGAGCAGCGCGGGCGTAGGCGCGCCTGACCGATCCAGCCCAACGGAGACCGGCATCAGTTTCTGCGAGACCGCCCTGTCGGCGGCGGCGGCAAGCACGCCGGTGATGTGTGCGGCCAGTCGACGCGGCGTGGCGTAAGCGGTGACGACAGCACCGTCCGGAGCCAACCCGTCCTGTTTGAGAGAGGCAGCCAGCGCGGAAGCGAAACTCTCGCCCAGGGTCTTCAACGCCTTGGGCGGCAGTTCTTCGACAAGGATTTCGACGAGAAGGTTTTGGGGCATCATGATCGGGCGGCGCTCCGTGCGATTTGGTCGAGCACTTCCTCGGCCCGATCTTTCTGCGCCATCGGAAAACCGAGTCGGGCGCGGGAATCCAGGTAACTTTGCGCGACACTGCGCGCCAGATTGCGGATGCGGCCAATGTAGGCGGCGCGTTCGGTAACGGAAATCGCGCCGCGCGCATCGAGCAGGTTGAAGCTATGCGCGGCCTTCAACACCTGTTCGTAGGCGGGCAGCGCCAGTTGCGCGTTCATCAGATGCCGGGCCTGTCTCTCGTAGGCATTGAAGGCATCGAACAGGAAAGCGGCATCCGAATACTCGAAATTGTAGGCCGACTGCTCGACTTCATTCTGATGGTATACATCGCCATACGTCAGACGGCCCCCACGCTGGCCCGCGATGCGGGTTTCGCTGCCCCCCAGGGGGGCTGTGCCATCTTGGGGGCGGCCCGGCGATGGGGTCAGACGGCCCCCACGCTCGCCCGCGATGCGGGTTTCGCTGCCCCCCAGGGGGGCTGCGCCATCTTGGGGGCGGCCCGGCGATGGCGCGGCTTCCGTCCAGACGAGATCAAAGACGTTTTCCACGCCTTGCAGGTACATCGCCAGACGTTCCAGCCCGTAGGTGATCTCGCCGGTNATGGGCTTGCAGTCGATACCGCCGACCTGCTGNAAATACGTGAACTGCGTGACTTCCATGCCGTTCATCCACACTTCCCAGCCCAATCCCCACGCGCCCAGNGTGGGATTTTCCCAATCGTCCTCGACGAAGCGCACGTCGTTCCTTTTCAGATCGAACCCCAGNGCTTCGAGCGAGGCGAGGTAAAGATCGAGAATATCGGCNGGNGAGGGTTTCAGCACCACCTGGTACTGGTAGTAGTGCTGCATCCGGTTGGGATTCTCGCCATAGCGCCCGTCCTTCGGGCGGCGCGAAGGCTGCACGTAGGCGGCGCGCCAAGGCTCCGGCCCGATGGCGCGCAGGAAGGTGGCGGTATGGCTCGTGCCCGCGCCGACTTCCATGTCATAAGGCTGCAACAGTGCGCAGCCCTGCCGACTCCAGAACTCCTGGAGCGTAAGGATGATTTGCTGAAAGCTGGGTTTGCTCGATGACATGGTTCCAGGCAAAAAAAGCCCCATAACGAGAAAGAAATGATTTTACCGGGTTTGTCAACGCGATGAGCGTCTGCGCGGGTTCGATGGCAAGCGTACCCGAAGGCAGCGGCATCCGGAACATGACGCACACGCAGCTTGATTCGGTTCGGATTTGGGGTAGAAACCTACACGCGCCAGGTGTCGATTTTTTTTACAACTTTTTTTTCGGAGAATAAAAAAATTAACGTAAACACGTTGTTATGGAATTGGCTTGTTTCTTGCTAACTAGTTAGATGCTTATCATAAATCTTCGCGTAACCTGCGAGTTTTTACGTGTTCTTTCATATTACATGAGGCTTACCATGTCCAAGCGTAAACAACTTGTTGCACTCCTGCCGCTCCTGCTGATGTGCGGCTCCGTATCAGCCGCCCCGACCACCGACACCACGTTCAAGGAATGGATCGAGTCCAGAGACGACTATGGCATAAGCACTCCCATACCTCCCCCGCCCGACAACGCCGAAGCCGTCTTTGGCGGCAGCTTCTACATCGTGGATCCAACTCTCCCCGTCGAGTTCACGTTCGTGACCAGCCAGGCGGGTTACAACCTCGTTGTCTCGGTAGCCTCGTGGGACAATGATGGAAATATCAGCTTCTGGGAGGAAGTCTTCGTCAAAACTGGCCTCTCCGTCTATAAAGGCCCTGAGACGTACTATATCGAACCGAAGTTCTTTTCCTACACCGGCCCAAGTGGGGCGGCGGAGATTTTCCTCAGACTCGTTGCCGATGACACGACAACCAATAACAGCTACGTCTTCTTCAGCGGCCCGGCGTCGAACAACCCCGATGGCACTGTCCATGTGGTGTCGTTCTATGACTACTACGATGGGAAAACGCTTGTGGGGTTCGAGGACATGTGGATGGGCGGCGACATGGATTACGATGATATCGTATTCCTGGTGAGCAACGTGAGCGCCACTCCCGTGCCGGAGCCTGAAACCTGGGCCATGTTGCTGGCCGGTCTCGGCATGGTCGGCGTCATGGCGCGGCGTCGGAAAAACAAAAAACTTTCCGCCCCTGTCGGCTGACGATCACACATACCCGGATATCTGTACAGATGGGGGCGAAAGCCCCCATTTTAATGGCATGCGCCGCTCAAACGCCGGGCCGCATGCGGGCGATGCGCGCCACGCCCGGAATCTGCCGCACGCGCCGCATGATCTGGGCGAGGTGCTGACGGTCACGGACTTGCAGGGTCATGTGCAGGGTCGTGACGGAGGGCGATTCGGCCTGATTATCCATGACGGCGCTCTGGATGTTGCAGTCGGCGGAGGAAATGGCGTTGGCAATGCGCACGAGCATGTTGTGGCCGGAAAGGCAGAGAATGCGAATCGTCACGTCGAACAGGCGGGTTCCGTCCTGCTCCCAGTCGGCGTCGACCCAATGTCCGAGATGACCGCGCGTGCGCGTGACGGCGGGACAATCCTGAAGGTGAACTTCAAGCCCCTGTCCTCTGCGGATGAGCCCCACTACGGGGTCGCCCGGAATCGGCTGACAACACCGGGCCAACTGCACGGCGCCGCTTTCGCCGCCTTGTATCTTGAGCCGGGGCATGTCGACGCCTTCTCCATCGCCTTTCTCCTTGCCGATCAGCCCGTCGACCCGTTTCTGGGCGAGCAGCAGCCGACGCGCCACAGCCACCGGCATGCGGTTGCCCAAGCCGATGTCGGCGTAGATGTCGCGCGTGCTGGCTACGCCCCGGTCGCGCAGGAAACGTTCCCAAGCCGCCGGAGCGATTTCGTCGACGGTAAAGCCGTGGGGGCGCAAGGCAAGGTTGAGCAGACGCTCGCCCAGGCTGATGGCCTCGTCCTGCTGCTTGTTCTTGAGGAAGTGGCGGATTCCCGATCTGGCGCGCCCGGTACGCACGTAGTTGAGCCAGGCCGGACTGGGACTGGGATAGGCCGAAGTGATGATCTCCACCAGATCGCCGCTTCTCAGTTCGGTATTCAGTGGCTTGTTGTCGGAATTGATGCGGCAGCCGACGCAACGATGCCCGACATCGGTGTGTACGGCGTAGGCAAAATCGACCGGGGTCGAGCCGTCCGGCAGACTGAAAATGCGGCCCTTGGGTGAAATCACGAAGATTTCGCCGGGGAAGAGATTGACCTTGACCTGTTCGAGGAATTCGCTCGCCCCACCCGAATTCACCTGCAAGTCGAGCAGGGATTGCAGCCAGGCATGGGTTTGCTGCTGCAATTCGTTGATGTTCTTGTCGTCGTCCTTGTAAAGCCAGTGCGCGGCAACGCCCGATTCGGCGATGTGGTGCATTTCGCGGGTGCGAATCTGCACTTCGGCAAGCACGCCGCCTGGGCCGATCAGGGTCGTATGCAGACTGCGATAGCCGTTTTCACGCGGCATGGCAATGTAGTCCTTGAAACGATCGGGGTAGGGCTGGTAGATCGAGTGCAGCGCCCCCAGTCCAAGGTAACAGGCGGCCACGTCGGAAACGATCAGGCGAAAGCCGTGAATGTCGTAGACATGGGAAAAGGCCCGGTTCTTCTCCCCCATCTGATGAACGAGGGCAGGCCCCTTGCGCGCCTCGGCAATCCTTTCCTTCATTTTGCTGTAGATGCTGTAGAGACGTTTTTCGCGTCCCTGTACTTCCGCCTTGACGCCCCATTGCTGCAAACGCTCTTCGATGCCGCCCTGAAACTGGGCAAGCAGGCGACGGCGGTTGTTGCGCTCGGCGGCGACGGCGCGGGCGCGCACGAGCACGCGATGCCGCCAGGGGTTTTTATTGACGAAAGACAAATCTTCCAATTCCTGGAAGATGCCGTCCAGGCCGAGACGGCGGGCAATCGGCGCGTAAATGTCCAGCGTTTCGCCAGCAATGCGGCGGCGCTTGTCGGGGCGCATCACGAACAGGGTACGCATGTTGTGCAGGCGGTCGGCAAGCTTGATGAGGATCACCCGCAGATCGCTGCTCATGGCAAGCAGCATCTTGTTGAAATTGGCCGCCTGCGCTTCTTCGCTGGAACGGAAATTGATCTTGTCCAGTTTGGACAGGCTATCGACGAGATTGGCGGCGTGCTGGCCGAACCGTTCGGCAATCTCGGCTTTGGAAATGAAGGTATCCTCGACGACATCGTGCAGCAGCGCCGCGCATAGCGCCTGAGCGTCGAGATGCCAGTCGGCGACGATGGAAGCCACTGCGAGGGGATGGACGATGTACAACTCACCGTTCTTGCGCATCTGGCCTTTGTGGGCCTCGGCAGCAAAGCGGTAAGCCCTCTCCAGACGGGAAACGTCCTCTTTTTTGAGGTAGGCGGCAACCTTTTCTTTCAGGAGCGCAAAAAGCGGCTCAGTGGAGTCCAGATCGGGGCCGGAGGCTGGCGGGTCCCGCCCTGGACGGACGACATCCTCCACGGCATCGTCAAACACGATGTCTGCAACTTGCAAGGCGCGCGCATGGGCGGATTCCACGACACCTCCCGACAGATCCTCAAGCCTGTCCGCGATTGAGCATTTCCAGGCCGACCTTGCCCACTTCGATCTCCTTGAGTGCGATAACCGTGGGTTTGTCGCGGTCGCCGGGATTGAGCTCGATCTGCGGCGTCCCGCCTATCGTCAGTTGACGGGCGCGATAGGCCGCTGCCAGGGTCAACATGAACCGATTCGGGATTTTCTTCAGGCAAGCTTCAATAGTAACACGGGCCATTTTCAACAATCCTGTGCAAGAAAAGAAAAATAATGCGGATGACGCTTGTGCTGATTGGCGTAACGCAGCCGCGCCGCCTGCACGATCGTCGCCAACTCAGTGACAGCGTCAGGCAAACAATTGTTTATTATAACGTAAGCGAATTCCTGTACATGACGCATTTCACCCAGCGCAGCCTGGAGCCGACGGGCAATGGTTTCCTCGCTGTCGGTTCCCCGTTTGCGCAGGCGATTTTCAAGCTCGCTCAATGAAGGCGGCAGCACGAAAACACCCACCGACTCGGGAAACGCTTCGCGCACCTGACGCGCGCCCTGCCAGTCGATTTCCAGCAGGGTATCAAGCCCCTTGCCGAACTGTTCGGTGAGCCAGTCGCGGGAAGTACCGTAATAGTTGCCATGCACTTCGGCCCATTCGACAAATCCGCCTGTGTCGCGCATTTCAAGGAAACGACCGGTTTCGATGAAATGATATTCGCGTCCGTCTTTCTCTCCCTCGCGTGGGGCGCGGGTGGTATAGGAAACCGACAGGCGCAGGTTGGCATCACGACGCAACAGTTCGTGCACCAGCGTGGTTTTTCCGGCCCCTGAGGGCGCTGTGACGGTAATGAGCGTTCCCGGCATGATGTTTTACGTATCGAAGAATCCCGATTTTTCCTGTTAGACGGCTTGCAAGGCATCCGTTTTATCCGCGTTGTCACAATATTGCAACAGTCTTGTCACGGTGGCCGCCATCACGACGCCTGCACCGGCTTCCGGTGAATCGAGTGGAAGCTCAACGTGCGCGATGCCATCCACCCTGCCATTGAAGCCAACTTGTCCCATCGATTCCGCAGGCAGGAGGAGCACATCGGCCCCGGCAAAGACTTCTGCGTCCAACAACGCATCGAGCACGAAAAGATCTCCCGTTTCGCGCAGCAATTTCAGGGCGAACGCATCGTCGGGACGCAGGTTGTCCAGCCAGCCGCACCAGACGAAGCAGGCGCACGTACAACTGCGCGTAACCGTGGCGGCCAGCGCGATGAAGTTTTGCAATGCCCGCTGCGATTGATCCTGCCCGCCTCCCGCAATGATGATGGAAGCGTCCGGAACGCCGATCGCCTCGCACAGCCAGAACCGGGCCGACGCACGGGAACGCAACAGGAGCGGAACCGGACGCTCCGGGCGCGGCGCCTTGCGCCGTTCCATGCGTGTGTTGCGCACTACCTGCGGCCTTTCCAACGGCGGCGAAATCCTGCCGCGCAGGCGTTCCCACAGACGTTCGAAATAACGCACCGGCGCGCTCGCCTTCCATGACGGCGAACGCAATATGGCCGCATGCTGCGCCGCCAGCGCCCCCACCATGCTTTCCAGGCGGCGCTGGTTGAGCATGCGGGAACGGGCTTCGTCGTCACGCGCTTGCAGGAGGTCTTTCAGTTGCAGGATTTCTTCCTGTCCCCGAAGACGTTTGCCCAGGATGGCAAGCAGGGTTTCTGCATCACTGCTGCCTCTGGCCTCGATTTCGATCTTCGCCACATCCAGTTCCGGCAACAACCGTCGGATGTCGGCCACCATCTCGAAGGCCGTTCGCACCGGCCTGAAGTGCAGGAAGTCGGCCACGGCGGCGAGTCGCTCGCGCGCCCGGTCGAGCGTGCGCAGGATGTCCAGCACGGCATCGGTCTCGGGCTCTACCAGGAAATCATTCCAGCCATTGTCGACGCGATGCGTACAGATACTCTGCCGGACAGCCACTGCCGGAATTGCGAGCGCCCGCATTTCGGCCAGCGCATAACAGGAACCCTCCGGTTTCGACGACAGCAACAGAGCGCAATCCGGGCGCCATTGCGCGATTTTTTCAGGCCATTCGCGGGAATCGCATTCGCGCACGACCTCCACTCCCGTGCAGTCCTCGAAAGGCTGACCGAAATCACCGCAATCGAGCAGCAGCACATTGGCAAAGCTGCGCAGTTCGTTACAAATCTTCCGCCACAATCCCAGGCCCGCATGCGGCAACAAACGCCCTGGCACCAGAACCCGCAAACGGGAATGCGGCGCCTGTGCCGCGCCTGCGGCCCCGTTGCCGAACATCTGCTCCAGCCCCACCGGGCCGCGCGCAAAGGCCGCACCCAATCCATAAGGAACGCACGTCCACGACTGCACGCCCAGTTCCGGGAAAAGCGATATCCAGCGCGCGCGCAATTCTTCGCCCGCAACCACGCCCCGCACATTGTCCGCAGCCAGACACTCCTTGAAAGCCGTCCGCAGGGCTTGCCAGTCGACGACAGTGGTCAGATGCCAGAAATCGTTGTGCTGGTTCTCGCGCATGCAGCGCGTAAACACATGGTCATCGCAGCATTCGCAGGGTTTTTCGAAAATGCCGGGCGGCGACGGGCAAAACGGAAAAAGATCGTGCGCGACCAGAATGGTCGGCAGATTGAATCGCAGCAGGTCGAGCGAGTACCCCATCAAAGACGAAACCAGCAGGGCGCGCACCTCGAACGCGGCGCAAATCCATTTCACGATCCCGGCAACCTCGGCATGCCCGATGGCCACACTCTGAACCGGGTCGACCAACGTCCAGGTCATCAGGGGTAACGGCCCCTGACGCGGATCGTACAAGGCCAGTTCAGCCGTGGCAGCGTTGCGTGAGCTGCGCCCGCGCAGCACCAGATTGCGGCATTCGAGGTCTGCCGCGCAATAATCCGCTACCCAGCGCCCGGAACCGGCTCGGTCATGAGTCACGTGCAACACTGTCGGCAACGGCGGATCGAGCGGCGCGTCCGCCTGTGAAGCCGCGCGTGCAGCGTGCTTTTGCGCCTGCTCGTCCATGACCGAGGCAAACTCGGAGCCGCCGAGCGCAGCCCGAGCGCAGTCGATCCGTGTCCGCAGCCGCGCCGACGGATCGAGATGGACGAAGTCCCGCACCTTTGCGTCGTAATCCGGATACAGGGCGGTCAGCTTGTATTCGGCATCCTGCATCGCTTCCAGTCTGGCGGGATCGGGAACCGCGCCGACGGCGCGATAGACGAACACGTTGGCGGTCAGCACGTTGCGCCAGCCCACTGCTGCCGCGCGCAGGGAAAAATCCTTTGCTTCTCCGCTGCCGCGCCCGAAACGCTCGATATCGAAAAAACCGATCATGTCCAGGCACGCGCGGCGAATCAGCATGCAGAACTTTTCTGCCGCAGGCAGTTCCACCCACTGTCCGGCATTGACGCGGGCCACCAACGCATCCAGCGCAGACAATTCCTGCGTGCCGGGCAGGCCGCCGTTCCATCCCGCGAAGGGATAGGCGCAAAAAATGGCGTTATTGGAAAACGGCGTCACCGTGCCGATGTCGGCCCGTGACGCCGCGCACGCCAACAGGCGATCGAGCCAGTCGTTTGCGACCTCGACGCTACCTTCCATCAATACCACGTCGCGCTCCGGATGCAGCGCCAACGCGCCATTGACCGAGGCCATGAAGCCCCGATCCTTATCGTTGCGCAACAACATGATGCGGCCCGCGTCGGCCTCGCCGTCGAGCCAGTCCACCAGTTCCGGATCGGATGAAGCATCGTCGATGACGACGATTTCGTTCATCGTGCGGCACACGGCCGCATAGAGCGAGACAAGGCAACGCTGTGCGGCCTCACGCCCATCGCGCATGACCACCACCACATCCACGGTGGATGATCTCGCTCCTTCTTCGCTCCATGACGACATACCGGGAATCTCTCCACAATCAATCTTCAGAGGCTGTTTACCCGGATTTTATTGCGCACTGCGGCATATCGAATGCCACAATGTTCTCATTCTCACATTCTCACATGCACATATTTCAACGATTCACGAAAGGAAATATTGAACTTGCCGCTTCGCAACGGGCATCAGGAAGCGATAATTCTTCGTAATACTGCCCCCGGTTTGAAACCTCGCCCTTCAGGGCGGCGCGGAGGTCAGAACTTCGGTCTGAAGGCCGGGGTTTGGACAGGTGATTCAATCACGTCAAGGCTTGCTGGTCGGTTTCCAGCCAGAGTCGGGCGTCTTCCTCGTTGTCGAAAACCTGTATTTCCGCGTCGACGAAGAATTGCGAAATCCACGCGCTCCATGTGACCCACTGGTCGTCGGTCAGGATGGCAATACGGCGGAAATCATGGGCGTGCCGCAGGGAGTGGCGGATTTCTTCCACGGCGAGATCGATGGTAAATCCGGCCATTTCGCGTAGATCGAACAGCAAATCAAGCGGACCACCAACCTTGATCTTGTAGTCGGCCAGTTCCTCGAATTCACGGTAATCGGCTAGGGTGAATTCGCCGAAAACGACGGCGACGATCATGTCTTCGTGGTGGTCGATGCTTATCATGGAACGCCTCCGTGTGATCTATCTATCTGGACGTTACCATATCTTGCTTGTGCTGCGGTATGCCGTCATCTGCGGACTCAATGCGGCTGACCGCGCGGCAGGATCACAGAGGCGAGAAGCCCCCCTTCGGGATGGTTGTCCAGACGAATGTCGCCGCGCTGGACGTGGAGCAGATTGCGGGTGATCGCCAGACCCAGGCCGGTTCCGCCGGTTTCGCGGTTGCGGGAGGATTCGGTACGGTAGAAAGGCTCGAAGACGCGCTCCATCTCTTCAGAGGGGAGTCCGGGGCCATGATCGCGGATGAGGATGTGCACCGCGTTCGGGGTCTCGGAAAGGGCGATGTCGACGGACTCGCCGAATTTCACACCGTTTTCGATCAGGTTCCACAAGGCTCGCCGCAGCGCGACGGGGTGGCCGGTAAATGGTTCGCTGGCTTGTCCCGTCACGGAAACCGTCCAGCCCATGTCGGCGGCGTCACCGCATAGCGCAGCGAGAAGCCCATTGAGGTCGATGGGCTGCGCCTGGGCGCTCACCTCCATGCTGCGGGCGTAGTCCAGCCCTTCACGAATGAGGCTTTGCATGGCATCGAGGTCGGACTGAATGCGGGCTTGCAGGGTTTCGTCGTCGATCATTTCGGCGCGCAGGCGCAGCCGGGTGATGGGGGTTTGGAGATCATGAGAGATGGCGGCAAGGATGCGGGTGCGCTCGTGCATATGGGCGGTAATGCGTTGCTGCATCTGATTGAAGGCTTCCGTGGCCTGGATGACTTCGGTGGGGCCTGCGGGTTCGAGTGGATCTCGTTCGGGGTCTTCGCCGAGGGCGCGCGCGGCAGCGGACAGGTTCGAGAGGGGTCGGGTGGCGATACGCACGCAAATCCAGGTGAGAATGCCCACGCCAATGAAAAGCGCAAGGAGCGCGCTGGTCATGATCGAAGCCTGCGGATACGGAGAGAGCATGGACGGCTGACCCGGCATGCGGTACTGACCGCGCAGTCGGGCAGTGAGCAAGGAACCGTCTGCCAGATTCACGGAAACGATCAGGAGTTGACGTTCGGAAAGATCGGGACCTTCTCCGCGTCGATAGGTGTACATGGCAGGCTGGCGCTCGGGCATCGCTTCGCGCAGCGCAGGCAGCAGGGGGTGCTCGTCGGGAAGCGCCCTGGCGTTCTCGGGCAAGGTCAGGCTGAAGCGTAACCGACCTCGTCGCCCTCCTCCCCGCTCCTCACCGAGCATACGGCGGCGCTCTTCCGGCGTGAGACTGTCCAGAATATCGGCGTTGGAAGCGATTTCCCGCGCCAAACCCTCAGACCAGACCCGATCCCGCTCATTGACGAAAATGGCAAAGCTGACGGCCAGCACGAGCAGGATGCCCACCAGCCAGATCAGCATCAGACGCGCAAACAGACTGCGGGGCCAGAGGCGTTTCATCATGATGGCGCGGCTCCGGCTGGAGTGACTTCGCAGGCAAGCACGTAACCCTCGTTGCGCACGGTCTTGATGATCGCCGGTTCGCGCGCGTTTTCATTGAGCCGCTGGCGCACACGGCTGATCAGGAGGTCGATGGAACGGTCGAAGACATCGGCTTCGCGCCCCTGCGTGAGCTCCATCAGTTGATCGCGCGAGAGTATTTTCTGGGGATGGGCGAGAAAAATGCTGAGAATGCGGTATTCGGCCCCGGACAGCGCGACGATGGTTCCGTCCTGGTCGATGAGGTGACGGGCGATCGTGTCCAGCCGCCAGTGCGCGAAATGCAGCTCACGCCCCTGCACGGCAGGCGCGGAGGTCATGTTCGGGGGCAGGGCGCGGGTGCGGCGCAGGATGGCCCTGGCCCTGGCATAGAGCTCGCGCGGAACGAACGGCTTCGGCAGATAGTCGTCCGCGCCCATTTCGAGACCGATGATGCGATCCATGTCTTCGCCGCGCGCGGTCAGCATCAGTACGGGCGTGTTGGCGTTGTGGGAGTCGCTGGCGCGCAGGTTGCGGCACAGGGTCAAGCCGTCTTCTCCCGGCATCATGATGTCGAGCACGATCAGGTCGATGCGGTGGCTCTCCAGCGCGGCGCGCATTTCGCGGCCATCGCCGGCAGTGGTGCAGCGTAGCCCCTGTTTCTCGAGATAACCGGCAAGCAGGGTGCGGATGTCCCGATCATCGTCGACGATCAGAATGTGATCCTGGCTGGACATGAAAGATTCTCCTTGGCGGGTGGTTTTTCGTGCATCTTAGGCGGATGCGGGATCGATTTGTATCCTTTTGTATCAATCGGGCCGTTGGAAACATCTTGCTTCAAATTTGCTGTTCTACGATATATCCGCCCCCTGCTTTCCGGGGTTAAATACGCCCATCGCCCGATGCAACGGGCGCAACGATCCCAACGGAAAGGAGAACACCCGATGAAAACCTGGATCAAAACATCACTCGTGGCCGCGCTGGCGGCAACAACCCTGCTGAGCGGCGCGGCCATGGCGCGTTGCGGCGGATGGGGCGGCGGCGGTTACGGGCACGGTTGGCGTAATGCCACGCCCGAACAGGTCAAGGAACGGATGAACCAACGGATGGAAGAGCGTCTGGCGCGGCTCGAGCTTGCGCTGGCGCTGACCCCGGAGCAAAAACCGGCCTGGGCGGATTTCAGGAAAGCCACTGAAGCCCGTACCGGGGCCATGCTGAAGGAAATGGAAAGCAGGCGCAATGCCGAAGCGCCCAAGACAGCAATCGAACGGCTGGCGCGCGCGGAGGAATTCAGCAAGAGGCGCGCAAGCATGCTGTCCGATATGCGTAAGCCGGTCGAGGCGTTTTACAGCAAGTTGAGTGCGCCCCAGAAGACGGTGTTCGATGCCGAAGCGGGTAAGTTCGTTGGCGGCATGGGCATGGGCATGGGCATGGGCATGGGCATGGGCAAGTCGGGCTGCATGATGGCAGGAAACGGGCCGGGTTGTGCGGCAGGAGAGCCGGGGACATGCTACGGATCCGATTCCGGCAGGAAAGGTAAAGGAAACGGGCGCGGCAAACGCTGAGTGCGTGTCCAGATTCCAATATGAGCAAGGCCGCCTTTAAAGGCGGCCTTGTTCGTTGATGCGCTGCGGGTTCAGGCGACGGCGGGTTCTTCGGGAACCGGGTCGTGGTCGAATGCCAGCTTGATTTTTTCGCTGTCCGGGTCGATGTCGATGGTCACATTGCCACCGTTGGCAAGCCGTCCGAACAGCAGTTCATCGGCCAGCGCGGCGCGGATCATGTCCTGGATCAGCCGCGCCATCGGGCGCGCGCCCATCGTCGGATCGAACCCCTTTTCGGCCAGCCAGGATTTGAGGGCGTCGGTGAAGTGGGCCTCGACTTTTTTCTCGTGCAACTGGCCTTCGAGCTGGGTCAGGAACTTGTCGACCACGCGCAGGATGACTTCTCCGTCGAGCGCCTTGAACGAAATCATGGCGTCGAGCCGGTTGCGGAACTCGGGGGTGAAAATGCGCTTGATTTCGCTCATTTCGTCGCCCATCTCGCGCTTGGTCGAGAAGCCCATGACGGTTTTCTGGATGGCATCGGCCCCGGCGTTGGTGGTCATGATGAGGATGACGTTGCGGAAATCGGCCTGTCGCCCGTTGTTGTCGGTGAGCGTGCCGTGATCCATGACCTGGAGCAGGATGTTGTAGATGTCCGGGTGGGCCTTTTCGATTTCGTCGAGCAACAGCACGCAATGCGGTTTCTTGACGATCTGCTCGGTGAGTAGCCCCCCCTGGTCGAAGCCGACGTAGCCGGGAGGCGCGCCGATCAGGCGGCTGACCGCGTGGCGTTCCATGTATTCGGACATGTCGAAGCGCACGAGCTCGATCCCCATCGTGTAGGCAAGCTGACGGGCGACTTCGGTTTTGCCGACGCCGGTCGGACCCGAGAACAGGAAGCAGCCGATGGGTTTTTGCGGGTTGCCCAAACCGGAGCGCGACATCTTGATGGATTTTGCCAGGGCTTCGATGGCGACATCCTGCCCGAACACAACGTTTTTGAGGTCGCGGTCGAGCGTCTTCAGCGAGGCGCGATCGTCCTGCGAGATACTGCGTGGCGGAATGCGGGCAATCTTGGCGATGATGTCTTCGATCTCGCCCTTGCCGATGGTTTTCTTCTGCCGGGACTTGGGCAGGATACGCTGCGCCGCGCCCGCTTCGTCGATGACGTCGATGGCCTTGTCGGGCAGGTGGCGGTCGTTGATGAATTTTGCCGACAGCTCGGCGGCGCTGGTCAGGGCCGAGAGTGAATACCGGATACCGTGGTGTTCCTCGAAACGGGTTTTCAGTCCCTTGAGAATCTCGACGGTTTCGGCCACCGAAGGCTCGACGATGTCGATTTTCTGGAAGCGCCGGGACAGGGCATGGTCTTTTTCAAAGATCTGGCGGAACTCGGTGTAGGTCGTTGCGCCGATGCACTTCAACTGGCCGGTGGA